>NZ_JAAFYZ010000008.1 GCF_018274385.1 Catenulispora pinistramenti | reverse complement strand
AGGTAAGCGCGCACCCCAGCCCTGGCCACCCCCACATCAACCACAGCGCCACCCGGCGCGTAGAAAGCTGTGCCCGGCACGGTCCGCAAGATCATCTGCTGGTGGGAGGGGGCGGGGGAAAGCAGAGAACCGCCCGCAGCGACCGGACCCGCCCCACCACCACAGCCCTCCGCATCACAGCTCTCCACACCACAGCCCTCCACCCCACCGCCGGGCGCCGCCACATCAGCACCGCCACCGCCCCGCGGCGCACCACCCTGCCCACCACCAGCTCCGATTTCGACGCCACCACGCCCACCACCACCCCCCGCCGAACCCACACCGCCACGCCCCCGCGACGCATCACCCGACCCCGAACCAGCTCGCAACCCGGCACCGCCGCGCGCCGCCGCACCCTCCTGCCCACTGTCAGCCGCTCGATCGGCACTGTCACCGTGCCCGCTGGCGCCAGGCAAATCGGCAGCGCCGGTCCGCGATTCGCTCGCAGAACTAGCGCCGCTGCCATGCCCGGGCCTCTGCGACGCGCCGTCGGGACGGACACTGTCACGGCCCTGCGACATGCCCTCAAGGCCAGCACTGTCACGGCCCTGTAGAGCGTCCTCAAGACCAGCACTGTCATCGCCCTGTAGCGCGCCATCGAAGCCAGCACTGCCATGGTGCTGCGACGTGCCCCCAGCCCTGCCGCCGGCATCGGCCGCGGTAGAGCTTCCAGCGGGCGATGCGGCCGGTCCCCCAGGCTCCGAGGCGTCATGGGGCCGGGCGCCGGCGGCCGGATCCGTACCGATGCGCAACGACACACCGTGTCGCGGGCTGCCGGTCGCGGAGGCTGCGTGGTGTGGCTGGAAAGCGTCACCGCAGCTGCTGCCAGCCGCCGAGTCAGCGTCCTCGTGCGCGGTGCGGTCGTCGCTGGCGTCGCCCGACTCGGGAGCGGGGCTGAAGACCGTGATTTCGCACCGGGCCCCCGCGACCGCGACCCAGCGCCCCACCTCGAGTTGGACTGCGGCGCCGCCGAGGGTGAGTTCGAGGGCTGCGGCTTCCTCTGCGTTGCCCACTAGGCGGTTGGCGAGTTTCAGTGATGCTCGGTCTGCTGCTCCCGAACGTGGGACGCCGAGGTGGGCGAAGCCGGGGCGGCCCAGGTCCTGGACCGTGGTCAGTGGTCCGGGGCGGACCACACGCAGGCCCGGTTGCGTTGCGCTGGATCTATCCGGCGCCGGGGAGTACTCCGTGGAGGCGACGGCTTCTGAGGCGCTCTGCTCCGAGGCGTCGCGGAAGAGGACTCGCATGCCGGGTCTCAGCAGTGCGGGGGACGATCGCGTCTCGTCCCACAAGGCGGGTGCCCATGATGCGAGACGCCCGATCAGCTGCCAGCCGCCTGGCGATTCGCGTGGATACACGCCGGCGTACGGCCCGCCCAAGGCCACGGCGCCTGCGGGGACACGGGTGCGCGGCGCGTCGCGGCGTGGCGCGCGCAGTGCCTCCGGTAGGCCCGTCAGGTATGCGAAGCCTGGCGCGAAGCCTGTGAACGCGACCGTGAATTCAGTGCTCGTATGGAGCGCGACGACCTCGTCGGGGGCGAGGCCGGTCAGGCGGGCGACCTCATCGATGTCCGGTCCGTCGTAGGTCACCGGCAGCTCGACGTGCTCAGAATCAGCGCCCGGTGGAGCAGTGGCGTCGGCGCCCGCAGCGGCCCAATCCACATCCCGCAGCGCCGCCGCGAGCTCCCGCAGCCCACGCTGGCCCGCATCGTCGAAAGTCGCGATGGCCATCAGCGTGCGCTCGGCAGGCACCACATCTACCAGGACGCCGGGTCGCGATACGCGCCACTGCTCGACCCATGCGAAACAGCGTTGGACTTCGTCCAGCGACGTGAACTCAAGCAGTACTCCGAACGGACCAGCCGGCAGCACACGGGGATCATCCGACTGCCGCTGTCCGGAATCAGAGCGGGTGCCGGGAGACGGATCAGATCCCCGCGCAGCCGACGAAGGCGTAGAAAGCTCGGAAGGGTCCAAAGAGCCCGCAGAAGCCCCCGAAGGGTCCCCACTCACGCGAAAGCCCCGACCTCGACCCCCACCGACCGCAACCCATCCCGCACCGCGGCTGCCATCTCCACGGCAGAGGGCGAATCCCCGTGGACGCACAACGACTGCGCCGAAACCGCCAGCAGCGTTCCGTCGATCGCGCGCACCGTCCCCGACACCGCCATCTCCACGGCCCGCCCTGCGACCTCCTCGGGTGACGTCAGTACCGCCCCCGCTGCCGTGCGCGGGACCAGGGTTCCCTGCGGGGTGTACGCGCGGTCCGCGAATGCCTCCTGGACGGTCGGCAGGCCTGCCGTGGTCGCTAGTTCCAGGAACACCGATCCGGGGAGGCCCAGGACAGGTACCGTTTCGTCGTATGCCGAGGCGAATGCCGCTACCGCGCGTACCACCGCCTCAGCTTGGACTGCGTCGTGCACGATACGGTTGTATAGAGCGCCGTGCGGCTTGACGTAGCGCACGCGGTCGCCCGCCGCCCGGGCGAAGGCGTCCAGGGCCCCGATCTGGAAGAGGACGTCGTCTGCCAGTTCGTGGGGGTCGTACTCGATGTCGCGGCGGCCGAAGCCGGCCAGGTCGCGGTAGCCGACCTGGGCTCCGATCCGTACTCCGCGGCCTACCGCCGCCGAGCAGACCCGGCGCATGGTGGAGGGATCGCCGGCGTGGAAGCCGCAGGCGACGTTGGCGCTGGTGACCAGGTCCAGCAGGGCGTCGTCGTCCCCCAACCGCCAATGCCCGAAGCCTTCGCCCAGATCTGCGTTAAGGTCGATCATCCTGCGCACCACAGTACGCCCGAAGACGGAGTCGTCACCCCTTGTCGCTCCTGTACCCTCTCTGCCGCAGTGCCCTGAGTAAATCTGTGAGGACCAACCGTGGAGACTGCCCAGGCAATGAGTGAGCCGTTGTTCCAGAGTCTGGAAGACGCCGTCGTGGTGGCCGAGACGGCCCTGCTGGACACGCAGGTGGCCGTCGAGTCGCTGCGTGCCGAGCTGGACCAGTTCACCCGGCTGCACCAGATCCAACTGGGCCCCCTGTACGGCCGGCTGGATGAGCTTGACGCGCTCACCGCCGAGACCGAAGCCGCCATGACCGGCGACCCCGAGGCGATCCGCCGTGCGGTGGAGGCTCGGGCCCGCGTCGACGGCGAGGACCCGCTGCTGTTCGCCGCCGCGAACGCCGGGCTGCTCGAAGACGACGAGGAGGACGCCGCCGCCCAGTCCGAGACGCCACCGCGACCCCGCGAGTCGGCAGCACCGGCTCCAGACCCGGACGTCCCGGTGCGTCCCAGCAAGACCGCGCAGCGCCTCTACCGGGAGCTGGCCCGCCGCTCGCACCCGGACCTGGTCCAGGACCCGACGGAGATCGCCCGCCGGTCGGCCTTCATCACCCGGGTGAACGCCGCGTACGAGAAGGACGACCTCCCCGGGCTCCAGAAGCTGAGCGAGGAGTGGTCCCTGACCTCCTCAGGTCCCGGCGTGGACGCCCCACAACGCGAGATGTGGCTGCGCAACCGCCTGATCTGGCTGCGCGCGAAGCAGGCGGAACTGGCGCTGGAGCGCCAGACGCTGATGGAGAACCCCATGGCGGACGTTCTCGCGGCCTACCAGTACGACTCTCTTAACGCCCTGCGCTCGATCTCCGAACAGCTCTACACGGCGATCGCCGAGCGGGAGGCCCTGCTGAACGCGCTCATCGGTTCCTGAGACCGGCCAGCCATTCGGCGGCCTCGCGGAAGTCCTCGTCGGAGGTTCCCTTGCGAACCTCCACAGCACGTCCGTCGGCACGCGGGTAGCTGCCGAGGTAGCGAACCTCGGCGGCGACCCGCCGCAGTCCGGTCAGGACCTCTCCGACCCGCGCGTCGTCGAGGTGTCCCTCGCAGTCGATGGAGAACCAGTACGTCCCCAGCTTCGACCGCGTGGGCCGCGACTCGATGCGCATCAGGTCGACGCCCCGGACCGCGAACTCCTCAAGGATCTCCAGAAGCGCGCCGGGGTGGTTGTCCCGCAGCACCACCGCGAGCGACGTCTTGTCGGCGCCGGTGCGTACCGGCGCCGAGCCGCGCGGCACGACCATCACGAACCGGGTGACCGCCCCGCTGACGTCGTGGATGTCCTGCGCGAGCACCGCGAGCCGGTAGAAGGGCGCCGCGAAGGCACCCGCCAGGGCCGCGTCATGAACGCCTTCAGAGACCAGCCGCGCGGCGTCCGCATTGGACGACGCCGCGACCCATCGCGCGTCCGGCAGGTTCTCGGCCAGCCAACGGCGGCACTGGGGATAGGCGTGCGGATGGCTGGAGACCGTCTTGATGTCCGCGAGCGCCGTATCCGGGCGCCCCATTAGCGCGAACTCCACCGGGAGCAGGATCTCGCGCACGATGTGCAGCGGCGGTTCCTCAGTGGACAGATCATCCAGGGTGGCCGGGACCGCGCCCTCCACCGAGTTCTCGAACGCGACGACCGCGCCCTGCACCTCGCCCCGCCGCACCGCGTCCAGCGCCGCCGGGACCGACTCGTAGGGAACCCGCTCCGCCTCCGATGCCCCGGGAACGCTAAGAAGCGCCGCCTCCGTAAACGTCCCCGCCGGGCCCAGGAAGCCGTAGCGAATCGGGACGGGAGGCGACGCTGTCTGGGTCATGCGGCCTAGCCTACGGTCACTGTGGCGGCCGCCACGCGACCACCGGGTCCATCGCCCGCAACACCAGGTCCGGCACCAGACGCGCGGCCAGCCCCATCCCCAGGTTCCGCAGCGCCTCCTTGGGCCGCGACGTGCTCTGCGTCAGCGCACCCATCCGATGCGACCGGCGCACCATGTCCGCCCCGCGCGGGGCACGCAGTGCGGTGTACTGCGCGAGCCCGCTAGCGACCTCTACAGAGCTCTTAGCCGACCCCACAAGCGCCGCCAACGTAACGCCGTCCTCCATGGCCTGATTCGCCCCCTGGCCCAGATGCGGGGTCATGGCGTGCGCGGCATCGCCGAGGATCGCGACCGCGCCGCGGTGATACGCGGGCAACGGTTCGGCCATCTCATAGATGTCGTTGTGCAGGATCGTCTCCGGGGCCGCAGCCTCGATGAGTTCGGGGATCGGGAAGTGCCAAGCGCCGAAACGGCGCGTCAACTCCGCCTTCTCATTCGGATACGTAATGCCGGCTTCCGCGTAGTCGGCCGCATAGGCGTAGGTGCGTCCGTCGGCCAGCGGCGTGATCCCGAAGACCTGGCCGCCGCCCCACACCTCGCCAGGCAAGAAGTCCCCGGCGGGCGTCGGAACAAGCAGACGCCACGCTGTGATCCCGCTATAGACCGCGCCCTGGTGCTCGGGAAACAGAGCCCTGCGCAAGGACGAGTTCACCCCATCGGCGGCGACGATCAAATCCGCTTCGATGACCGCGGAACCGGTCAGCAGACACGGTCGCCGAGTACTGTCTCCGGCCTCCACACCCTGCGCGGTGACGCCGAGCCGGAACGTCTCCGGCGGCAGCAGCCCCACCAGCACGTCCATGACCGAGGACCGGGTCGCGGGGATCACCGCGTCACCGAACCGGCGGATCATGGCCTTGCCCGCCGTGCGGGCGATCACCCGGCCGTCGGGCCGGGACACGGCGGCGTCACCTTGAAAGGCAGCCAGCTTCCGCACCGCGTCGCCGACTCCCAGCGCGTCCAAAGCCCGCAACCCGTTCGGCGCAACAGCCAGTCCGGAGCCGACCGGCCGCAGCTGCGAGGCGCGCTCCACGACGACCACTTCCCACCCGCGCTGGTGGAGCCCAGCCGCGGCCGTGAGCCCGCCGAACCCCGCCCCCACCACAATCGCCTTCATGACCGCTCCCCACTACATCCGTAGTTTCAACTACAAACGTAGTTCTACGGCACTACAGCCGTAGTCGTCAACTGCTAGGGTCGGCTGTCATGACCTCCCGCTCGGATCTCATCGGAGACACCGCCATCGCCTTGCTCGCCGAGCGGGGCCTGCGCGGCCTCACCCACCGCGCCGTCGACGAGGCCGCCGGGCTGCCCCCCGGCTCCACCTCCAACCACGCCCGGACCCGCAGCGCGCTGCTGGAGACGACGTTCGCGCGGCTGTGCCGGCTGGAAGCCGAGGTCTTCGAGAACGCGGCGAATCCTGGCGGCGTCCTGGCGCTCCAGAACCTCACCCCGGAACTCGCCGCCGACCTCGTCGCCACCCAGCTGCACGACACCCTCACGCTCCGCCGGGAGCAGGCGCTGGCCCGCTTCGAACTCGCCCTGGAGGCCACGAGACGGCCGGAGCTGCGGGTCATCTACGACGCCGCCGGAGTCACCTTTCGCGAGCCCGCACGCGCCCTCGCGACGGTGCTGGGCGCCACGGACCCGGACCGCCACGGCCGTATGTTCATCGCGTGGTGCGAAGGGCTCTTATTCGACTCGGTGGCCGGCGCCGGCAACCGCGCGGTCCCGACCAGGGAGGAGATCCGCGACGGCCTCCTGGAGCTCTTCCGCGGCATGCTCGCGAAGCCCACGCCATAGCGAGTCCACGCACTAAGAACCCGGGCGCTAAGAACCCGGGCACTAGGAGCCCGGACGCTAGGGGCCCATATAAATAGGAGCCCGGGCAAAAGGGAACCACCGCACAGCGCGTACTCAGCGGGAGTATTAGAGCGGGCGCCCAGGAAGATGCCGCACGGCGAACGCCGCGGCCTGGGTCCGCCGCTGCATGGCCAGCTTCGCCAGGATTCCGGTGACGTAGTTCTTCACCGTCTTCTCGGCCAGGTGCAGCCGCTCGCCGATCTGCCGGTTGGTGAGCCCTTCGGCGATCAGCTCCAGGATCCGCGTCTCCGACACCGTCAGGGACGCCAGCTTCGCCGCCGCGCCCTCGCGGTCGACATCCGCCGGAACGATCCCCACCCGCAGGCGGCTCAACAACTGTTCGGTGGCGGTCGGGTCCAACAACGAGCCCCCGCGCGCCACCGTCCGCACCGCGTCCACGAGCGCCGAACCCCGGATGTCCTTCAGGACGTACCCGGCCGCACCGGCCATGATGGCGCCGAACAACGCGTCGTCATCGGAGAACGAGGTCAGCATCAGGCAGCCCAGCCGCGGCATCCGCGACTTCAGCTCGCGGCAGGCCTCGATCCCCGAGCCGTCGGGCAGCCGCACGTCGAGCAGCGCGACATCCGGCCGCGCCGCCTCAGCCGTGGCCAGAGCCTGCGCCACACTGCCGGCTTGGCCTGCCACGTCGATGTCGGGCTCGGCGCTGAGCAGTTCGGCCACCCCGCGCCGCACCAACTCGTGGTCGTCCAGGAGGAAGACACGGATCGTGTCCGTTATATCCGACTTCCCCGCATCAGAGTGCACACCGACAACATAGCGATACTCGAGAGCTTTCGCGTGTTTGGTGGGGGGCATCGCCCAGGCATTGCGCACTGTAACGTGGCCTCTGCACGGCCGAGGGGGATCCACGTCACACCCCGACCGAAACCCGGCGGCCGGCGTCGAACCTCGCTGACCGCGGCGGCGATCCCGCCGTACGTCCGTCTGAGATACGTGTAGAGGAGACATGTAGTGGTGACCTCACGCAAGGGCGCGGGTGGCAAGACCGCTGCTGCGAAGAAGAAAGCCGGTGCCGCGGGCCCGGACCTCGTGCAGCTGCTGACGCCCGAAGGGGACCTGGTCGAGCACCCCGATTACTCGATCGATCTGTCGCCCGAGGAGTACCGCGGCCTGTACCGGGACATGGTCCTGGTCCGCCGCATCGACGCCGAAGGCACGGCGCTACAGCGCCAGGGCGAGCTGGGCCTGTGGGCCCCGCTGCTGGGCCAGGAGGCCGCGCAGGTCGGTTCCGGCCGCGCGCAGACCGCCGAGGACTATGCCTTCCCCACCTACCGCGAACACGGCGTGGCCTGGTGCCGCGACGTGGACCCGGTGAACCTGCTCGGGATGTTCCGCGGCGTGAACAACGGCGGCTGGGACCCGAACGAGAAGAACTTCCACCTCTACACGATCGTGATCGGCTCGCAGACGCTGCACGCCACCGGCTACGCCATGGGCATGCAGCGCGACGGCCGCGAGGCGGCGGTGATCGCCTACTTCGGCGACGGCGCGTCCTCGCAGGGCGACGTCAACGAGGCGTTCGTCTTCGCCAGCGTGAACAACGCCCCGGTGGTCTTCTTCTGCCAGAACAACCAGTGGGCCATCTCCGAGCCCAACGAGCGTCAGTTCCGTGTCCCGCTCTACCAGCGCGCCGCCGGCTTCGGCTTCCCGGGCGTGCGGGTGGACGGCAACGACGTCCTGGCCTGTCTGGCCGTCACCCGTGCCGCTCTCGAGCACTCGCGCAGCGGCAACGGCCCGATTCTGGTCGAGGCGTTCACCTACCGCATGGGCGCGCACACCACCACCGACGACCCGACCCGCTACCGCAGCTCGGAGGAGCTGGAGGAGTGGAAGGCCAAGGACCCGATCATGCGGATGCGGTCCTTCCTGGAGAAGAACAAGTACGCCGACGAGGCCTTCTTCACGGAGGTCGACACCGAGGCGGACACGGTCGCCGCCGACATCCGGGCCCGCTGCGTGGCGCTGCCGGACCCGAAGCCGATCTCGATCTTCGACCACGTCTACGCCGAGCCGCACCCCCTGATGGACGAGGAACGAGCAGAGTACGGGGCTTACTGGGAATCTTTCGAGGGTGCTCACTGACATGGCAGAGTCGACTACCAAGACACAGCAGATCTCTCTGAGCAAGGGCCTGAACCTGGGCCTGCGTCGGGCCCTTGAGGACGACCCGAAGGTCCTGCTCATGGGCGAGGACATCGGCAAGCTCGGCGGAGTCTTCCGGGTCACCGACGGCCTGCAGAAGGACTTCGGCGAGGCCCGCGTCATCGACACCCCGCTGGCCGAGTCCGGCATCGTGGGCACCGCGGTGGGCCTGGCGCTGGCCGGGTACCGGCCGGTGGTGGAGATCCAGTTCGACGGCTTCGTCTACCCGGCGTTCGACCAGATCGTCACCCAGGTCGCCAAGATGCGGGCCCGGGCGCTGGGCAAGGTCAGCATGCCGATCGTGATCCGCATCCCGTTCGGCGGCGGCATCGGCGCGGTCGAGCACCACTCGGAGTCCCCCGAGGCCTACTTCGCGATGACCGCGGGCCTGCGCGTGGTCGCGGCCTCGAACCCGGTGGAGGCCTACTGGATGATCCAGCAGGCCATCGCCTCCGACGACCCGGTGGTCTTCTTCGAGCCCAAGCGCCGCTACTGGGACAAGGCCGAGCTGGACCCGACGGCGACGCCCTACCCGCTCTACGCCTCCCGCGTGGTGCGCCAGGGGACCGACGCCACGGTGGTCGCCTACGGGCCGATGGTGAAGACCTGCCTGGAGGCCGCCAAGGCGGCCGAGGAGGAGGGCCGCTCGCTGGAGGTCATCGACCTGCGGACGCTGTCCCCGCTGGACCTGGAGCCGGTGTTCGCCTCGGTGCGCAAGACCGGCCGTCTGATCACCGTGCACGAGGCCTCGGTCTTCATGGGCATGGGCGCGGAGATCGCCGCGAAGGTCACCGAGAAGTGCTTCTACTCTCTGGAGGCACCGGTCCTGCGCGTCGGCGCTCCGCACACCCCGTACCCGCCGTCGCGGGTCGAGGAGGAGTTCCTGCCGGACCTGGACCGGGTGCTGGACGCCGTCGACCGCGCGTTCGCGTTCTGAGGGATCGGGAGCACACATGGGTGAGATCAAGAGATTCAACCTCCCGGACGTCGGCGAGGGCCTGACCGAGGCCGAGATCCTGGCCTGGTCGGTGAAGGTCGGAGACATCGTCAAGGTCAACCAGATCCTGGTCGAGATCGAGACCGCCAAGGCCGCCGTCGAGCTGCCCTCGCCGTGGGCCGGCAAGATCGTCGAGCTGCTGGTGTCCGAGGGCCAGACGGTCGACGTCGGCACCCCGATCATCGGGATCGACATCGACCCGAGCACGCCGAGCACCAGTGGTGCCGCGGGCGGGGACGACATGACCGCCGGAGTCGCGGCGACCGCCGAGGCGAAGGCGGCCCCGCCAGCCGAGAAGGAGAAGCGCGAAGCGGTCCTGGTCGGCTACGGGGTGAAGCAGGCCGCTGCCGCCCGCCGTCCCCGCAAGACCGCGGCGGCCCCTTCGGCCGCCGACGTCATGGGCGCCTCGCTGCGCGAGGAGCCGGTCGTCGACGACGTCCCGGCCCCGGCGTACTACGGCCAGCCCGCGGGCCGGGAGACGGCCGCTCCGACGGTCCGGGCCCCGGCCTCGACCGTCTCGGTCACGCCGGCCGCGCCATCCGCGCCGATCGGGGCAAAGCCGCTGGCCAAGCCGCCGGTCCGGAAGCTGGCCAAGGACCTCGGCGTCGATCTGGCGTCGGTGGTCCCCACCGGCGTCAACGGCACCGTGACCCGGGAGGACGTCCACGCGGCGGCCTCCGGGACGACGCAGACCGCGCCGAGCGCGGGCACCGCGGCCCCGGCGGCCCCGGCGGCCCCGGCCGCCCCGTTCGTCAACGGCGAGCGCCGGGTCCCGATCCGGGGCGTGCGCAAGGCGACCGCCGCGGCGATGGTGCAGTCGAAGTTCACGGCCCCGCACGTCACCGAGTTCCTGACGGTGGACGTCACCCCGACCATGAAGTTCGTGCAGCGCCTGAAGGAGATGCCGGACTTCAAGGACGTCCGGGTGTCCCCGCTGTTGCTGGTCGCCAAGGCGTTCCTGGTCGCGATGGCCCGGAACCCGGAGATCAACGCCCGCTGGGACGAGGCGAATGGCGAGATCGTCTACTTCGACCACGTCTCGCTGGGCATCGCGGCGGCCACGCCGCGCGGGCTGCTGGTGCCGAACATCAAGGGTGCGGACCTGCTGCCGCTGGTGGAGTTGGGCCGCGCGCTCAACGCCCTCACCGCGGTGGCGCGCGAGGGCAAGACCTCGCTGGCCGACATGACCGGCGCCACGGCGACCATCACCAACGTCGGCGTGTTCGGCGTGGACACCGGCACCCCGATCCTGAACCCCGGCGAGGCGTCCATCCTGGCGTTCGGCGCGGTGCGGGAGCAGCCGTGGGTGCACAAGGGCAAGGTGAAGCCGCGCCAGGTGACGACCCTCGCGCTGTCCTTCGACCACCGCCTGGTCGACGGCGAACTGGGGTCGAAGGTGCTGCGGGACATCGGTGCGGTGCTGGCCGACCCGCTGACCGCGCTGGCCTGGAGCTGATTTCCTAGTAGGGATCCCCATAAGGATCTCTACCCGGGAATCTCTATAGCGGTACCGGCAGAGGCGCACCGGTTCTCAGAACCGGTGCGCCTCTGGCACGATCGAGGGTATGCGCGTATCGCTCATGCAGCTCGTCGTCGACGACGCGGAAGCGCCGCACGACCGCTGGAACCGGGTCGTCAAACTGGTCGAGGCCGAGCGGGAGACGGGAGCCGACCTCATCGTCCTGCCCGAACTCTGGGTGGCCGGCGGGTTCGACTACAAGAGCTGGAGCGATCACGCCGACCCGATCGCCGACAGCGAGCCGATCGCGGCATTGGAGAAGGTGCGGACCCACGAGGGCGCGGGCCCTGAGACATGGCTGCACTTCGGTTCCTATGTAGAGCGCGCAGCTGACGGGACTCTCTATAACACCTCTGTCTTCCGTGGCCCCGGTGGAGTGCGGGCGGAGTACCGCAAGATCCACCGCTTCGGCTTCAGCGAGGGCGAGGCGACGCTGATGGGCGCCGGGGAAGAACTCGTCACCGTTCCCTCTCCCTGGGGGACGCTGGGACTCGCCACTTGTTACGACCTCCGCTTCCCCGAACTGTTCCGCGGACTTCTGGACCGAGGGATGGAGCACCTCGTCATCAGCTCTGCGTGGCCTGCGAAGCGGATCGAGCACTGGCGAGTGCTGCTGAAGGCCCGCGCTATTGAGGACCAGGTTTTCGTCTTCGCCACGAACTGCGTGGGGACCAACGGAGGCGTTCCCCTCGGTGGCCGCTCCGCGGTCATCGACCCCTGGGGGAATGTCGTGGCCGAAGCGGGTACCGGTGAAGAGGTCCTGCGGGTGGACGTGGATCCGGCACTGGTCGCTCAGACGCGTGGCGCGTTGCCAGTTCTCAACGACCGCCGCCTGCGCTGAGGGCCGGGGGGCACGATCCTGAGCTGCTGCCCCATAATGGCCCGGACGCCGTACAGGGGAGGCAGACGTTGAATATGAACGGCAATGTACTCAGGGGGGAGACCGCGGCGACCGACCGGATCGGTCCATACCTGCTCGTCACCCAGCTCGGATCGGGTGCCATGGGCCGGGTGTTCCTCGGCACCGATGCCGCCGGACGGCAGGCCGCCGTCAAGGTGGTCCGGTCCGACCTGGCCGACATCCCGGCGTTCCGCAAGCGCTTCGCGCGGGAGCTACAGGTCGCCGAGCGGGTACACAGTCCGCGCGTCGCGGAGATCTTCAACGCGCAGACCGACGGCCGGCAGCCGTGGCTGGCCACCGAATACGTCCCCGGCCCGACCCTGCAGGACGCCGTGGACCAGGGCGGCGCCTTCGACAACCGACGGCTTCGCGCGCTCGCGGTCGCCGTCGCCCAAGCGCTCCAGGTCATCCACGCCGTGGAGGTGGTCCACCGCGACCTCAAGCCGGCGAACATCCTGCTCGGCCCGGACGGCCCCAAGGTCATCGACTTCGGCGTGGCCCGCGCCCTGGACGCCTCACTGCTGACCAATACGGGCCAGACCCTCGGTACGCCCGCGTACATGTCCCCTGAGCAAGCCGACGGCCGCTCGGTCGAAAGCTCCTCGGACGTGTTCGCGCTCGGCGCGTTACTGGTCTTCGCCGCGACCGGCCGGCTCGCCTTCGGCGACGGCGCCCCGCTGGCGATCCTGCACCGGGTGGTCAACAACGAACCGGACCTCACCGGGGTCGCCGAGGGCGACGAGGCGCTGCGCCGGGTCATCGAAGGCTGTCTGGCCAAGGAACCCGAGGACCGGCCCTCGCCGGAGCAGATCGTGCAGCTCTTCGGCGTCACCGAATGGCAGCCGCTCACCGGGGTGGCGTGGCAGCAGCCGCCGCTCGGCGTGGGGCTGCCGCTGACCGCCAGCGAGTCGTACGACCTGTCCACCATGTCGCTCGCCCCGAGGCGGGCCGGAAAGCGCGCCGCCGTGATCTCCGGCGCCACGGCCGCCGCGCTCGTCCTGGTCGCCGTCGCCATTGCGGAGAGCAGCGGCGGCGGAAAGGGAACATCGGCGGACAGCGCACACACCGGCGGCACGACCGCCGGTTCTCAGCAGAACGGCGGCGCGTTCCCACCCACCGGCGGCTCGTCCGGCAGCGGTTCCGGCGGGCAGACGACGAGCAGCGGTGGTCCTTCTCCGACACCGGGCGGGCAGGTCGCCCCGGTGAAGCCCGGTTCGCCCGGCACGACGCCGGCTCAGGGCGGCTCGCAGCCGGTCACGATCACCTTCTCCGAATCGAACAACCAGAACGATCTACCGTCCTCGTCGGCATCGCACCCGAGCTCGCATCCGTCAACGAAGAAGTCTTCCGCGCCCGCACAGCCGGCCCACAACCCCCCGGTCCCGATGGGCGCCGGTGAGATCACGGCCCTGATCCCGACCTGGTTCGGCGAGCCCACGATGAACATCTCGTGGAAGGCGCACCCCGACGCGACAAGTTACAAACTCCACTACACGATCAGCCCTGGCGTCTCCAGCGGGCTCAACCCACCCCCGGCGACCGACCAGACCATCCCGGTCGACGGCACCAGCTACTCGTATCAATTCACAGCGGGCGGCGTGACCTGTCTCCAACTCGCCGCGGTCAACCAATACGGCGTGTCGGCCTACTATCCGAGCCCGATGACCTGCTTCAACGACGGCGGCCAGCAAACCAGCGGCTGACCGCCCCCGCGGCAGCCCTACCGCCCAGTAAGTTACCGGCGGTAGGGTTCAGTCATGGGAACCTGGGGACCGTCTGGCGTCAGCGGGAAAGTCGTGGTCATCACCGGTGCGGCCCGCGGAATCGGCGCGGACGCGGCACGGCGCCTGGCCCGCGCCGGGGCGAAGGTCGCGCTGGTGGGTCTGGAGCCCGACGAACTCCGTAGGACCGCGGAGTCGTGCGGACCGGACGCCACGGCCTGGGACGCGGACGTCACTTCCTGGGACCAGCTCGGCGCGGCCATCGACGGCATCGTCAACCACTACGGCGGCATCGACGTGGTGGTGGCCAACGCCGGCGTGGCTCCGACCGGCTTCATCCGCTCCATCGACCCGGCGGCCTTCGAGCGCACCATCGAGATCAACCTGCTCGGGGTCTGGCGGACGGTCCGCACCGCCCTCCCGCACATCATCAAGAGCAAGGGCTATGTCCTCGTGGTCACCTCGGCCGCGGCCCTCATCCACCCGCCGGCGCTGGCCGCGTACACGGCTTCCAAGGCCGGCGCCGAAGCGTTCGGCGACAGCCTGCGGGCCGAAGTGAAGCACCTCGGCGTGGACGTCGGCGTGGCCTACTTCTCCTGGATCAAGACGGACCTGGTGACCAGCGCGGACTCGCATCCGGTCCTCGGGAAGTTCCGCAAGGCCGCACCCGGCCCGGCATCCCGCGTGTACCCGGTGGAGAAGGTCGGCCAGGCGGTCGTCGCCGGCATCACCAAACGCAGCCGGGTCATCTGCGTGCCGTCCTGGCTCAACAACCTGCGCCGCTTCCACGGCATGCTGCCCGCGATCGTGGAGAAGGCGAACGCCCGGGCCACCGCACGCGCGGACCGCGAGATGATCGCGGACGTCGAGAAGCGGGGCGCCGAGGCGGCATCGCGGCTGACCGGTCCCGGCGGCGCGGCGGCCCAAGCAGCCCAAGCAGCCAAGGCGGCAGCCACAGCGTCGGAAACGCTAAAGGAATCAGCGACTACTACCTCTGCAGAGAACGCATAGCTACGGCTACTGCCTCTACAGAGAAGGCACAGCAGCCGACTTCAGCCCGAGCACCGAACCGGCCACCCGGTCCAGCGCCGCCGCGGGATCGGCGGTGAGTCCGGTGTGCACCGGACCCGGCTGCACCACCGTGGAACGCGGCGCGATCAGCCACCGGAACCGTCGCCCCAGTGTGTCCTGTCCGGCGGGACCAGAGTCCGGTCCGCCGCAGCACACCTTGGCGATGGCGCCGAGCAGCGCCTCGATCCCCTCGACGTCCGCTGTGGGATCCAGTGCGCGCACCCGCACAGCGTCCATCTGCGTGGTGCATCCGAGGAAGTCGAGCTGCTGGCAGTAGAGCACCACGCCGACGTTGACGTACTCCCCGCGCTCCACGCGGGGAACGGCGCGCAATACCGAGTACTCGTAAGGCTGAACGCTCATTTCACGCGCCCCTGCATCCAGTTCGGGTGCTTCGCCTTAAGGCGTGCCTTGAGATCAGAGCTGTCCAGAGCCCGCGCAGCTTCCTGTGCAGAGCTATCCACAACCTGTGGAAACCACTCGCGCGGTCCCGCTACCCGGGTCGACAAGTAGCCCACATACGCCTCGCGCACTTCTTCGGGAGATCCGAATCCGGGCTCGTCCGCCAGCCACTCATCCGGGACCATCGCCACGACCGACCGCAGCAACTCCTCGGTGACGAGCGGAGCCAGCGCGGCATCGGCAGCCGGCATGTCCTTCGCATAGGAGGCAAGCACATGGTCGCCCGCGTCAAAAGGCGCCAGGGCACCCTTCTGCGCGCCCGGCCAGTTGTGATGGAAGATCAGCGAAGCGCCGTGGTCGATCAGGTAGAGCTTGCGGTGCCACAGCAACAGATTCGGGTTCCGCCACGACCGGTCGACGTTCCGCACCAACGCGTCGAACCACACGATGCGGCTGGCCAGTTCGGACTCCACGGGAAACGCTAAAGGGTCATATCCCAGTGAACCCGGCAGATAGTCCATACCGAGGTTCAACCCCTTGCTCCCCTTAAGGAGTTCCTGGATCTCCTGATCCGGCTCGGCGGCGCCGATCGCCGGATCCAGCTCGATCCCGACCAGGGCCGGCACCGGCAGGCCCAGGGCCCGGGCCAGTTCCCCGGCGACGACCTCGGCGACCAGGGCCTTGCGACCCTGGCCGGCCGAGCGGAACTTCACCACGTACGTCCCGAGGTCCGAGGCCTCGACCAGTCCGGGCAGCGAACCGCCCTCGCGGAGCGGGGTCACGTACCGGGTGGCGGTGACGGTCGGCAATACGGCAGGCATGGTCACCACGCTAACCGCACCGACGCTGGTTGATCATCCGCATTACGACGACCGCGACGACGGCGGCTCGGGCCGCACCGACGACTCGTCCTCGGCCGACGCCTGCGCCGGGGACTGCGAGCTGATCACCAGCGCGTCGTCCTCGATGTCCACGTCCACCCGCACCGTGTCCCCGTCCCGGATCTCCCCGGCCAGCAGCCGGCGGGCCAGCGGGTCGCCGATCGAGGACTGCACCAGGCGGCGCAGCGGCCGGGCCCCGAAGGCCGGCTCGTACCCGGCGATCGCCAGCCAGTCGGAGGCACCCGGGGTGACCTCCAGCGTCAGCCGCCGGTCGGCCAGGCGCGCGGCCAGTTTGCGGACCTGGATGCCGACGATCTTGCCGAGCTCGCTGGTGCCCAGCGGGTCGAAGATCACCTGCGCGTCCAGCCGGTTCAGGAACTCCGGCTTGAAAGCCGCCCGCACCGCGCTGTCCACCCGCTGGCGCCGGTCCAGCCGGGCCTGCGCCGGGTCCAGGGCCTCGTCAATCGTCAGGTCGAAGCCGGAGGTCCCCAGGTTGGAGGTGAGGATCAGGATCGTGTTGCGGAAGTCCACGGTGCGGCCCTGGCCGTCGGTGAGCCGGCCGTCGTCCAGCACCTGCAGCAGCACGTCGAAGATCTCCGGGTGCGCCTTCTCGACCTCGTCGAGCAGCACCACCGAGTACGGCCGGCGGCGCACGGCCTCGGTCAGCTGGCCGCCCTCCTCGTAGCCGACGTAGCCGGGAGGGGCGCCGACCAGCCGGGCCACCGAGTGCTTCTCGGAGTACTCCGACATGTCGATGCGCACCATGGCGTGCTCGTCATCGAACAGGAAGTCCGCCAACGCCTTGGCCAGCTCGGTCTTGCCGACGCCGGTCGGGCCGAGGAACAGGAACGAGCCGGTCGGGCGGTCCGGGTCGGAGATGCCCGCGCGGGCGCGCCGCACCGCGTCGGAGACCGCGGCCACCGCCTCGGTCTGGCCGATCAGCCGCTTCCCGATCCGCTCCTCCATGTGCAGCAGCTTCTCCGTCTCGCCTTCCAGCAGCCGGCCGGCCGGGATGCCGGTCCAGGCGCCGACCACCTCGGCGATGTCGTCCGGGCCGACGTCCTCCTTGACCATCGGCTCGACGGCCTCGGCCTGGTCGACCGTGGTGGACGCGGTCTCCAGCTCGGCCTCGACGGCCGGGATCTCGGCGTAGAGCAGCCGGGAGGCGGTCTCGAAGTCGCCGGACCGCTGGGCCAGCTCGACCTGCGACTTCATCGCGTCCAGCCGCTGTTTCAGCTCGCCGACCCGGTTCAGGCCGCCCTTCTCCTGCTCCCAGCGCGCGATCAGGGCGTTGAGGGTCTCCTGCCGGTCGGCCAGGTCCAGCCGCAGCCGGGCCAGCCGGTCGCGGGAGGCCGGGTCGTGCTCCTTTGCCAGCGCCAGCTCTTCCATTTTCATGCGGTCCACGGTGCGCTGCAGCTCGTCGATCTCCACCGGACGGGAGTCGATCTCCATGCGCAGCCGGGAGGCGGCCTCGTCGATCAGGTCGATGGCCTTGTCCGGCAGGAAGCGCGAGGTGATGTAGCGGTGCGAGAGAGTCGCGGCGGCGACCAGCGCGGTGTCCGAGATGGCGACCTTGTGGTGCGCCTCGTAGCGGCCCTTGAGCCCGCGCAGGATCGCGATGGTGTCCTCAACCGTCGGCTCGTCTACCAGCACCTGCTGGAAGCGGCGCTCCAGCGCCGGGTCCTTCTCGATCCGCTCTCGGTACTCGTCCAGCGTGGTCGCGCCGACCATCCGCAGCTCGCCGCGGGCCAGCATGGGCTTGAGCATGTTGCCGGCGTCCATCGCCGAATCGCCGGTCGCGCCCGCCCCGACCACCGTGTGCAGCTCGTCAATGAAGGTGATGACCTGGCCGTCGGAGTCCTTGATGTCGGCCAGGACCGCCTTCAGGCGCTCCTCGAACTCGCCGCGGTACTTCGCGCCGGCCACCATCGCGCCCAGGTCCAGGGACACCAGGCGCTTGTCGCGCAGGCTTTCCGGGACATCGCCGGCGATGATGCGCTGGGCCAGGCCCTCGACCACGGCGGTCTTGCCGACGCCGGGCTCTCCGATCAGCACCGGGTTGTTCTTGGTCCGGCGGGAGAGCACCTGCACCACCCGGCGGATCTCGGCGTCGCGGCCGATCACCGGGTCCAGCTTGCCGTCCCGCGCCGAGGCGGTCAGGTCGACCCCGTACTTCTCCAGCGCCTGGTAGGTGGCCTCCGGATCCTGCGAGGTCACCCGCGAGGAGCCGCGCACCTTGCTGAAGGCCTCGCGCAGCGCCTTCGGCGTGGCCCCGGCCTTCTTGAGCAGTTCGGCGGTGGCGTCGTTGCCCAGCGCCAGGCCGACCAGCAGGTGCTCGGTCGAGACGTACTCGTCGTCGAGCTTGCGGGCCTCGTCGCCGGCGGCGTTCAGGGCGTTGAGCGTGTTGCGGGCCAGGGTCGGCGCGGAGACGGTCGACCCGCTGGCCGACGGCAGCCGCTCAGCGGCGGCCGCGACCGCCTGGCTGAGCGCGACGCGGTCCACCCCGACGGCCTCCAACAGCGGCCGGGTGGTGCCTTCGACCTGGCCGAGCAGGGCCAGCAGCACCTGGACGGTCTCGACCTGAGGGTTGCCCGCGCGGGTGGCCTCGCGGATCGCGACGCTCAGGGCCTCCTGACTCTTGGTCGTCAGCTTCTGCGAATCCACAGTGAGTCCTCCACGCCTTTAAAGCAGATCAATACAGATCAGCCCCCCGAAATTCAGTTATCAGCGCGTTGCGTGGCGCCAGCCGTTCAGTGGCGCGCAGCGCTCACTTGCCCTGCGGCTTCCACACCGCCAGCGCCGTGGTGAACGTCGCGGGCAGGGCGGGCAGCAGGTCGCCGCGGTACCCGGGCGGGGCCGGCGGCAGCGGGGCGGTCGGCTGCGACGGCACCGGCATCGCGACCGGAACCGCGCTCTGGGTCGGGTAGAGGGTGACGGCCTCGAGTTCGGCGACCCGCCGGGACAGGGCCGCGACCTGCTCCTCGAGTTCGCGGATCCGCTTGATCCCGGCCAGGTTCACGCCCTCGTCCTGGGACAGCCGCTGCACTTCGCGCAGCGTGTCGACGTCCCGGGCCGAGTAGCGGCGGCCGCCGCCGCCGGTACGCTCCGGGCAGACGATGCCCAGCCGGTCGTACTGGCGCAGGGTCTGCGGGTGCATCCCGGCCAGCTGGGCCGCGACGGAGATGACGTAGACCGGCGTCTCCTCGGTCAAGGGCAGGAACGGGTTCTTGGAAGCCATCAGTCCCTCACTCTCCCTTAGCCGCGTCCAGCAACTCCGCCCGCGGGTGGTGGTTGCCGGTCGCCTCCTGGTACTTCTGCAGCGCCGCCCGGGCGTCGTCGCCGATCTCGGCCGGGACCGCGATCTCGAAGCGGACCAGCAGATCGCCCTTGGTGCCGTCCTTGCGCGCCACACCCCGGCCGCGGACCCGCAGTACCCGGCCGTTCTGCGAGTTGGCCGGCAGCTTCACCGTCACCGGCATGCCGCCCAGGGTCGGGACCTGGATGTCCGCGCCCAGCACCGCCTCGGGGTAGGTGACGGGCACGGTCACGGTCAGGTTGTCGTCCTCGCGTCCGAAGACCGCGTGCGGGCTCACATGGACCACCACATAGAGGTCGCCGGCCGGGCCGCCGCGCTCGCCGGAGGCACCCTTGCCCTTGAGCCGGATGCGCTGGCCGTCGCGGACGCCCGCCGGGATACGGGCCTGGATCGTCCGGGAACTGGCGGCCCGGCCGGAGCCGTGGCACACCGGGCAGGGGTCGTCGACCAGCAGGCCGCGGCCCTTGCAGTCCCGGCAGGGTTCGGAGAAGGCGAAGCCGCCCTGGTTCCGGCTCACCTGGCCGGTGCCCGAACAGGTCGGGCACACCCGGGGGGTGGTCCCGGCCTTGGCCCCGGTGCCCGAACAGGCCGAGCAGGGGGTGTCCGAGGTCAACCGGAGCGAGACCGTGGCGCCGTCGATGGAGTCGCTGAACTTCAGCGTCACCTCCGACTCCACGTCCGAGCCGCGCCGGGCCTGGGTGGTACGCCCGGTGGTGCCGGTACCGCCCGTGGTCGGCCCGCCGGTGCGGTTGAACAGCCCGCCGAGCAGGTCTCCGAGGTCGAAGTTGAACCCGCCGGCGCCGGCACCGCCCGGCGGCCGGAAGCCGCCGTTGCCGAAGACCGAGCGCGAGTCGTCGTACTCCTTGCGCCGCTTGTCGTCGGACAAGACGTCGTAGGCCTCGGAGATCTCCTTGAACTTCTCCTCAGACGCCGCGTCGCCCTTGTTGGCGTCCGGATGGTACTGGCGTGCCAGTTTCCGGTAGGCCTTCTTGATGTCGGCGACCGGTGCGTCCTTGGGGACTCCGAGGATCTTGTAGTAGTCCTTGTTGACGGCCACCTAAACCCACGCCTCCCGTCCGGGTTGTGCCATGTCGTTCACGTGTCGTCTACGCCGGCAGCCTCGGGGCTCACAGCCCCGAATCGTCGTCGTCGTCGACTTCCACAGCGGGTTCGGCCTCTGTCTTCTTCCCCGCCGCGCCCTTGGCGGCAGGGGCGGAGACCTCAGCCGCGGCCGGCTTGGGCTTGGCGGCCGGCTCGGGCGCCGACTCGGTCTCCGGTGCCGGTCCGGGCTCGGCGACCTGTACCTGGGCCGCGCGGACCACACGCTCGCCGATCCGGTAGCCGGGACGGAACAGCACCGCCACGGTCACCTCGTCCACGTCCGGGGACGTGATGCTCATCAGCGCCTCGTGCAGGTTCGGGTCGAAGACCTCGCCCGCCGCGCCGAACCGGGCCAGGCCCAGCTTGGCCACCACGGCCTCGAACGCCTCGCCGACCTGCCGGAAGCCGCCTTCCAACTCGCCGTGCTCGCGGGCCCGGCCGATGTCGTCCAGCACCGGCAGCAGCTCGGACAGCGCACCGGCCACAGCGGTCTCCTTGACCACCTGGCGGTCGCGCTCCACGCGCTTCTTGTAGTTGCTGAACTCGGCCTGCAGCCGCTGCAGGTCGTTGGTGCGTTCGGCCAACTCCGTCTGCACGCCCTGCAGCTCATTGGTCCGCTCGGCGAGTTTGGCCAGCAGCTCGGTCACCGCGAGGTTGGCGCGCTCTCCCTCGCCCTCCCGCTCGGCCGCATACTCGTCGCTCACGAATGGTCCTCCTGAACCGCCGCTTCCCCATGGTCCGGGAAGGCTTCAGTGTCGCTGGGGGTGGCGCCGTACGGGGCGGTCCATCATCCGCTGATGGTCCTGCCCCGCACGGCGCCGTCTAGCCGTCGTACTTCTCTGCCTGTCAGCTTCGCCGATCAGCGCGAACCTGAGGGGCCGGCCTGACTCAGGCCTGGCCGCCCTTGCCCTCGTCGACGATCTCGGCGTCCACCACGTCGTCCTCGGCGGCGCCGCCGCCAGGAGCGCCGGTCGGCTCCTCACCGGGCGCGGCGCCCTCGCCGGAAGCCTGCGCCTGCTGGTACAGCGCGGCGCCGAGCTTCTGGCTGGTGGTCGCCAGCTTCTCCGAAGCCGAGCGGATGTTCGCCGAGTCCTCGCTCTTGAGGGCTTCCTTGGTCTCGCCGATCGCGGCGTCGACCTCGGACTTCACATCGGCCGGGACCTTGTCCTCGTTGTCCTTGAGGAACTTCTCGGTCGAGTAGACCAGGGACTCGGCCTGGTTGCGGACCTCGGCGTCCTCGCGGCGCTTGTGGTCCTCGTCGGCGTACTGCTCGGCCTCGCGCATCATCCGGTCGATCTCGTCCTTCGGCAGCGCCGAGCCACCGGTGATGACCATCGACTGCACCTTGCCGGTGCCCAGGTCCTTGGCCGAGACGTTGACGATGCCGTTGGCGTCGATGTCGAAGGTGACCTCGATCTGCGGCAGCCCGCGCGGCGCCGGCGGCAGGCCGGTCAGCTCGAACATGCCCAGCCGCTTGTTGTAGGCCGCGATCTCGCGCTCGCCCTGGTAGACCTGGATCTGCACCGAGGGCTGGTTGTCCTCGGCGGTGGTGAAGGTCTCCGAGCGCTTGGTCGGGATCGTGGTGTTCTTCTCGATCAGCTTGGTCATGATGCCGCCCTTGGTCTCGATCCCCAGGGACAGCGGGGTGACGTCGAGCAGCAGGACGTCCTTGACCTCGCCCTTGAGCACACCGGCCTGCAGCGCGGCGCCGACCGCCACCACCTCGTCCGGGTTGACGCCCTTGTTCGGCTCCTTGCCGCCGGTCAGCTCGCGGACCAGGTCGGCCACGGCCGGCATCCGGGTGGAACCGCCGACCAGCACCACGTGCTCGATCGCGCTCAGCGGGACGCCGGCGTCCTTGATCACCTGGTGGAACGGGGTCTTGCAGCGGTCCAGCAGGTCCGAGGTGAGCTGCTGGAACTGCGAGCGGGTCAGCTTCTCGTCCAGGTGCAGCGGGCCCTCGGCGCTGGCGGTGATGTAGGGCAGGTTGATCGAGGTCTCGGTGGAGCTGGACAGCTCGATCTTGGCCTTCTCACCGGCCTCGCGCAGCCGCTGCATGGCCATCTTGTCCTTGGACAGGTCCACGCCGTGCGCGTTCTTGAACTGGGTCACCAGCCACTCGACGACCTTGTTGTCCCAGTCGTCGCCACCGAGGTGGTTGTCGCCGTTGGTGGCCTTCACCTCGATGGTGGAGAAGCCGTCGTCGTCCTTGCCGACTTCCAGCAGCGAGACGTCGAAGGTACCGCCGCCGAGGTCGAAGACCAGGATGGTCTGGTCGCCCTCGCCCTTGTCCAGGCCGTAGGCCAGGGCCGCGGCGGTGGGCTCGTTGACGATGCGCAGGACGTTCAGGCCCGCGATCTCGCCGGCCTCCTTGGTGGCCTGGCGCTCGGAGTCGGAGAAGTAGGCCGGGACGGTGATGACCGCGTCGGTGACCTTCTCGGACAGGTAGGACTCGGCGTCGCGCTTCAGCTTCTGCAGGATGAACGCCGAGATCTGCTGCGGGGTGAACGACTTGTCGTCGACCCCGATCTTCCAGTCGGTGCCCATGTGGCGCTTGACCGACCGGATGGTGCGCTCCACGTTGGTGACGGCCTGGCGCTTGGCGACCTCGCCGACCAACACTTCGCCGTTCTTGGCGAAGGCCACCACGGACGGCGTCGTCCGGGAGCCCTCGGCGTTGGTGATGACGGTGGGCTCGCCACCTTCCAGGACGCAGACGACGGAGTTCGTCGTCCCGAGGTCGATGCCGACCGGACGTGCCATGGGGATTCCTCCGCGAAAGACGTTTCGTTGCTGACGCGTGCCCATGGAGTGGGGAAGGCCCGCGACAGGTTGAGTCGAGTTCGCTCAATAATGCACGGTGCGGCGACCCGAAGTCAAAAGGTTGCGCGGATGACGCTCAACTTTGATGCGTTAGTTGCGGATGACCTGCACAGATGCCTAACAGAAGGCCTGACACGCGGTACCGCCCGGACGGCCGTCCAGACCCGGCGTCGACATGCACAGTACCGATCGACGGCTTACCGTCGGCCTGAGGGGGCGGCGGAAGGAGCCTGAAACATGCGGAACGTCCTCGGCGGCCTCCTGGCACTGATCGGCGCGGCGGCCACACTCTTCAGCCCTTGGAAGGCCTGGTACAACAACCGGCACGGCAGTACCTACAAGTTCTGGGAGGTCTTCGGGTCCGGGATCTCCCCCTCCGGGTCCGGGGTCATGGACTCGGTCTTCCTGGTCTTCCTGGTCATGGCGGTGCTGGCGGTGGCCGGTGTGCTGCTGCGCTCGCGGGCGCTGGTGGGCTTCGCCGGCGTGGTCGCGTTCGGCTTCACCATCCTGTGGATGGTGCGGCAGGGCCAGGCGGCCGGCGAGCTGACCATCACCGGCACGAACAGCCGGGGTCTGGGCACCGGCCTGGGCTACGCGTTCGGCGGCGGACTGCTGATGATCATCGGGTCGCTGCTGATGGCCGGCCGGCCGCAGCGGGCCCCGAAGGCCGAGCGGGCCGAGGCCGGGGCGGCCGATCGGGCGACGGGTACCGCCGCGGCGACATCCGCACCGCCCGCGATCGCGACGACCGCGCCGGCGGACAAGCACCCGGCGGGGGCGGGCGGCGCTACGGCCGCGCCCGCCCCGGCGGCGTCGTCCGAACGCACCGGCACGGAACGGCTCAGCAAGGAGGAGCGGCAGATGCTCGGCCTGGACGAGGACGCCTCGGCCAGGCCCAAGTCGCAGAACTGAGCGCCGCGGCGGCGGGCGCGCCGGAGCCATGTTTCCCGTGAAACAGCCCGGCGCGTCAGCCGTTCGACGCCGAGGCGGATACTGATGCCGACGCCGAGACCGGGGCAGGCGCCGACGTGGCGGCGGCTGGATCGGCCGTGAATCCCTGGTCCAGGAAGGTGATCACCTTCGGGAAGGACCCGGTGACGAAGTCGTAGGTGTGCCCGCCGGGCTCCAGATGCCAGTTCAGATCAACGCCGCAGTCGCAGTCGTCCAGCCGCTGGGCGAACTCGGCAGCCTCACCGTTGATCAGCGGATCGGGGTCGTCCTCGTCCTCCAGCAGCAGCACCCGTTTCCCGGCGGCCTTCTGGACCATGTCGTCCGGGGTGTTGGCGGCCTGCAGCTTGGCGTCCGAGCCGAACATCCCAGCGGGGTCGTCGACGTGGAAGTAACCGGCCATCGAGACGAACTGGCCGAACAGGTCGGGGTGCCGCAACGCCAGGTTGGCCGCGCCATAGCCGCCCATCGAGAAGCCCGCGATCGCGCGCATGCTCGCCGGCAGCGGCGTCTTGCCCTCGACCGCCGGGAGCACGTTCTTGATCAGGTAGGTCTCGACCATGTCCTTGCCGTCGGCGGCGTCGGCCCATTCGGTGTCGTCGTGCGCGGTGCCGCCGCCGGTCGGCGCGGCCACGATGAAGGGCGCCTGGCCGCCGGTGGTGAACGCCTGGTCGAGGACGTCCTTAACGGCCTCCATCATGCGGTCCGGCTCACCGGGATCCCCGTGGAGCCAGTACACCACCGGCAGGACGACCCCGGCCGGCACCGCGGGGCGGTAGACCAGGACCGGCCGGGTCTTCATGTCGGTGTCCGCTGAGGGCACGTTCAGCGTCGTGACCGTGCCCGGCCCGGTGGCCTTCGGCACCGCGTGCCAGGTGATCGTCCCGGGCGCCGAGGCTATGGAGTCGTCGGTCGTGGAATCGGTCAGCGGAGCGGTCGGGGGCGCGACCGGGGTGGCGTCGTCAGCGCTCTGATGCTTGCCGAAGTGGTGGGTGGCGTAGCCGAAGGCCACCCCGGAGCCCGCGACCAGCATGGTGCTCAGGACGAAGAGCGCGAAGCCCCGCAGCGCGTTCCACCTGCTGCGTTTGCGCGCGCGACGGTGACCTCTCGCCGCGCTGGCCGCCATAGCCCGTCCGCCTCCCCGCCCCACGCCGGAGCGCTGCGCGCGCGCCGTCCGGACTGGGACGGCACACCGGATGTCCACTGGTTCATTCGAGGCTAGTCAGCACACATAAAGCGCAGGTTAAGGATGATCCGCAATGTAGAGTGCGCGCATGCCCGGGACATCAGGGCCACTCCAGGCGCTGTTTCTGCGGTTCGGGCTGCCGGCGCCGACCGCTTTCCACGCCGTCGACAGCGGGCTCCTCAACCGGTCATACCAGATTATCTGCACAGATCAGCGCTACTTCTTGAAGCACTATCTGCCCTGGCGGGGAATCGGTTCCGGTCTTCCCGACGCGTACGGACGCACGCGCTCAGCGGCGCAGACCCTGCGGTGGCAGCACGAAGCCGTGATCCGATTACAGGCGGCGGGTCTCCCCGCAGTCGCCCCGCTCAGGGATTTACGTGGCAGTACAGTCGCATATGTGCGAGGACGCCCTTTTGCGGTGTTCCCCTGGAATGACGGAGTACACCGTCATGGCCGGCATATGCAGGATGTTGACGCGCGCCGTTTAGGCGTCCTGCTGGCCGAGATCCACACCGGCCTGGAGCGGGTCCTCCCCCCGGTTCCGCAACCGCTGTTCGTCGCGACCAAGTCCGAACTACACGCCGTCGCAGAGGCGGAACAGTTCCTGGCGCTGATCGACCGGCGTCCTGAGCGGGACGACATGGACCAGCTCTCCGCGCACCGATTACGGGAGCGATTAGCGCTCCTCTCCGAAGTCGCGCACCTGCGCCCCGCGCCCGGTGCCTGCGCGACCACCGGCTACATCCACGGCGACTTCCACGCGGGGAACGTCATGTGGTCGGCGCGGGAACCCGGCAGCCGGGTGACGGCGATCGTCGACTGGGAGAAGACAGCGGTCGCGCCTTGTGGGGACGAGGTAGTGAGTACCGCATTAGTGTTCTTCACGGGGGAGTACACAGGTCAGCTCGACCTGGATCTGGTACGCGCGTTCATCGCGGGCTATGTCTCGGCCCGGCCGCGGTTCTCCGAACGGGAACTCACTGACTCCGTACGCCGTGTCTGGTGGGAGCGGCTGACCGACTTCTGGATCCTGACATGGCACTACCACCATGCCGACCACCGCGCGGACTCGCTGTTCCCCGCCACCGCGGCACTGGTGCCGTGGTGGACGGAGAACTACGACAAGGTCCGGGACGCGTTCTTGGAGGGCGCCGGCGCGGCTACAGGTACGGTCCCGCGCCGCTGATCCGCCCCGGCTGCTGCTCGCCGTCCGCGGGCATTCCAGGCGGCACCGAACCGGGCGGCAGCGCCCGCCGGATCTGCTCCAGCTGCGCCCGCGCGGCCATCTGCTGCGCGAACAGCGCGGTCTGGATGCCGTGGAACAGCCCCTCCAGCCAGCCGACCAGCTGCGCCTGCGCGATCCGCAGCTCGGGCTCGCTGGGCACCTCGTCCTCGGCGAACGGCAGCGACAACCGCTCCAGCTCGGCGACCAGCTCCGGGGCCAGGCCCTTCTCCAGCTCGGCGATCGAGGAGCGGTGGATCTCCCGCAGCCGAGCCCGGGAGGCCTCGTCCAGAGGCGCCGCCCGGACCTCCTCCAGCAGCTGCTTGATCATCGAGCCGATCCGCATCACCTTCGCCGGCTGCTCGACCATCTCGGCGACGTTCATCGGGTTCTCGCCGGACTCCTCGTCCCCGTGAACCCCGCCGGCCGCCTCGGCCGGCACCACGATCACCCGGCCGGCCAGGTCGTCCTCGTGCTCGGGGTCGGTGTTCAGGCTCATGTTCATCGCTCCGAAGATGTCGCCGTTCAAACCCGTCATGTATCCGTCCCTAGATGTGTGAGCGGCTTCGCCGATCGCTCGCCGGCTCAGCTGCCTCGTACCGCCGCCACGTCGAGCACGACCTTGCCGATGTGCCCGCTGTCCTCGATGACCCGGTGGGCCTCGGCCGCCTGGTCGACCGGCAGTACCCGGTCGACGATGACCCGGAACCTGCCCTGTTCGATGAGCGGCCACACGGCGTCCCGCGCCGCCGCGACGATCTGCGCTTTCTCTTCAGACGACCGGGCGCGCACGGTGGTTGCGCTGATCGTCCCCCACTTGCGCAGCAGGTTGTTCAGGTTCACCTCGCCCTTGACGCCGCCCTGCAGCCCGATGATCATCAGCCGGCCGTGCGGCGCCAGCGCCTCGACGTTGGGGTCGAGGTAGGCGGCGCCCATGTTGTCGAGGATCACGTCCGCGCCGCGGCCGTCGGTGACCTCCCGTACCCGTTCCACGAAATCCTCTTCGCGGTAGTTCACCGCGACGTCGGCACCGAGGTCGCGGCAGGCCTGGAGCTTGGCCGCGCTGCCGGCCGTGACGATCACCCGGGCGCCGAACTCGTGCGCGAGCTGGATCGCGGTGGTCCCGATGCCGCTGGAGCCGCCGTGGACCAGCAGGGTCTGCCCGGCGGTGAGCCCGGCGAGCATGAAGACGTTCGACCAGACGGTGGACAGCGTCTCCATCAGCCCGGCGGCGTCCAGCGCGGCCATGCCGTTCGGCAGCGGCGCGACCTGCCCGGCGGGCACCGCGACCAGCTCGGCGTAGCCGCCGCCGGTCAGCAGCGCGACGACCTCGTCGCCGGGCACGAACCCGGAGACCCCGGCCCCGACCTCGACGATCTTGCCTGAGCACTCCAGCCCGAGATAGGGCGAGGCTCCCGGCGGCACCTGGTAGAAGCCCATCCGCTGCAGGGTGTCGGCCCGGTTCACCGCCGTGGCCGTGACCTGGATCAGCACTTCGCCGGCCGCCACGACCGGATCGGGGACCTCGGTCCACGCCAACTGCTCCGGTCCGCCCGGTTCCGCGATCGTGATGGCACGCATGACTTCACCCTAGCGAGAGCTGTCGGCGGGGGTCGGATCCAGGCACACGGGCGGCTTCAGCGGATACCGCTGTGCACGACTGGGACCCCTGTGCAGATTGAGGCGCCTTTGCTCCCCCATTCGGTCGACAACAAGTAAAAACCGGTCAGTAGCCCTTGGCACCGGTCTTAATCGGTCGTAGAAAGAAAGCAAGGCCCGGCGACCACCCAACTCAACGAGAAGGAATGGTTTGGCACAAGGCCGCCCGACCTCGACACCGATACGGGAACCCACGCAAAGACCGACCCCTTAAGGGGCCAGCCAGCCAGGCAGACGGCAGAGATACAGCGAGGACCTGGAAGGCGACTACGGAGAACAGACGCTTGTTAACTCGTTCTCGGTGTCTTTTATAACAGCGGTGCCGCTGCGCAGCGGCACCGCTGACCATTTCCTTATAGCCATTGTTTCCTGATGACTACCGGACATTCCCAGTGGCTACTGAGGATTCGCAGCGGCAGCGACCAGTGCGCCGGCGAGTTTGCGCGCCGCCTCATCGTCAAGCGGCCGATGCCCGATCAATCCGCGATACCAGAGCAGGCCGTAAGCCAGGTCGGTGAGGAAGTCCAGATCGGCGTCGGGGGAGACCTCGGCGCGGGCGGCCCCGCGTTCGAGCAGGAGCCGCAAGGTGGCGCGCCGCCCGGCCAGGAAGTCGTAGAAGGGCCGGGCCGCCTCGGGGTTCTCGATGGAGGCGGCCATCATGCTCTTCAGCTCGCTCATCACATTCGGGTCCTCGGACTGCTCGAACGTGGTCTCGAAGAACTCCCGCAGGTCGGCACCCAGCGCACCGGTGTCGGGCAGCGGGATGGTGTGCCGCGCCCGCGTCCCGACCGCCTCGGCGATCACCGCGGCCTTCGACGGCCACCAGCGGTAGATCGTCTGCTTGCCGACCTCCGCGTCGCGGGCCAGCCGTTCGATCGTGAAGCCCTCGTAGCCGACCTGCTGAAGCAGCGCGATGGCGGCGTCGATGATCGCTTCGCGGGCCGCCTCGTTGCGGCGCCTTCCGGTGTGCGGTCGCTCCATGACCGGCAGCCTAGCGGAGTTGTCTAGACGCGTCGTCTCGGTAATAATTGTCGAGACGGATCGTTTCGACAAAGAGTCATCCGACGGAGGGGACGGGTATGTCCACCCAGGGGAAGTTCACCGGCAAGACCGTTTACGTCATCGGCGCCAGCCACGGCATCGGGGAGGCGATCGCCGGCGCGTTCGCCGCCGCCGGCGCCGACGTGCTGATCACCGGCCGCACCAAGGAGCGTCTGGACGCGGCCGCCGAGCGCATCGGCCACCCGGTCCGCGTCTTCCAGTCCGACGCGCGCCGCCAGGAGGACGTGGACGCACTGTTCGCGGCCGCCGACAAGAAGATCGACCACCTGGTGCTCGCGGTCAGCGGCGGCATGGTGGGGATGGGCACCCTGGCCGAGCTCACCGACGAGGCGCTGTACGAGGGCTTCGACGGCAAGGTCTTCGCCCAACTCAGGGTCCTGAAGGCGGCCCTGCCGCACCTCGCCGCGGACGCCTCGGTGACCTTCATCGGCGCCGGCAGCTCCCGCGCCGCCTTCCCCGGCACCACCGCCCTGGCAGCGGCCAACGGCGCGCTGGACGCCGCGGTCCGCCCGCTGGCCTCGGAGCTGGCGCCGGTCCGCGTGAACTCGGTCTCCCCCGGCATCATCGACACCGCGTGGTGGCACCCGCTGGGCGAGCAGCGCGACGGGTTCATGGCGCAGACCGCCGCCGCGACCCCGGTCGGGCGCGTCGGGCAGCCGCAGGACATCGCCGACGCGGTGTTGTTCCTGGCCGGGAACGGGTTCACGACGGGTGTGGTGCTGGATGTGAACGGCGGGGCGACGCTGGCGCGGAGCTGAGGGGGAGCGGCGGCGCCTCAGCCCCGCATGATCGCCTCGCACACCGCCAGCGACTCGCGGGCGCCCAGGGCGACCGCCTCGGCGTAGTGCGCGAGCCAGGCGGCGAGGCCCTCGTCGGTGCCGGTCGCGTAGCCGCGGGCGGCGTCCAGATAGACGCCCACCCCGAGGTCCACGTGGCCGGCTTCGACCACGGCCAGTGACTGCGGGTCCAGACCGCGGTCGGCGAGGATCAGCCGGGACGCGGCGCGGGCCAGCAGGCCGTCGCCCCAGCCGAAGGGCTCGGCCACCAGCAGCTCGGCGTGGACCGCCGCCGCGACGACCACGGCCGGCGCCTCGGCGGCGGCCGGGTCGCGGAGTTCGTTCGCGAGGGTGCTCAGGGCGGCCGCCGCTTCGGCGCCGCGCGGCCGCCCGATGCGGTCCGGGTCGACGTGGCCGGCGGCGGCGAGCAGATGCATGCGGGACAGAGCCTGGATCGGGGAGCGCTTCCACACCGGGGCCAGGGTGCCGAGCTCGCCGGAGATCCGCAGGGCACCGCGCAGGTGGCCGGAGCCGTCCTCCTCACCGAGGTCGGTGCGGCGGCGGACCTCCTCCAGCGGCCAGTCGGTGCCGGTCTCGCTCAGCGAGCCGAGGGCGGCCGACGCCCGGGCGCCGCGCAGCTGGGATTCGGCCGTGACCCGGGCCGACTGGCTGCGCAGGACCTTGTGGCGGCGCACGCGGTCCACGGCCTCGCGGGCGGTGTCCGCGGCCTCGGCGGCGTTGGCCGCGGCGGCCAGGCGCTGGATCGGGGAGCTGGTGTCCATGACCGGGACTCTACCTACCGGCCGGTAGCGCGGACGCCACCCGATCGGAGGACTCATGGTTGACGGCCGGCACCGGCGCCGTCGAGACTCGGCGCGTACCCGTTTTATTGAAAACGGTTGTCATCAGGCGCGGGCCTCCTCCCGGGAGGCCCGCCGCTTGTTCCCATGTCCCGTGCGAGGAGGTCCCGGCATGCGCATCGCCCTGGTCGGCAAAGGCGGCAGCGGTAAGACCACGGTCTCGGCCCTCCTGATCCGGCACCTGGCCGCCGGCGGGCGCCCGGTGGTCGCCGTGGACGCCGACATCAACCAGCACCTCGGGGTGGCGCTGGGCCTTTCGGAGGATCAGGCCGCCGCGCTCACCCCGATGTCCGCCCGCCTCAGCGAGATCAAGGACCACCTGCGCGGCGACAACCCGCGGATCTCCGGCTCGGAGTCCATGGTGAAGACCACCCCGCCCGGGCGCGGATCGCGCCTGCTGCGGCTGGAGGAGGAGAACGCCGTCCACAGCCTGTGCGCGACGCGGCTGGCCGGCGATCTGGAGAACGTCCGGCTGATGGTGACCGGCGGCTTCGAGGAGAAGGACCTCGGCGTCTCCTGCTACCACTCCAAGGTCGGCGCGGCCGAGCTCTATCTGAACCACCTGGTCGACGGGCCCGACGAGTACCTGGTGATGGACATGACGGCCGGCGCGGACGCCTTCGCCTCCGGCCTGTTCACCCGCTTCGACCTGACCTGCCTGGTGGTGGAGCCGACCCGCAAGTCGGTGTCCGTCTACCAGCAGTACCGCGAGTACGCCAAGGAGTACGACGTCACGATCCGCGTGGTCGGCAACAAGGTGACCGGCCCGGAGGATCTGGCCTACCTGCGCGAGCACACCGGCACCGACCTCGTCGCCTGCCTCGGTGCCTCGGCCTACGTCCGAGCCCAGGAACAGGGCCGGGACAAGGGCTTCGACACCCTGGAGCCGGCCAACCGGACCGCCCTGGCCCGGCTCCAGATGGAAGCGGACGCGGTCCCGCAGGACTGGGCCAAGTTCACCCGGCAGGCGATCCACTTCCACCTGAAGAACGCTCAGGCCTGGGGCGACCGTGCGACCGGCGTGGACCTCGGCGCGCAGGTCGACCCGGACTTCATCATGGGACCGGAAGCGTTCGCGGAACAGAGCTGAACGCCGCCACCTTCCGCACCACGTCGGGGTCGGTCAGGATCCGGAAGTGGCCGAGGCTGGTCCACGGGTCGAACTCGGCCCCGGGCCACAGGGCCGCCAACCGGTCGCCGTTCGCCACCGCGACCTCGCGGTCGCCGAGGTCGTGGACGATCAGCAACGGCGGCAGCCCGCTCAGGTCCTCGGAACGCATCCTCAGCGGAATGTCGAACCTGTCCATAGACGTTCCCACGCGGTTCTCCAGAATCCTGAGGAACCGCGTACGTATCCGTTCCTTAAAGCCCAGCATCTTCGCGAACTCATAAGAGAACCCGATCGGGTCGCTCATCGGCGCCACCGCAGCCAACCTCCCCACCGGGAGGCCGTCGAGGATCGCCAGGACCACCGCTGCGGCACCGAAGGAGTGCGCGATTACTGCGTGCGCTTCCCCGAAGCGGTCTACAACGGCGGACAAGCTCTCTGAGAACTCCGGGAGAGTGGAGCGTCCGGGACCGGCAAGGCTCTCCGTCGACGTCCCATGGCCCGGCGCGTCGAACGACACGACCCGGTAGCCGGCGGCCAGCAACGGCTCCACGAAGGCGTCCAGTTGTCGGGCTACGCCACCCCATCCGTGCACCAGATAGACGAACGGTCCCTCTACTCCCCATACGGTGCCGCGCACTGTGCTGCTCCGCACCGCCACGGTGAACGGCTCCCCGGCCGATACCGCGACCGGGGTCTTCGGCAGCCAGGGCCGTTTCGGCACCGTGAGCCAGATCCGTTCGGCCCAGCGCGCACCGGGCCCCGGGGCGACGACTTCCAGCACCTGGAACGTGGTGCGCAAGGCGCCGAACGTGAGCGCCTTTTTAGCACGAACGATCGTGCTTTTTTTACCCGACGACGAAGACGCGGCCATATGAGGACCCCCTCTAGCGGTTGGACTCGATCAGTCTGGAGAACGCGCGGCGCGCCCGCTCCTCGGCCCTGGCGTCGCCGAGCAGCCGGTGTGCCTGGAAGTAGATGAGCATGATCCCGTGCAGGTCGTGGGCGAACTGCTCCGGATCGGCGTCGGCGGCGAAGAAGCCCTCGGCGATCCCGGTCCGGAACATCTGCGCCACCGAGTCGCGGAAGTCCAGGTGCATGCGGACCAGGCGGTCCCGCACCGCCCCCGGCTGGTCGTCGTACTCCCACGCGGCCGAGACGAACAGGCATTCCGCGGTGCCGTCACGGGCCGTCGCCAGCCAACTCTCGAACAGCGTCAGGACGCGCTTCTCACCGCGCGGGGCGGACACCGCCGGCCGGACGACGTCCTGGATGAACGCCTCGCCGGCGAACTCCAGGACCTGCACCTGAAGCGTCTCCTTGGATTTGAAGTGCGCGAACAGGCCGCTCTTGGACATCCCGGTCCGTTCGGCGAGCGAGCCGATGGTGAGCGAGGCCAGCCCGCTGGACGCCGCGACCTCGACCGCCGCTTCCAGCACCTGCTTGCGAGTCTCTTCACCCTTGCTCACAGGACGAAAATAGCACGATCGTTCGGCGTGCGCGACCGAGCCCGGTCACGCTCAGCGATGTCAAGGCCCGGACACCCTCGACTTCGTACCCGGACCGCATCAGACTGGGGCTTGTGGCATCCAACAACGCCACCGTCGGCATCGTGGCCGCTCTGGTCGCCCCGGCGGTCGCGGTGTCCCGCGCGATCCAACGGCACCGCTTGGCGGGCACCTCGGCCGAGCGCGCCGCATACGCCGCTATGCACGCCGTCGCTCTCGCCGGCCCCCCGCTCCGCGCCGGCCTGACGCCGGACTCCACCCGCCGCGCCGCCCGGCACCTGCGGCCGCTGCTCGGCACCGCGGCCCTGGCCTTCAACGACACCGAGCGGATCCTCACCTGGGACGGTGCCGGGCAGCACCGGCATTCTCAGAACTCCTACGAGCTCTCTACAGGCGCCCTCAGGTCCGGGGACATCCGTGTGCTCGGCCCAGAGGACGTGCACTGCGGCAGCGACTCCTGCGGGATCCGGCACGCGGTCGTCGCCCCGATCATCCCGCCGAGCCGCATCGGGGGGATCCGCGAAGACGGGGACAGCACGGCGATCGGGACGCTGTCCGTCTATACGTCCAACACATCCGTCGCCCTGGTACGCGCCGTCAGCGAGGTCGCGTATTGGGTCGCCACGCAGATCGAACTCGCGGAGCTCGACCGGTCGCGGACCCGGCTGATGGAGACCGAACTCAGGGCGTTGCGTGCCCAGATCTCGCCGCACTTCGTCTACAACTCGCTCACCGCCATCGCGTCCTTCACGCGCACTGACCCGGAACGGGCCAGGGAACTACTCCTGGAGTTCGCGGACTTCACCCGCTACTCGTTCCGCGCGCACGGCGAGTTCACGACCCTCGCCGAGGAACTGCGCTGCGTGGACCGCTACCTGCTCCTGGAGCGCGCACGCTTCGGCGAGCGGCTCCAGGTGACCCTGCGGATCGCCCCTGAGGTGCTGCCTGTAGAGGTTCCCTTCTTATGCGTTCAGCCCATAGTGGAGAACGCAGTACGGCACGGCTTGGAAGGCAAGCCCGGCCCCGGCCACGTCACCATCACCGCCGAGCCGACCCGGCACGACTACCGGATCACGGTCGAGGACGACGGCGTCGGGATCACCCCGGACGTCCTGCGCGAAGCCCTCGCCCCGGCCGAACCCGGCACCCGCACCTCGGTCGGCCTGTCCAACGTCCATGAACGCCTGCGGGCGGTTTACGGAACCCTCCACGGCTTGGTGATCGACTCCCGGCCCGGAGCGGGTACCACGGTGGTGATCCGGATCCCGAAGAAGGAGAGACGGCAGACCGCATGACCATCGCGACGCCCGCCGGTCTGCGGGTACTGGTCGTCGACGACGAGCCCCCGGCCGTCGCCGAACTCGCTTACCTCCTGTCCCTCGACCTCCGCGTCTCCTCGGTGCGGACCGCCAACGACGGACAAGAAGCGTTGCGGATCCTGAAGAACTCACCTGTGGACGCGCTGTTCCTCGACATCCGCCTGCCCGGCCTGGAAATCGCCGCGCTCCTCAACCAGTTCGCCACGCCCCCGCAGATCATCTTCGTGACCGCCCATGAGGAGTTCGCTATAGAGGCGTTCGATCTGCACGCCTCGGACTACCTCCTGAAGCCGGTCCGCGCCGAACGCCTCGCGGAGGCCATCCGCCGGATGGCCCCGGCATCCACACCCCGTAGGGCCCCCGAGTCGGGGCCCTACGACGTCATCCCGGTAGAGCTGGCCGGCGTCACCCGCTTCATCCCGCGCCAAGACGTCTCCTACGCCGAAGCCCAGGGCGATTACGTGCGCTTGTATACGGCCACAAGCAACCACCTCGTCCGCATTCCCTTGGCGGTCCTGGAAGAACACTGGTCCGCCGCCGGCTTCGCACGCATCCACCGCCGTTTCCTGGTCCGCGTCGAGGCCGTCTCCGAGGCCCGCTGGGAGAGCGGCCACCTGACCGTCATCGTCGGTGGAACGCCGATCCCCGTGGCCCGTCGCCACACCCATGAGGTCCGCGAACGGCTCAGCCACCGCTGATCGCGCTGAGGCGGTGATCGCTCGTCCATCGGGCGTCGATCTGGACCCACTAAAAACGATCTTGTACCCGCTGAAACAACCACCGCGCGGCACCCTGAGCACGCCGCCCACCGAATCGGGTCCTGGTGGGCGGCGCACCGGTGTCTTCAGGTAAAAGGTCTATACCAATGAGGCCGAGGCCCTTGTATTCCCGGCCCTCCCTTGGTGTGCTACTGCCTGGATACAGTGTGACCGCTGCCATAAAGGATCGAACGAGGAGAGACGGTGTCGAACGAGGCCCTTTCCAATCTGCTACGTGAGGACCGCCGGTTCGCGCCGCCCGCGGCCTTCGCCGCCGACGCGAACGTGAAGGCCGACGCGTACGCCGAGGCCGAGGCCGACCGCGAGGCGTTCTGGGCGAAGCAGGCCTCGCGCCTGTCCTGGGACACCGAGTGGAGCGAGGTGTTGGACTGGTCGGGCAAGCCGGTCGCCAAGTGGTTCGTCGGCGGGAAGCTGAACATCGCCTACAACTGCGTCGACCGGCATGTCGAGGCCGGCAACGGCGACCGGGTCGCGATCCACTTCGAAGGCGAGCCCGGCGACTCCCGCGCCATCACCTACGCCGAGCTCAAGGACGAAGTCTCCAAGGCCGCCAACGCCCTCACCGAACTCGGGGTGCGGCAGGGTGACCGGGTCGCGATCTACATGCCGATGATCCCGGAGACCGCGGTCGCCATGCTGGCCTGCGCGCGCATCGGCGCGGTGCACTCCGTGGTGTTCGCCGCCTTCTCCCCCGACGCGCTGCGCGCGCGGATCGAGGACGCCGGGGCCAAGCTGCTGATCACCGCCGACGGCTACCACCGCCGCGGCGGCACGGTGAACCTGAAGGCGAACGCCGACGAGGCCGTGACCGGCGCCGAGACCATCGAGAACGTCCTGGTCGTCAAGCGCACCGGCGCGGACGTCGCCTGGGGTGCCAAGGACGTCTGGTGGCACGACGCCGTCGGCGCCGCGAGCACCGAGCACACCCCGGAGGCGTTCGACAGCGAGAACCCGCTGTTCATCCTCTACACGTCCGGCACCACAGGTAAGCCGAAGGGCATCCTGCACACCACCGGCGGCTACCTGACGCAGGCCTCGTACACCCACCACGCGGTGTTCGACCTGAAGCCGGAGACCGACGTCTACTGGTGCACCGCCGACGTCGGCTGGGTCACCGGCCACTCCTACATCGTCTACGGCCCGCTCTCCAACGGCGCGACCGAGGTCATGTACGAGGGCACGCCGGACACCCCGCACCAGGGCCGGTTCTGGGAGATCGTCCAGAAGTACAAGGTCAGCCTGCTCTACACCGCGCCCACCGCGATCCGCATGTTCGCCAAGTGGGGCGACGACATCCCGGCCAAGTTCGACCTCTCCTCACTGCGCCTGCTGGGCTCGGTCGGCGAGCCGATCAACCCCGAGGCCTGGATCTGGTACCGGAAGAACATCGGGGGCGACCGCACCCCGGTGGTGGACACCTGGTGGCAGACCGAGACCGGGGCGATCATGATCTCCCCGCTGCCCGGCGTCACCGAGGCCAAGCCGGGCTCGGCCATGCGGCCGCTGCCGGGCATCTCGGCGAACGTGGTCGACAAGGACGGCGCCATCGTCGAGAACGGCCACGGGGGCCTGCTGGTCCTGGACAAGCCCTGGCCGTCCATGGCCCGCGGCATCTGGGGCGACCAGCAGCGGTTCGTCGACACCTACTGGGCCCGGTTCGCCGAGCAGGGCTACTACTTCGCCGGCGACGGCGCGAAGAAGGACGACGACGGCGACCTGTGGCTGCTCGGCCGGGTCGACGACATCATGCTGGTCTCCGGCCACAACATCTCGACCACCGAGGTGGAATCCGCGCTGGTGTCCTACCCGGCGGTCGCCGAGGCCGCGGTGGTCGGCGCCAAGGACGAGACCACCGGCCAGCGCATCGTCGCCTTCGTCATCCTGCGCGCCGGCGAGCAGGAGGACACGGAGTTGGACGCGGCGCTGAAGGCCCACGTCTCCAAGGAGATCGGCCCGATCGCCAAGCCCAAGCAGATCCAGATCGTGGCCGAACTGCCGAAGACCCGCTCCGGCAAGATCATGCGGCGTCTGTTGAAGGACGTGGCCGAGGACCGCGCGGTCGGCGACACCACGACCCTGGCGGACTCCGCGGTCATGGACCTGATCAAGGCGAAGCTGCCGCACGCCACCGAGGACTGATCGGGGCCCGATCGGCTTCACCGACCGCCGGGTGCACGGACCTCAGGGTTCGGGCATCCGGCGGTCGCGTCGTATGGCGCGCGCCGCTCCGGCGCCTTCTCAAGATCCGGATAGTCGCACACTAGTTCCTCACGCTCCGGTAACCTGAACAGCTCAGGTGCGCCGGGAAGTCTGGTCGGCATGGGTAGTGGTCTGGTGATCACCGCCCGTCCGCCGCCGACCGCCGAACCACGAGGACGCCCTGATGACGCCCCCGGACCAGCCCTCCGCCCCGCTCCGCGCGTTCGCGCGCCTGAAGCGGCTAGAGCGCAGACACGTGGCGGCCGTCCTGCGGACCGAGACCGTCGGCGGCGCGCTGCTCATCGTCTTCGCGATCCTGGGCCTGTTGTGGGCCAACTCCCCATGGCGCCACTCCTACGACACCGTGAGGGACACCGTCGTCGGGCCGCACCTGTGGCACCTCGACCTGTCGCTGGCGAGCTGGTCCGCGGACTTCCTGCTCGCGTTCTTCTTCCTGGTGGCCGGGATCGAGCTCAAGCACGAGTTGCAGGCCGGCGAGCTGTCGAACGCGCGCGCCGCGGTACTGCCCGTCGTCTCCGCGCTGTGCGGCATGGTGGTGCCGATCGCGGTCTACCTCATGGTCAGCGCCGGGCACGCGGAGGCCGGCGACGGCTGGGCCGTGCCGACCGCCACCGACATCGCCTTCGCGCTGGCGGTGCTGGCCGTGGTCGGGCAGAACCTGCCGTCGGCGCTACGCGCGTTCCTGCTGACCTTGGCCGTCGTCGACGACCTCGGCGCGATCATCATCATCGCGGTCGCGTACACGGCCAAGATCGATGTCGCGGCGCTGGCGATCGCCGCGGTCCTGATCGTCGCCTTCTACGTGGTGCAGCGGATGCGGATCGCCAGCCTGTGGCTCAACGTCCCGTTGGGGCTGGCCATCTGGATCGCGGTGCACGCCAGCGGCATCCACGCCACGGTGGCCGGCGTGGCCATCGGCCTGATGCTGCGCGGCCGGGTCCACGACGACGCCTACACGGACGGCGCGCAGGATGACGCCGCGCAGGACGAGGAGTCCCAATCGCCCGCCGAAAGGGTGCAGTGGCTGCTCCAGCCATTCTCAGCAGGCTTCTGCGTCCCGGTCTTCGCCATCATGTCCGCCGGCGTGTACATCGGTGGCGACACTCTCGGCAACCTGGTCAGCGACCGGATCCCGCTGGCGATCGCCGCGGGCTTGTTCGTCGGCAAGTCGGTCGGGGTGTTCGGCGGCGCGTATCTGACGGCGCGCTTCACCCGCGCCGAGCTGTCCGACGAACTGCGATGGCGGGACATCGCGGCGGTGTCCGCCCTCACCGGCGTCGGGTTCACGGTTTCGCTGCTGATCTCCGAACTCGCCTTCACCGACAACCTGGCTCTGCTCAACCTGGCCAAGGGTGGAGTGTTACTCGGGTCCCTGGTGTCCGCACTGGTCGCCGTCGTGCTGTTGCGGAGAAGGGACCGCTTCTACGACCAGCTGTGCACCGCCGAGGAGTCGGAAGACGTGGAAGTGGCGCTCAGGCGAGAATGAGACGGCGTCCCCTCCGCACTGGCCGCGGAGGGGACGCTCATCGGGATTCGCTATAGAGGTTCCCTACTAGCGATTCCCTACTAGTCGGTCAGGCGCGCGTCCGCATAGGCGGCCATCGCGGTGGCCTGGTACTCGGCGAGGCCTTCGGCGATCTTCTCGTAGTTCGCCTTGAAGCGCTCGTCGTCGACGTACATCTTGCCGAGGCACCTATAGGCGTTGCGGTTGGGCGTCCAGAACACGCAGAGGCCCTGGTAGTGCTTGTGGGTCTCGTCCAGAACCGCGGGGTCGTCGACCGGGGTGCCGGCCGCCATGAACTCGGCCATGCGGATCATCGCCGCGGTCGTCTCGCGCTGCCAGCGCTCGATGTCCGCTTCGGTCATGGTCGCGTAGACGGCCTGGGATCGCTCGAACTCCTCAGGCCACCGCTCGCGCGCCTCGTCGTCGTACTGCGAGTTGTCGAACCCCTCGAACAGGTTCTCCGGCCGGTTGATCTGCACGGACATCTGGGGTCTCCCTTCCAGCTCGGCGATGGTCCGCCGCACGGTCTCGGCCACCCGCGACAAGCGGTCGCGTTCGACGAGCAGCCGGGCGTACTGGCGGCGCAGCGCCGCCAGCGTGTCCGGCTCCGAGTCGATCGCGGCGGCGATGTCGGGCAGGCCGAGCCCGAGCTCGCGCAGTACGAGGATCTGCTGCAAGCGCAGCAGCTGTGCTTCCTCGTAATAGCGGTAGCCGTTGGCGCCGACATGGTCGGGCTTGAGGAGCCCGACGTCGTCGTAGTGACGCAGGGTTCGGGCGGTCACCCCGGACATCCGCGCCACCTGCGCGATCGACCAGCTCATGGCGGTTCCCATCGGTGTGCGGCCGGTCGGTCCGGCCACTTCCTCGAAGGTAGAAGCTTCCGTTACGTCAAGGTCAAGCCGGATTCGCCCGCCCCGTCGGCCCGCACGGCAGCCTCGCGCCGCAGACCGCTCAGGGCCGGCTGAGGATCAGCTCGAAGGCCTCGGCGGTGTTCTTGAGGATGTGCTCGGGCTGCGGGTCTTCGGGGGCCAGCACCCGGCCGTGCCGGAGCCACGCGGTGTGCATGCCGACGCCGTTGCCGCCGGCGATGTCCGAGACCAGGGAGTCGCCGACCATCCAGCCGCCCTCCAGCGGCGCCCCGGCCCGTTCGGAGGCCAGCTGGAAGATCTTCGACTCCGGCTTCCAGCTGCCCTCGACGTCCGAGACGCACACCACGTCCACGTAGGCGCGCAGCCCCACCGCGTCGATCTTGGCGTTCTGGAAGTGGCCGAACCCGTTGGTGACGATGCCGATGCGCCAGCCCGCGTCGCGCAGGGCCTCCAAGCCGTCCAGCACGCCGTCATAGGGCTTCAGCAGCCCGACCATCCGCTCCCGGTAGTCGGCCAGCAGCTCGGCCGGCTCGGCGGCCAGCCCGAAGTGTTCGACCAGGCCCCGGAAGGCGTCCTCCGGCGTCCCGGTCCAGAAGATGTGCTCGTTGTCGACGAACCACCGCGCGTCGCCCCCGGCGTCTTGGGTCGCGACCACCTCCTCGACCCAGGCGACGAAGGCGTCCTTGGAGGAGATCAGGGTGTCGTCCAGGTCGAAGAGCGCGAGACGGGGCATGGCTCCGAGATTAACTGATCGTTCCGACGCCCAACGGAACTCCGGGTTACGGCTGGTGGCGGAGGTACCGCCCGGGCCGGTGGGCCCAGGCGGCGGCCGCGCTCAGACCGCGCTGAGCACCAGCCCCGAGGTCGGCACCCCGGTACCAGCCGTGACCAGCACGTTGTGCACCTCCGGGACCTGGTTGACGGCCGTCCCCCGGACCTGGCGCACCGCCTCGGCGATCCCGTTCATGCCGTGGATATAGGCCTCGCCGAGTTGGCCGCCGTGGGTGTTCAACGGCAGTCGGCCACCGAGGTGGACGGCGCCGTCGCGGATGAAGTCGCGCGCCTCACCGCGGCCGCAGAAGCCGAACTCCTCCAGCTGGGTCAGGACGAACGGAGTGAAGTGGTCGTAGATGACGGCGGTCTGGATGTCGTCCGGTCCCAGCCCGGACTGGCTCCAAACCTGCCGGGCGACGGTGCCCATCTCCGGGAGGCCGGTGATGTCGTCACGGTAATAGCTGGTCATCATCTGTTGGTCATGCGCGGACCCTTGCGCGGCGCCCGCTATAAGGACTTCCTTCCCAGGGAGGTCACGCGCGCGCTCTGCAGAGACGACAACCAACGCGACCCCACCGTCCGACTCCTGACAGCAGTCCAGCAGCCGCAGCGGATCGGTGATCAGCTTCGAACTCTGATGGTCGGCCAGGGTGATCGGGCGCCCGTGGAACCACGCCGCGGGGTTGGTGGCGGCATGGGCCCGCGCCGCCACCGCGACGCGCCCGAAGTCCTCGGAGGTGGCACCGTACTTGTACATGTAGCGGCGTGCGGCCATCGCGACCCAGGCCGCCGGGGTGATGAGCCCGTAAGGCGAGTAGTAGCCGAAGTGCTGTGCCATGGGGGATTCGCCACGTGCCTGGATAGCGGCGTCTCCGCTTCCGAAGCGGCGGCCGGAACGCTCGTTGAAGGCGCGGTAGCAGACCACGACGTCGGCCAGGCCCGCGGTGATCGCCGCCGCCGCGTGCGCGACGGTCGCGCAGGCCGCGCCGCCTCCGTAGTCGACCAGCGAGAAGTAGCGCAGTTCGGCGACGCCCAGACCGCGGCCGACCATGATCGAGGGGCTGGAATCCATCGAGAAGGTCACCAGGCCGTCGACATCGCGCGGCGCGATGCCGGCGTCGTCCAGCGCTGCCTTGCACGCTTCCAGACACAGCTGGAGTTCGCTGCGGCCGGAGTCCTTGGAGAACTCCGTGGCGCCTATGCCGACGATCGCGGTCGCACCGGACAGAGACGCCTTCACTTGCCGATCCCTTTCACGGTCACGGTTCCGGTCACATGGTTACCGAGCTGGTTGGCACCACGGATCGCGACCTCCACGGTGCCGTCCTCCCCGACCCGCGCCACGGCACCGGTGAGGGTCATCGTGTCGCCGGGATAGTTCGGCACCCCGAGCCGGATCGCGATCTTCAAAACCCGGGCCTGGGCGCCGGCCCAGTCGGTCACGAAGCGACCGACGAGGCCGTTCGTGGTGAGGATGTTCATGAAGATGTCGGGGGAGCCCTTCTCCCGGGCCGCCGGGACGTCGTGGTGCACGTCCTGGTAGTCGCGAGAGGCGATGGCCCCGGCGACGATCTGCGTCGGGGTGATCGGGATGACCAGCTCCGGCAACGTCTCCCCGACTTTGGGCAGCGCGGTCTCGCTCATGCGTCGTCCTCCTCTAGCGGGTGGGCGGCGATCAGCTCGCCGAGGTCGCCGGACCAGGCCTCTGCAGAACCCCCATAGAGCTCCCAGTAGCGGGCCCACGCGTGGTACCTGTGCAGGGGATAGGTGATGTCCACACCGAAGCCCCCGTGCAGGTGCTGTGCGGAACCGACGACCCGGCGCGCACCGTCGGCGGCCCAGATCTTGGCCGTGGCCACGGTGTAGCGGGCACCAGGGGAGCAGATGTCGTGCTCTGTGACCGCACGTACCGCTTCCCACAACGCCGCCTGCATAGCGCGGGAATCGATGTAGCGGTCCGCGGCACGCAGCGCCACGGCTTGGAACGTGGCCAACGGGTAGCCGAACTGCACCCGGCCGCTGACGTACTCGGCGGTCATGGCCAGGGCCCGCGCCGCGATCCCGCAGAGCATCGCCGAGGAGAACAGCGCGGCGAGTGCGCGGGCCTCGTCGACCGCTTCGCAGACCTCCATGACCTCGGCGTCGATGAACTCCAGGACGCCCAGCGGCTCGCCGGTCGTGGTCACCTGGTCCCCGATGCGTGCCGTCGACAACGAGACCAGCGCCAGCACTTCCTTACCGTCCTCGCGGCGGGCCGGGACGAGGACCAGATCGGCGCTGAGCGGGTACGGCACCAACTGGGTGATGCCGTTGAGCCGATGGCCGGTCAGCCGCAGCGGTACGGCGATCGTGGACGGATGCTCGGCCAGCGCGGCGGTGATGACGAGTTCGCCGGACAACACCGCCGGCAGGTTCTTCTCACCGATCACCGAGACCGCGACGAACGTCTCCACGAGCGGCAGCCGGGCCAGCGCGGCACCGGCATCGGTGAGCAGGCGCACCATGCCCGGCACACCGGTGCCTCCGCCTCCGACGCTCTCCGGGAGGACAGCGGCGAGCAGGCCGGTGTCGGCCAGAATCCCCCACAGGCGGCGATCGTGCTCGTCGGACACCGCTTCGTTGCTGTAGGACGGACTCCGCGAGGCCTCCACGTCGAGGTCGCCGAAGACCTCTCTACAGAGCTCTCCCACCGCTTCCAGCGCATCATCCACAGAGTGATCCACGACAGTCACGACGCCCCACCTTCTCGAGCGGGACCGGCAAAGACGAGTCCGTCCTCGAAGACGAGACTCAACGGCATCTCGATCCGCAGGTCCTCGTTGGCGATGCCCTTCGCCCCGCAGACGATGCGCGGCCGCCTGTCGCTGTCTTCGATCTCCAGGTCTATAAGGACGACCGCATAGGGGCCCTCTTCCCAAGGAGGAAGAGGGTGATGGCAGATGGTGTAGCTGTGCAACGTGGCGTGCCCGGTTGCCTTCACCGTCGTCCAGTCCAGAGACTGGCACTCCGGACACATCGGAGACGGAGGATGCCGGAGCGATCCACAGGCTGTGCATTTCTGGATGAGCACGGCGCCCTTGGCTACGCCCTCCCAGTAGTAGGCGTTGTCGCGGCCGATGACCGGCTGGGGACGCGTCATGCCTGGGCTCCCGTGTCTTGCGCCCGCGCGGGTTTGAACCACAGCGTCCGGAACAACATCTCGCCGACCAGCTCGCCGTGCTGGTCGCGGTACTCGGTGATCGAGGTGAGGAAGTAGCCCTCGCCGAGCGCCGTCTTCTTCCGCGGCGACACCGAGTCCAGCCGCGTAGTGGCGTAGAGGTGGTCCCCGACGGTGAGGTACCGGTGGTACGTCTGCTGACAGTCCGTCGCCACCACCGCCAGGTAGCCGGCCTTGACCAGCGTGGCCTGGGCCCGGGTGGACCCGTCCTCGGCCCCGCGCATCCGCAGCCCGGGCATCGTCCAGGCTTGCAACGACGCCGGGGGCGCGACCACGTCGGGATGACCGGCCGCGCGGGCCGCCGCCGCGTCGGTGTAGATCGGCAGCTCGTCGCCCATCGCGTCGCACCAGTGCCGGATCATCGGCTGGTTCACCGGGTCCCAGGCCGACACCGGTTCGGAGGGCGGGTCGGCGGTGTGCGCGGACACTGTCTCGTACAGCGGATCGGTCTCCACAGTTCTCCCTATCTCCGCACCCTGGGCATCGCCAGCCCGGTCATCGCGATGATCTCCCGCTGGATCTCATTGGCCCCGCCGCCGAAGGTGTTGGTCACCGCGTAGCGGTAAAGGAATTCGAGGTCGCCCATGAGGAGTGCGCCGGGGGAGCCGGCTTTCAGGATTCCCGCCGCGCCGAGTACCTGGATCAACTCCGCCAACGCCTCTATATGCGTTTCCGTACCGTGCACCTTTGCGGCGGACGCATCCGCGGGGGACAGGTGTCCCCCGGTCTGGTCTTTCTGCAGCGCCGCGACCATCTGACCATTGAGCAGTCGCAGACCGCTGATCCGGACATGCGCGCGGGCCAGCGTGGTCTTCACCCAGGGGAGGTCTATGACCCGCTTCCCGTCCGCGGCAGGCGTCGCCATGGCCCAGCTCTGCACCTTCGTGAAGGACCGGATCACGCCCTGGGCCACCGCCGCCAACGCCACCCGCTCATGGTTCAGCTGGGTGGTGATCAGCTTCCAGCCCTGGTTCTCGGCGCCGATCCGCATCGTCACCGGGACCCGTACATCGCGGTAGTACGTGGCGGTCGTGTAGTGCGAGGCGATCGTGTGGATCTTCGTCGCCTCGAAGCCGGGGTCGCTGGTGTCGACCAGCAGGATCGAGATGCCCTTGTGCTTCGGGGCTTCCGGGTCGGTCCGGCAGGCGAGCCAGACGTACTCCGCGGAGTCTCCGTGCGTGGTGAAGATCTTCTGGCCGTTGACCACATAGGCGCTGCCGTCCTCGGTGCGCACCGCGCGCGTCGTCAGGCTGGCCAGGTCGGTTCCGGCGTCGGGTTCGGAGTAGCCGGCCGCGACGTCGATCTCCCCGGCGAGGATCCGCGGCAGAATCAAGTCCTTCTGTTCCTGCGTGCCGAAACGCATAAGCGTCGGCCCCACAGTGTTGAGCGCCACCAAGGGCATCGGACAGCCGGTGCGCGCCGCCTCGTCGAAGAAGATGAACTGCTCCACCGGCGTCAGGCCGCGGCCGCCGTACTCCTTCGGCCATCCGACGCCGAGCCAGCCGTCCGCACCGAGCTTGCGGTGCAGGGTACGGGCGGTGTCCGTGGCGGTGTCGGGCAGCCGCAGATCGCGGCGGACCTCCTCGGTGACCAGCGCGGCGAAGTAGGCCCTCAGTTCGGCGCGCAGGGCTCGTTGGGCCGGCGTGTAGGCCAGGTGTTCCGGTGGGCGCATGCGGTGGCGTCTCCCGCGTTCGGCGTGATCGGCTGGACAGGCGAGTGCTGAACGCCCTGACCGGAGGCCCGCGGTGACCCGAGCGCGATCTGAGCACTCGTCAGATTAGAACACGTTCTACTGGATGGCCACACCCGGTTATGGTGGCTGTCATGGACCTCCCCGGCGGAGTCGGCGAACCCTTCGACGTGATCGTCCTGGCCGGCGGCGGCGCGCGCCGGCTGGGCGGGGCGGACAAACCCGCGCTGGAGGTCGGCGGGGTCAGCCTGCTCGACCGGGTGCTGGCCGCGTGCCGGGACGCGGCGTCGGTGGCGGTCGTGGGTCCGCCCCGGCAGGTGAGCCGTGCGGTCGTGTTCACCCGCGAGTACCCGCCCGGCGGAGGGCCGGTCCCGGCGCTGGCCGCCGGGCTGACCGTCGGTTCGGCCGGCCTCGTCGCGGTCTTCGCCGCCGACCTGCCGTTCCTGGACGCGGAGGCCGTCACGGTCCTGCGGCGCTCATTGACCGCCGACGCAGTGCTCTACACCGACGCCCGAGGCAAGGACCAATTGCTGGCCGCGCTGTATCGGCGTAACAAACTGGCGGCGGCATTGGAGGCCCTCCCAGAACTCCGGGGCGCGCGGCTGTTCTCGGTCCTCAATACGCTGGAAGTGACCCGTATCCCGGACACGCGGGGAGCGACTACGGACTGCGACACATGGGACGCCGTTCACGCGGCCCGCGCACTGGTCGCGACACGACTCGCGACAAAGGCGAAGATGGAGGACATGGACGACAAGAAGCAGCTCGCCGACTGGTGCGCCGCCGCCGCGGCCGAACTCGGGCTGACCGGGCACGAACTCACCGACGCCGACCTGGACGCGATCCTCGGTCTGGCCGGGGTCGCCGCCCACAATGTGCTGCGACCGGCGGCGCCGCTGACCACGTTCCTGGCCGGGTACGCGATCGGGTTGCGCAGCTCCACCGACGGCGGGCGCGGGGCCCTGGACGGGCCGATCGCCAAGCTCAGCGCCCTGGCTCAGGCCTGGGATCCGGCGACCGGCACGGCGGCCGGGCCGGGTCGCGGCGGCCCGGTGGCCGGGACGGTCGGCGGCTCGGTGGCCGGGACCCCGGCCGCCACCCGCGACGCCTCCGCCGGTGGCGCGGTCGGTGGCGCGACTGGTGCCACGGCCAGTGCCGCGGCCGACAGCCCGGCCGGCGACTCGACGGGATCCGGCGGCCGGTGAGCACGTCCTGGGCCGAGGCTCGCAAGATCGCCGGCACCGTGGCGATCCCCCTGCCCGCCGCCCGCGTGCCGATGGGCCAGGCCCGCGGCATGGTGCTGGCCGAATCGCTGTCCGCGCTGGTCGACCTGCCGCCGTTCGCGACCTCCGCGATGGACGGCTGGGCGGTCGCCGGCCCGGCGGCTTGGAAGGTCACCGGCCGGGTGCTGGCCGGCCAGGAGCCGAGCCGGCTCGACGACGGCGAGGCGGTCGAGATCGCCACCGGGGCGCGGGTGCCCTCCGGGGCGGAGGCGGTTCTGCGCCGCGAACGCGGGTTCGTCGACGCGCACGGCTGGCTCCACGTGGCCGAGAACTCCGAGGCCCACGACCACGCGGCCCCGGTCGCCGCACCGCAGCGCTCTTATGCGGCGGTCGCCAACAACGCCACCGCGACGCGCACCCCGCGCGGCACCGAGTTGGGACTGCCCATAGGGACCGACATCCGACCGCAGGGCCAGGAGTCGCGCCGCGGCGAGACACTGCTGTCAGCCGGGACCCGCGTCACCCCCGCGGTCCTGGGCCTGGCCGCCGCCGCCGGCTACGACGACCTGCCGGTCCACGAACGCCCGCGGGTCGCGCTCGTCGTCATCGGCGACGAGCTGGCCGGGTCCGGCCTGCCCGACGGCGCCCGGATCCGGGACGCGCTCGGCCCGATGTTCACCGCCTGGCTCGAAGCCCTCGGGGTCGAGGTGACGGTGAGCCGGGTCGCCGACGACCCCCGCGACCTGCTCGCCGTCATCGCGTCCTCCCCGGCCGACCTGGTGATCACCACCGGCGGGACGGCGCGCGGCCCGGTGGACCACGTGCACCGGGTGCTGGCCGACCTGGGCGCGCGGCTGGTCGTCGACGGGGTCACGGTCCGGCCCGGACATCCGATGCTGCTCGCGCAGTACGGCGGCAGCCGACAGCACCGCCGGTTCGTCGCCGGGCTGCCCGGCAACCCGCTGGCCGCCGTGGCCGGCTTCGTCACGGTGGTGCGGCCGCTGCTGCGCCGGCTGTCCGGGCTGCCGGACACGTCACACTTCCTGTCGCTCGGAGATGCCGTCGGCACTCACCCGACAGACACTCGACTCGTGCCCGTCTCCGTCACCGACGCCTCCGTGCTCCCCCTGCGGTTCACCGGCCCGGCGATGCTGCGCGGACTGGCGCTGGCCGACGGACTGGCCGTCGTACCGCCGGGAGGAGGGGTGGTCGCCCTCGGCGCCGGGCAGCGGGTGGAGGTGCTGACGGTCTGAGCGAGCACACCACGTACGCCGCGCCGTTCCGCCCGGCGATCGTGCTGCCGCGCGCCGTCCCGGGCCCGCTGTGGGCGGTGCTCAAGCGGGTGCTGCTGGCGCTGGCGATCCTGGTGCTCTCGGCGGTGATCGTCTACCTCGGGCGGAACGGCTACCGGGATTCCTCCGGGAAGCCGATCGGCTGGCTCACAGCCTTCTACTACGCCACGGTCACCCTTTCCACCACCGGCTACGGCGACGTGGTGCCGGTCAGCGACTCGGCCCGGTTGGTCAACACCCTCGTCGTGACGCCGCTGCGTGTCATGTTCCTGCTGGTGTTGGTCGGCACGACTCTGGAAGTGCTCACCGAGCGGACCCGCAACGTATGGCGGCAGGACAGGTGGAGGTCGAAGGTGCGGGATCACACGGTCGTGGTGGGCTACGGCACCAAGGGCAGCTCCGCGGTGCAGACACTGCTGAAGAACGGCCATTCCCCGGACTCGATCGTGGTGGTCGACACCGATCCGGCCCGGATCGCCGAGGCCAACCGGCGCGGCCTGGTCGGCGTGGTCGGCGACGGCAGCCGCAGCGAGGTGCTGGAGCGCGCGGAGATCACTAAGGCCCGGCACGTGGTGATCAGCGCGGAACGGGACGACACCGCGGTACTGGCCACGCTGACCGTGCGCCGGCTCACCCGGCGGGCCACCATCGTGGCCTCGGTCCGCGAGGCGGAGAACGCCCCGCTGCTGCGCGAGAGCGGCGCCACCTCGGTGGTCACCACCTCCGACACCGCCGGGCAGCTGCTCGGCGTCGCCACCATCAGTCCCAAGGTCAGCCAGGTCGTCCAGGACCTGCTGTCCTACGGAGACGGCCTGGAACTGTTGGACCGGCCCGCGGACTCCCGCGACGTCGGCAAGGAGCCCAGAGCGGTCAAGGAGCCGGTGCTCGCGGTCATCCGCGGGTCGCGGACCATGCGCTACGACGATGTGGCGATCGGCACCATCCAGCTCACCGACCGGCTGGTCGTGGTGCGATCAGTGCACGACCACCGGACGGACCCGGTTCCGCACCGGGACACCGGGTCCGGCCGTCCCCCGACACCTCGCTGAGGGCTCAGTCGAAGTCGTAGCGCCGTCGGCGGCGGCCTCGGGTGCCCAGCCACCAGATGGTCCCTGCGGTGGCCAGAGCGAGGCCGAGAGCGGTCCCGGACACCGCGGGCTTGGCCGCCAGCTCGCCGACCCGGGAGCGCAGCGCCACCGGCTTGTCGAAGACCAGGATCGGCCACTCCCGGACGGTGGCTTCCTTGCGCAGGGCCCGGTCGGGGTTGACGGCGTAGGGGTGGCCCACCGACTCCAGCATCGGGATGTCAGTCGCCGAATCGCTGTAAGCGAAGGACCGCTTCAGGTCGTAGCCGCGCTCGGCGGCCAGTTCCATGATCGCCTTGGCCTTGTTCTCGGCGTAGGCGTAGAACTCGATCTCGCCGCTGTACTTGCCGTCCTCGCCGACCGCCATCCGCGTGCCGATCGCCAGGTCCGCGCCCAGCATCTCGGCGATCGGCTCCACGACCTCCGACCCGGAGGTGGAGACGATCACCACGTCCCGCCCCGCGGCCTTGTGCTCGGCGATCAGCGCCGCGGCCTCGGAGTAGATCAGCGGATCGATCAGGTCGTACAGGGTCTCGCCGACGATCTCCTTGACCTGTTCGACGTCCCAGCCGGTGGCCATCGCGGACAGGAACTGCCGCATCCGCTCCATCTGGTCGTGGTCCGCGCCGCCGGCCAGATAGACGAACTGGGCATACGCCGTCCGCAGTACAGTGCGCCGGTTGATCAGGCCGCCGTTGTAGAACGACCGGCCGAAGGCCAGGGTGGAGGACTTGGCGATGATCGTCTTGTCCAGGTCGAAGAAGGCCGCCGGACGGCCCGCGCCATCCGCACGTGCGTCCGCATGCTCATCCACACAATCGAGGATAGCGTCGTTGGTAGCGCCTACGCCGACGCGGCTTCAGATGCGCCCCCAGATGCGCCCTCAGTGACGGCTTTGAAGCGCAGTTGCGCCCGGTCGAGGCCACCTCTTCAGTCATTCGGCGTAATGGATGAGGGTGGGGTTTGCATTCTGCGAGCCTCGGGTACACCATGGAAGTCACGGATCGTTCGCGACCGTGCTACCACGGCCCGGCTCCTCCCCCCCGAGCCTGGTCGTGGAGAAGACCCCCGCTCTCCCCCCCGGCGGGGGTCTTCACTTTTCTTCTAACGGCTCCGCCCCGTTGCCTGCGATGTCACAGCCGCGCCCCACCCGCTCCCGGGTGGCGGCGGTCCGGCGGGCGAGTCCGCAGGTTGTAGTGGACAACCGGCACGCCGCACCGGTCGGGGACCCGCGCGAGCGCATCACCCACCGGCCCCGCGACTCCGCTCGAGGCCCACTCGAATCCCCACATGCGTTCTTCACTTAAGCCCCGCCGGACACAGATCCCGGGCACAGATCTCAGACACAGATCTCAGACACAGATCCCGGGCACAGATCTCGAGCGCAGATCTCGAGCACAGATCCGACGACCGATGTCCGGATATCCGGGCGGGTTTGCGCTTCCCTGAGAAATCCACAAGTTCGTACACGAACTAAGACTCCGCATCCAATAACCGCGTAGCCGCTGCGCCAAACGGGGGATAGCGGTTTTCCCGAACCCGGGTTTATCCACAAGTGCTTCCGGCCGTTCTGGCGCACTCTGCGATTCCTCGGCGACCGTGGGCCGGTGGCCCGCCGACCGAAGGCGGGCCTAGATCCACAGTGGACATCGCCCCCAGGGAGCCGCCATGCGAGACCTCACGCAGCATCCAGGGTCCGGCCGACCGGGCCGGACCCGCCGCCCGGATCCCGGCGCACAGCCAGGTCAGGGGCCCGCCGCGGCCCCGGCGCCGCTGGCCGTGACCGCCGACCCGGCACTGGCCGACGCGCTGTTGCGGATCGCCGCCGAGGCCGGGGTGCGGATCGAGATCGTGCCCGGGCCCAGCGCCGCGCGCCGCCGCTGGGCCGCCGCGCCGCTGGTGCTGATCGGCGCGGACCAGACCGGCGAGGTGGCCCGGGCCGGACTGCCCCGCAGACCGGAGGTCGCGCTGATCGGCCGCGATCTGGACGACGCCTCGGTCTGGCAGCGAGGCAGCGCTGTGGGCGCCGCGCACGTGCTGATCCTGCCGGACTGCGAGCGCTGGCTGGCCGGCATGCTCGCCGAGGCCGACAGCCCGCGCGAGGAGCCCGGGGCGGTGGTCGCCGTGCTATCTGGACGCGGCGGCGCCGGTGGCTCGACCCTGGCCGCCGCGCTGGCCCTGGCCGGCACCCGGCGCGGCCTGCGCTCCACCCTGGTCGACCTGGACCCGGCCGGCGGCGGTATCGACCTGCTCTTCGGCCTGGAGACCGAGCCCGGGCCGCGCTGGTCGGAGCTGGCCCAGTGGCGGGACGGCAGGCTGTGCGGCCGTTCCCTGCGCGAAGCGCTGCCGACCTACGCCGCGCACTCCCGGCACGGGCTGGCCGCGGGCCTGGGCTTCACCGAGGAAGGCGCGGACCGGTTGCCGGTGCTGGCCTGGCCACGTGCCCGGCCCGGCGAGGACGACGGTCCCGGCTGGCTCGGGGCCCGGCCGGGGGCCGACGAGGACCCCTGGTACGACAGCGGGTCGCCGGCGGATCCGGCGAAGGCGGACCCGTGGCTGTCCTCGGACCCGGGCGTCCATGGCGCCGACATTGCCGACGGATCCGGGAATCCCTTGTTCGGCCCCGGAGCCGGGTATGACGGCGCAGTCCCGGACATCGACGACGATCTGTGGTCCGGCGGCGGTTCGCCGAGCCGGAAGGAAACCGCCGGACCGCACCGCGCCGGGCGCCGGATCAATGCTGACGGTTCATCAGCGGAATCCCTTTCCCGGGCGAGCGTGATCGCGCTGGAAAACTCTGATTCAGAGGGATCTCGGCAAGGCGGTAGCGGCTCCGCGGTTTCCGGCCGAGTGGACTCCCGGGCGACGGTCGCCGCCCGGCCACATCGCGGTCTGCCGGTCCTCACATGGCCGCACACCCGCACCGACATCCCGCTGCCCGCGGTCGCCGCCGAACCGGTGCGCGCCGTGCTGACCGCGTTGGCCCAGGCCGGCGATCTGGTCGTGGTGGACCTGCCACGGGCCCTCGACGAGGCCGCGACCGAGGCGCTGGCACTGGCGAACGTGACGCTCATGGTGGTGCCGGCCGAGGTGCGGGCCTCGGCCGCGGCCTCGCAGTTGGCCGCGGCGGTCCGACTGGTCACCCCGGACCTGCGGGTGGTGGTCCGGCTGCCCGCGCCCGGCGGTCTGGAACCGCTGGACATAACGGATGTGATGGGCGGGCTGCCGCTGGCCGGGGTGATCGGCGCGGACCGCCGGCTGTCGGCCGCCGCCGAGCACGGCGAGCCGCCGGGCTCCAGCGCCCGGGGCAGCGTTTCCGCCTTCTGCCGGTCCTTCCTGGACGACCTGTTCGGCCTGCCGTCCGGACGGCGCGGCTCCGAGTCCCGGGCGGCGGCATGAGCATCCCGCCGCCCGTCAAGTCGTCGCCCTCGCCCATGTCCTCGGGTCCCTTGCCCGGAGCCGAGCGGTTGCGGCTGAACGCGGCGCTCGTGGACCGGGTCCGCACTCGGCTGGCCACCCCGCCGGTACGGGTCGACATGCAAGCCATCCTCGCCGCGCTGCGGGCCGAGGGATGCATGCTGGACGGCCGTGATCTGCGCGCCGCGGCGTACCAGGTCCGCTCCGAACTCACCGGCGCCGGTGTGCTGGACCGGTTCCTGTCCGACCCGGAGGTCACCGACGTCCTGGTCAACGCGCCGGACTCGGTGTGGATCGAGCGGGCCGGGACCTTGAGCCGCGCCGACGTGCGCTTCCCCGACGAGACCGCGGTGCGGCGCCTCGCGCAGCGGCTGGCCGCCCACGCCGGGCGCCGGCTCGACGACGCGGCACCGTGCGTCGACGGCGTCCTGCCGGACGGCGCCCGGCTGCACGCGGTGCTGCCTCCGGTAGCCGTGCGCGGAACGCTGATCTCGTTACGGGTCCCGCCACGCCGGGCCTTCACCATGGAACGGCTGACCGCCGGGGGACTGACCACCGAACACGGCGCGCACCTCCTCCAGGCCATCGCCACCGCCCGGCTGTCGTATCTGGTCACCGGCGGCACCGGCAGCGGTAAGACCACGCTGCTCGGCGCGCTGCTCGGCCTGGTGCCGGCGGACGAGCGGATCGTGGTGACCGAGGAGTGCGCCGAGGTGGTCGTCGACCATCCGCACGTGGCCCGGCTGCAATGCCGGATCGCGAACCAGGAGAACCGCGGCGCGGTGAACCTGCGGACGTTGGTGCGGCAGGCGTTGCGGATGCGGCCGGACCGGGTCGTGGTCGGCGAGGTGCGCGGGCCCGAGGTGCTGGAACTGCTGGCCGCGATGAACACCGGGCACGACGGCTGCGCGGCCACTTTGCACGCCAACGGGGTCGAGGACGTCGTGGCCCGGGTCGAAGCCCTCGCCGCCCCGGCCGGGTTGTCACAGGGTGCGCTGCACGCGCAGCTCGCCTCCGCGGTGCAGGCGGTCGTGCATCTGGTGCGGGAGAAGGGAAAACGGCGCCTGGCTTCGATCGGCGTCATCGAGCGCGGGTTCGCGGAGACGCAGGTACTCCCCGCCGTGGACTTCGACGCCGCGGGCACGGCGACGTACGGCGCCGGGGCCGAACGCCTGAGCCGGTTGCTGGGCCTGGAGATCCGTGAGACGCCCGACGATCCCGCGCCGGAACCGGAGAACCAAGGTCCTGACGCCGGGCTGGACCACCTCGACAGTTGGCAGGAGGCGTTGGCCGCGGCCGATCGGCTGTTGCCGGTGCTGAAGAACGCGCCGGGCGGCGACGAAGCCGGTCCGGACGAGCCGTTCGTCGCCGACTACGGCCCCGCACCGGCACGCAGAGGGGGCCACCGATGAGCGCCGCGTTGGCCGGACTGCTGGCGGCTTCAGCGGTACTGGCGTTTCCCGGCCCCGGCGCGCGCCGTCGTCTGGAGACCGCGGTACTGGGCCAGCCCAAGGGGCCGAGGTGGCGGTTGCGGCTGTCCGGGGCGTGGCCGACGGCGTTGTCGGCGATCGCGTTGGGCATCCTCAGTTCGCTGTTGGCCCGCTCGACGGTTCTGGCGTTCCTGGTTCCGTTCGGTGCGTGGCGGGCCCATCGGGCGTGGACGGCGCACACCGCACGGCTGGCCGTCGAGCGCCGACGGACCGAGATCATCGAACTCTGCGTCACCGTCCGTTCCGAACTACACGCCGGGCGCGAGGCGCGCGAGGCATTGCGGGACGCGGCCAACGGCGCGTGCCCGGACCTGGCGGTGTATCTCGCCGGACCGCTCAGCACCGGCGACGACGTGGTCACCGTGCTGCGCTCGGCCGCCGGGACACCGGGCCGCGAGGCCCTGGCCGCGCTGGCCGCGTGCTGGCAGGTCGCCGAGGGCGGCGCCGGGATGACAGCGGCGATCGGGGAGCTGGCCGACGGGCTGCGGGCTGAACGGGCCCAACGCCGGGAGCTGGACGCCGAACTCGCCGGGATCCGCACCTCGGCCCGGTTGCTGGCGCTGCTGCCGGTGGTCGGGCTGGTCATCGGCTCCGGGATGGGGCTCTCGCCGGTCCCCATGCTGCTGCACACCGGGGTCGGCGAGACGTGTCTGGTGCTGGGCATCGCGCTCGTGCTCGGCGGCGTGCTGTGGATGGACCGCATCGCACGATCGGCGGAGGCGCTGTCGTGAACGTCCTGGGCGTCGCGTTCACCGGGATCGCGGCCGGCGTCTCGGCGGGCGTGTCGGTGCTGTGCTGGCCGCAGCGTCGGCCGAACCGCCCGGCCCGACGCCTGGCCTTCCTGACCGCACCAGAGGGCGCGACGGATCCGGCGCACACCCGGCCCTGGTCCGGGTTTCTCAAAAGGCTGAGACACAACCCTTGGAGCCTGGCCCGCCGAAGGACGCGGCAGGGCCAGGCGACGGCCCGCATCTGCCCGGTGGCCGCGGACCTGCTGGCCGCATGCCTGGCCTCCGGCGCCGATCCGTTGCGCGCCGCCGAAGTCGTCGCCTACTGCCTGCGCCCGGCCGGCCGGCTCACCACCCTCGGCGAGCACGCGGCAGCTGAGCTGGCCGACCGCTTCCAGGAAGTCGCGCACCTGCTCCGGCTCGGCGGCAACCCGGTCACCACCTGGCGCGTGGTGGCCGGCGAGCCCGGACTGCGCCCGGTCGCCGAGGCCATCGGCCGGGCCGGCCTGACCGGCGCCCCACCGGTCGCCATGATCCGCGCCTGCGCAACAGATCTCCGCAAGGAACGCCATGCCGCGAGCACCGCGGCCGCCCGCCGGGCCGGAGTGCGCGGCGTCGCACCACTGGCCGGCTGCTTCCTGCCCGCCTTCGTCCTGATCGGAGTCATCCCCATCGCCCTGGGCCTGGCCCACCACCTGCTCTGACCAACCGGCAGCAAGACAGAAAGTCAGAACCATGCGACACACCCTGCACCGCCTCAGGCGCGACGACGGCATGTCCACCGTCGAGTACACCCTCGGCACCCTCGCCGCCTGCGCCTTCGCCGTGATCCTGTACAAGGTGATCACAAGCCCGATGGTCCAGGACGGCCTCACCGCCGTCCTGCGCAAAGCCATGAACACGGCCTTCTGATGCCCGGCCGAAGACCCCCCGACGCCGGCTACGCGACAGTGGAGGCGGCCCTGGCCATCCCCAGCCTGTTGCTCCTCACCCTGGCACTCGCCGGCGTCCTGGCCGGCATGGCGACCCAGATCCGCTGCCTCGACGCCGCCCGCCTCGCGGCCCGAGCCACGGCCCGCGGCGAGTCGCCCGCAGAAGTCAAAGCCGCCGTCACCCGCGCCGCCCCCGACAGCTCAGTGCACATCACCACCGAGAACGGCCTGATCCACGTCTCGATCTCAGCGCCGGTAGCCGCGGTGCCGCTGCTGCACGCCTTCACGGTGCACGCCGAGGCCTACGAGGCAGATGAGACCACGACAGAAAGCGAGGATCCCGGCACCGACCCGGACCCCTGACCAGAACCACATCTCGGTCCAGACACCGAACACCGATAGCCAGCGCTCGCAAATAGCCCAGACAGAGCCGCATACCGAAAGTGAGGACCCCCCATGCCGACCCGAGCCCCTGACCGCGGCTCGGCGACGATCTACGCCGCGTTCCTAGCCAGTCTGCTGACCGCCCTCGCCGGGGCTGTGCTCGCCTTCGGGTCCGCGGTTCTCGCCCGGCATCGGGCCGGGGCCGCCGCCGATCTCGCGGCGTTGAGTGCCGCTGTCCATGCCGATACCGGGGCGCCCTGTGACTGGGCGCGGCGGGTGGCTGCCGCGCAGCGGGTACGGCTGGTCCGATGTGCTTGCGATGGTCCGGTTTGTCTTGTCAGCGCCGCCGCCGGGACGCCATGGGGTGCTGCGACCGTAACGAGTCGGGCCGGTCCGGCCGACGACCCGCTTGGGTCGGATGTCGTCGCCGCCAGCCGACCGAGCGCTCCGCGACCAACCGGCGTCGGTGCCGGCACCGGCACTCGCACTGGCACCTCCGCCGACGTCACCGTCAGCGCCGAGCGGCGGCAAGGTGCGGAAGCGGATCCCGCCCGGCTCCGCCCCGCGCCCCTCGTTCCCCGGGCGCCGCCCCAGCACGCCCCAGTCGCTCCAGGCTGCCCAGCCGTCGTCGTCGGCGTCGCTCTCGGTGAAGCCCAGCCAGTCGGTGGCACGGCGGCTGCGGCGGGCTGCGAGTTGGGCGCAGCGCTCGCCGGAGCGGTGCATACCGAGCCGCAGCAGCCATAGGGCGATGACGAAGACCCAGCCGAATATCGCGCCGGTCAGGAAGACCTGGGCCGTGGTGGTCTGGACGCCGACTCCCAGAAAGGTCAGGTGGTCGTCGGCGGTGCTGGAGGCGGCCACGCCGGTAGCGATCATGACCACGAGGCCGATCAGGCCCAGCGCGACGGCGATCATGGGCGGAACGCCTTTCGGTGGGTGGTCGGGTCCGCGCCGGTCGGCGGCTCAGGGCCAGCGGGGTCGGGGCTCAGGGCCAGCGGTTGGCCGGGGACTCGCGGCGGCCGGGATCCATGGCGGTGTCGTCGGCACCGCCGCGGCGGTCGCCCTCCTGCCAGCGGCCGACCGGCTCGACGTCGCTGTCCGAGTCGAGGATCCAGACGCTGTCGGCACCGGCCCGGGAGCGGCGCCACCACAGCAGGCCGACCGCGCCCAGGGCGCCGATGGCCATCAGGCCCAGCGGGGCCCGGCCGCGGCGGGCGACGGTGGTCACCGCGACCGGCATGACCGCGGCCACCCGGGACATCGGCGAGGGCTGGGGCGCGCCGTGCAGAATGACCTGCCAGGCCGCGCCGCCGCGGGACGCGGCCTCGGAGGCCACCGGGCGGGCGCGCTCGGCCAGCACCGCGGCGGCGACCGACGCGCGGTCGGCCACCTGGTGCGCGACCACCGTGGCCCGTCCTGCGACCTGCTGGGCGGTGTCCTGCGCGACGCCGGCGGCGTTGGCCGCCGCGGACTGGGCGGTCCCGGCCGCACCGGAGACCGAGTGGGCGGCGCCAGAGGTCCGGTCGCGCACAGCACAGCGCACGCGCTCCAGACGGCTCTGCGGCTCTTCGTGGCTGAACGGCATCCTCATCCTCGCCTCTCCCTTACTTAACCTGTTCACCGCTGCCGGCGGCCCCGCCGGGCAGCGCCGCCGGAAGCAGGGTCGACCTGGCAAGCGGCTCGAAGTCGTGCCTGCCCGGCCCACCCTTCCGACAATCTCACTCAGGGCCATTGGGGCTACCCAGAGGGTGAGCGTGCTTCCGTGCGAGGATGGAGAGCGTCCATACGACAGAAACCGAAAGGCAACAGACTGTGGCCGAGAACCTGTACGCCACCATCAAGACCAACCACGGCGATATCGTCGTGCGGTTGCTTCCGGACTACGCGCCGAAGACCGTCGCCAACTTCGTGGGTCTGGCGGAGGGGACCCGGGAGTGGACGCATCCGGAGACCAACGAGAAGTCGACCAAACCGCTGTACAACGGCACGGTCTTCCACCGGATCATCCCGCAGTTCATGATCCAGGGCGGCGACCCGCTGGGCCAGGGCTTCGGCGGCCCGGGCTACGTCTTCGACGACGAACCGCACCCGGACCAGACCTTCAACGACCGCGACTACCTGCTGGCCATGGCCAACGCGGGCATCCGCAACGGCCGGGGCACCAACGGCTCGCAGTTCTTCATCACCGTGCCGACCCCGCGCCGGCCGACCCACCTGAACGGCAAGCACACGATCTTCGGTGAGGTCGTGGACGAGGGCAGCCGCAAGGTCGTGGACCAGATCGCGGCCGTCCCCACCGCCGACCAGGACCGCCCGCTGGAGCCGGTGGTCATCGAGTCGATCACGGTCGAGCGTCGCGAAGGCTGAGCCTGCCGCGCGGGGCCGGAGGAAACTCCGTGCCCCGCGTGTTCGTTTCCTCTACATTCGAACCGGCCGATCGAAACCGGAACCCGTGGCAGAAGGATCACCGTGACGATGCCGCCAGGCAGCCCCTCCGCGCCAGCGCCCGACCTCCAAGCCTGCTACCGGCATCCGGGGCGGGAGGCGCAGATCCGCTGCACCCGCTGTGACCGCCGGATCTGCCCGGAGTGCATGGTGCCGGCCTCGGTCGGGTTCCAGTGCCCGGACTGCGTGCGCGGCGGCAACCAGCAGGTGCCCAAGGCCCGGTCCCCGTTCGGGGCGGTGCTGCGGCCCCGGGTGGTGCCGGTGGTCACCTACAGCCTGATCGCGCTGAACTTCGTGATGTTCGGCCTGCAGCACATCATCGGCAGTTCGCAGGTCGGCGTCGGCGACGGCCAGGTGGCCCAGGTGAACACCCTGGACATGCGGCTGGAGCTGATCGCCAAGGGCACCTGGGTGGACGGCCAGCCGATAGGCGTCGCCAACGGCGAGTGGTACCGGCTGTTCACCTCGATGTTCCTGCACGCGAACCTGATACACATCGCCTCGAACATGATCTCGCTGTTCTTCATCGGCCCGATGCTGGAGGCGTTGCTCGGCCGGCTCCGGTTCCTGCTGGTCTACCTGGTCGGCGGGCTGGCCGGGGCGGTGACGTCCTACTGGTTCATGACCCCGCTGAGCCCGGCCAGCCTGGGCGCCTCCGGCGCGATCTCGGCGGTCTTCGGCTGCCTGGTGGTGATCGGGCTGCGGCGCAAGATCCTGGACCCCGGGATGATCGTGGTGGTGCTGATCATCAACATCGTGATCCCGTTGCAGGACACCAACATCGACTGGCGCGACCACGTCGGCGGGGTGGTGGCCGGCGCGCTGATCGGCGCGGTCTACGCCTTCGCCCCGGAGCTGATCCGGGCCTTCGGGCGGGGCCGGGCGCCCCGTGAGCAGCAGGTGCGGCTGCTCAACGGGCTCGGCTTCGGCACCATGGCGCTGGTCCTGGCGCTGGCGATAGCCGGGACGGCCGTCCACACCGCACACCTGAACGACCCCGCGAACCGTACGCGCACTGTTGACGGCGCCGCGTACTCACCCGGCCTGACCAGGGGCGTCACCGACGTCCCGGCAAGTTATCCACAGGCTTCCGGCACTTATCCACACTGGGGATAAGCCTGTGGATGTTGTGTTAGGAAGCGGTCGGGCACAGTCGGTGACGCCGAGGACCTAATGCGGGCCGGACGCTACTTCCACTTCATCGACGTGATGAATCCGACGATGATCAGGCCGAAGCCGACGGCCATGTTCCAGCCGTGCAGGGCCGACACCGGATACGTCATGTTCGACAGGTAGTAGACGACTATCCACAGCAGGCCGAGCAGGAAACACCCGACCATCAGCGGCAGCACCACCCGGTTCCCGGTGTCCAGCTTGATCGGCTGCTTCTTGTCCGGCGGCGGGGTGTACGCGGCCTTCTTGCGGACCTTCGACTCGGGCACGGTTCACTCCTGGATTGCTCGGCTGCTGTGCGGCCTCGATCGGGCATGCGACAGTGTGCGTCCGATAGCGTATCCGCCATGGCGTCAGGGCGCGATCAGCTGGACGAACCCGTATCGGAGGCCGACCCGGAGCCGGGTCCGGGTTCCGGCCCGCGACAGGCCGGGCGGCCCCGCTCCCGGGTGGTCTGGCACACCGGGGTGGTCCTGGTGTTCGCCCTCGCCGGAGCGCTGTTCCTGACCGCCCGGGACACCGCGAACGGCCAGGGTGACATCCGCCCGGACCGGGGGGCCCAGCTCTCCGACGTGATCCGGGCCCAGAACACGCACAACCAACAGCTTACCGAGCAGGTCGCGACCCAGCGCGCGGACCAGGACGCGCTGACCCGCGCCCAGAGCGCCGACGCCCGGGTCAAGGCGGTCCAGGACCAGGTGGACGCGCTGTCCGGCCCGGTGGCCCTGACCCCGGTCAGCGGCTCGGCGCTGGCCGTGACCCTCAACGACGCCCCGCCGAACGCCCAGCCGGCCGCCGGGGCCCCCGCGGCCCAGCCGGACTGGCTGATCATCCACCAGCAGGACGTGCAGGCGGTGGTGAACGCCTTGTGGGCCGGCGGCGCGACCGGGATCCAGTTGATGGACCAGCGCCTGGCGCCCACCTCGGCGGTGCGCTGCGTCGGCAACACCCTGCTTCTGCAAGGCCGCGTCTACTCCCCGCCCTACGTGATCACCGCGGTCGGCGACCCGACCAAGCTGCGGGCGTCGTTGCTGGCCGCCCCGGCCGTGCAGACGTATCTGGAATACGTCAGCGCCTACGGCCTCGGCTGGGACGTGAAGGCGCGCGATCGAGTGACGCTCCCGGGCTACACCGGGCCGCTGGACGTGTCGTTCGCGTCCGTGGCGCCGTGAAGCCGACAAACTGGCGGAATGTGGGCTGAACGTACGCGGACGACCATCCGATCGCTCGGGGAGATCCTGATCACGCTCGGCGTCGTGCTCTTCCTGTTCTGCGCCTACCAGCTCTTCTACACCAACGTGGTCGCCGACGAGGCGATGAAGTCCGAGGTCTCGGACCTGCACAAGCAGTGGGCCGAGCCGCCGGCCGCGCGCTCGGCCGCGCCGGCCGCCGACCCCTTCGACACCGCCGACAGCCAGGGCCACTCCGGCACGGCGTTCGCGATCCTGCACATCCCGCGGCTCGGCGACAAGTCGATCCCGGTCCTGCAGGGCACCACTTTGGACCTGCTGGGCCGCGGCGTCGGCCACTACAAGGACTCGGCGCTGCCCGGCCAGATCGGGAACTTCGCGGTCGCCGGACACCGCAAGACGCACGGCGAACCGTTCCGCTACCTCGACGAGATGCGGGCCGGCGACCTGATCGTCGTGGAGACCGCCCAGACCTGGTACACCTACCGCGAGGACCGCGACCCGTTCATCGTCGAGCCGACCGACCTCGGCGTCGTCGCCCCGGTCCCGAACGAGCCGGGCGAAAAGCCCAGCCAGAAGCTGATCACGCTGACCACCTGCAACCCCTGGTGGGCCTCCACCCAGCGGATGATCGTCATCGGGACGCTGATCGCCGAGCGGCCCCGCGCCCAGGGCGAGCCCCCGGCGTTGACCGTGAACGCCCCCAAGTTCCAATAAGACTCTGGTAAAACCTCATAGAGACCTCTATAGAGAAGTCTGTAGAGAAGAGGAGCAGGCGATGTACGCGTTTCTATGGCGGCACCTTCCGGGACCCGTCTATGTGAAGGTACTCGTCGCCCTAATCGTGGCGGCCGTGATCGTGGTGCTCCTGTTCGGCTGGATCTTCCCGTGGGTCGAGCCGCTGATGCCGTTCAGCGGTAACACCGTCTCGCAGTAGCGGCTCCCCGCGGCCGGTAGGCTCGCGGCATGGCAGCGCGGATCCTCGTCGTCGACAACTACGACAGCTTCGTCTACAACCTCGTCCAGTACCTGTACCAGCTCGGCGCGGAGTGCGAGGTGGTGCGCAACGACGCGATCGGCGTCGAGGCCGCGCACGACTACGACGGCGTCCTGCTCTCGCCCGGCCCCGGGACGCCCGAGGAAGCCGGCATCTGCATCAAGATGGTCGGTTACGCCGAGCGGCACCGGATCCCGGTCTTCGGCGTCTGCCTGGGCCTGCAGTCGATCGCCGTCGCGCACGGCGCCGTGGTCGGCCGGGCCCCGGAACTGCTGCACGGCAAGACCAGCACCGTGACCCACGACGGCCAGGGTGTCTTCCAGGGCCTCCCGGACCCGTTCACGGCCACCCGCTACCACTCCCTGGCCATAGAGCCGGAGACGCTGCCGGAGGACCTGTCCGTGACCGCACGCACCGACTCCGGCGTCATCATGGGCATCCGGCACCGAGAACTCCCGGTAGAGGCGGTGCAGTTCCATCCCGAGTCGGTCCTCACCGAGGGCGGGCACCGGATGCTGGCGAACTGGCTCACCGCATGCGGCGACGCCGGGGCGGTCGAGCGGTCGGCGGGCCTGGCCCCTGTGGTGATTGGTGCGGCTAACTGAGGGCTGCGCTATAGCGTTTCCCCTATAGCGGACAACACGAAGCCCCGCACGGAAGGTTCCGTGCGGGGCTTCGCTATAGAGCGGATCGCTCAGTTACCTCCGTGCCCCTTCGAACTCGTCGGGGAGCTCGGGCACAGCGCCGGGTCGAGGATGCACGCCATGCTGTTGGTCGGGTTCGGGTTGCCCGGCCCGGACGACGTCGTCGACGTCGGGTTGCCGCTCGGCTGGCAGGTCGGGTCCTGCTGCGGGTCACACGTCTGCTGCTGGGAGCTGGACGGCGTGCTCGGCGGCGGCTGCGGCGCGTAGTACACCACAATCGGCGTGTCGGCGGTGAACGAACCGTCCCCCACGCTGAGCTTGGTCACGTTGCCGGGCTGCTGGCCGTTGGCCGAGGTGTCCGGCTGCGGGGTGACCTTGGTGAAGCCCAGCCCCTCGATCTGGTTGACGACGCCGCCGTACGGCTGCCCGACGTAGCCGCCGCTGGCCCCGTTCAGCGCGATCTTGTTCTTGCCGGTGGAGACGATCCACCCGATCTGGACCTTGCTGACGTCGGGGACCTGCACGCCGTCCAGGACCGCGTTGTTGTTGTTCGCGTCGATCACGTCGATGATGTTGTTGACCGGAACCGTGTCGCTGGACTGCTGCGAGATCACCGGGTTGGACAGATCGAAGTGGGCACCGGCCAGGTAGCTCTTCAGGGTGTCCTGGGTCCAGGTGTTCAGGACGGCCTTCGTCGGCACCTTGCCCGTCTGCGGGCCCAGCGACAGGCAGTAGGTGATCGGACCGGGCTTCTGGTAGACGTTGGCCGCCGGGTTCTGGGCGATGATCGTCCCGAGCGTGCCCTGGTGCTGGTCGGTCCCGGCCGGGCAGTCCTTGCCGTTGCCGGTGAGCGAGTACCCGGCGTACTCCGGCTTGGCCAGCATCTGCTGCGCCTGGCCGAAGTTGGTGATCCCGACGCCGAAGTCCGGCACCGCCTTGGAGCTGGTGTTGCCGCCGGACTTCAGCAGCGACTTGGCCAGCAGGACCGCGGCGATCACCGCGGCGATGCCGGCGATGGCCAGGATGATGTACCCGGTCTTGCCGCTCTTCTCCGGCTCCGGAGGACGGCGCGGCTCCGGACGGCGCGGCGGGCCCGCCGGCGGACGGCCACCGTCCAGGTATTCCTCGTCCTCGTACCGCGGCGTCGGCGGCTGGTAGCCGGTCTGCGCGTCGACCGCGGGCATGGCCCGGGTCTGACCCACCGCGGCCGCGGCACCGACCTGGCGCGGGTCCAGCCGCTGGGTCGGCATGTTGGCCGCGCCCAGCACCGCGGTCTGCGCGTCGGTCGGCCGGCCGTCCAGCACCCGCTCGATGTCGGCGCGCATCTCGGTGGCCGACTGGTAGCGCTGGTCGGCGGACTTGGCCAGCGACTTGAGCACCACCGCGTCGATCGCCGGGCTCACCTCGGGGTCGTACGAGGACGGCGGCTGCGGCTCCTCGCGCACGTGCTGGTAGGCCACCGCCACCGGGGAGTCGCCGACGAACGGCGGCCGGCCGGTGAGCAGTTCGTACATCAGGCAGCCGGTGGAGTACAGGTCGCTGCGGGCGTCCACGGTCTCGCCCTTGGCCTGCTCCGGCGACAGGTACTGCGCGGTGCCGATGACCGCGGCGGTCTGCGTCATCGTCATGCCGTTGTCGGCCATGGCCCGGGCGATGCCGAAGTCCATCACCTTCACGGTGCCGGCCCGGGTCAGCATGATGTTCGCGGGCTTGATGTCGCGGTGGATGATGCCGTTGCGGTGCGAGTAGTCCAGGGCCTGAAGCACGCCGGCGGTGATCTCCAGGGCCCGCTCGGGCAGCAGCCGGCGGCCGGAGTGCAGCAGGTCGCGCAGCGTGGAGCCGTCGGCGTACTCCATCACGATGTAGGGGACCGAGACGTTGGCCTCGAAGTCCTCGCCGGTGTCGTAGATCGCCACGATCGCCGGGTGGTTCAGGGAGGCCGCCGACTGCGCCTCGCGGCGGAACCGCGCCTGGAACGTCGGGTCCCGGGACAGGTCCGCGCGCAGGGTCTTCACGGCCACCGTGCGGCCCAGCCGGGTGTCGCGGGCCATGAAGACCTCGGCCATCCCGCCTCGGCCCAGCACGGAGCCCAGCTCGTACCTGCCGCCGAGCCGCCGCGGCTGTTCCGCCCCGGGGTAGGTTCCGGACATCTCATCGCTCCAGCTCATCGATCACCGCCCGAAGGCGGCGGTCTGACATCGTCTCAGTCGAAAACTTGCTTCCGGCAGTATCCCCCGAACCGGGTCCGGCGCCAGTCCACGCGCCGCTGATCCCCGAGGACCGGCTCCCCGCTACCCGGGGCCGCCGGTCCGACACCCGCCCGGCCCGGGGCGGATCCCCGCCCTGTCAGCTCACGCCGAGTGCCGCCTTCAACACAGCGTCGGCCACCGGACCGGCGAACCCGACACCGCTGACGTCGCCGCGGATATTGGGATTGTTCGTCTCGACCATGGCCGCCACCGCGACCTTCTTGCCGTTGGCGGTGCCGTAGCAGACGAACCAGGCCAGCGGGTTCTGGTTCGTGCCACGCTGTGCGGTGCCGGTCTTGGCGCCCATGTGGATGCCCGCGACAGCGGCGTTCTGCGCGGTGCCGTTGGCGACCACGCTCTGCATCATGTCGTCCAGGGTGGCCGCCGTGGACGGCTGCATCGCCTGGCTGAGCTCGTGCTGGTGGTCCGAGCCCTTGTACGTCACGTGGCCGTTGGGCGCGGTCTCCTTGTCCACCAGGTAGGGCTGCATGATGACGCCGCCGTTGGCCACCGCCGCCGCTATCATCGCCGCCTGCAGCGGGGTGGCCTGCGTGCCGTTCTGCCCGACCGAGTCCTGGGCCAGGGCGACCGCGTCACTGCCGATCTGATTGGCAGCCGGGAAGTTCGACTGTGCGACCGACAGCGGAATCTTCAAGCTGGGGTTGTTGAACCCGAACTTCTGCGCGTACTCGGCCATGGTCTGCGCGCCGAGCTTGTCGCCGACGAAACCGTAGACGGAGTTGCAGGACTGCTCGAGCGCGGACTTCAAGTCCGTTCCCGGGCAGGTCGCGCTGTTCTCGTTGGGCAGCTGGTTGGACGAACCGGGCCAGGTCAGCGTGGTGGCCGGGGCTCCCGTCGGGCCGGTCTCGGTGTACATGCCGGTATCCAGCGCCGCCGCGGCCGTGACGATCTTGAACACCGAGCCGGGAGGGTAGTTCTCCTGGATCGCGTGGTTCAGGTTCGGCTTGTTCTTGTCGTTGGCCAGCCCGTTGGCAGCGGGGTTGGAGACGTCGGAGTTGTTGGACGAGATCCCGTTGGGGTCGAAGCTCGGGTTGGAGTACATCCCCAGGATCGCGCCGGTGGTCGGGTCCAGTGCCACGACCGAGCCGGTCTCCGTGCCCAGCGCCTTGATGGCCGCTTGCTGCACCGGATTCTGCAGGGTCAGCTGGACGTCCCCGCCCTTCTTGGACTTGCCGGTCAGCGTGTCCATGAAGTTGGCCACGGACTCGGAGCTGTCCGTGCCCTTCAGATAACCGTCCAGAACGGACTCGATGTCGGTGGAGCCGTAGCCGATCGACTTGTACCCGGTGATGTTGCCGTAGGCCGACTTCAGCGGGTACTGGCGCTGGTACTTGTACAACAGACCGCCGGAGGGGACCGAGTTGGCGATGACGGTGCCGTCCGCGGTGAGGATCTGGCCGCGCGGATACGCGAACGCGTCGTAGACGTTCCGCTTGTTGCCGACCCGCGACTTGTAGCTGTCGGCGTTGACCACCTGGAGGTAGTTGGAGCTGACCAACAGGCTGGCGATGAGCAGGAAGCAGAAGATGGCCACTCGCCTGATCGGCTGGTTCACGGTCCGTACCTCCGCTCCGACGGACCCGGCCGGCCCGGCGCGTCACCCGGGGTCGCACCGGGTGCCGGGGTCTGCCGCGTCCGTACGTCGTCTTCTTCGTCTTCGAATACCGGGGTATAGGACTCTGTCGGACCCTGTTCCGGTTCCGAGTCCGGCCCGGATGTGGTCTGGATCGCTTGTGTCGCTTCCCCTGCGCGCATCATTGTCTGCTCTCCGTAACCGCGCGGCTGGGCGGGCACGGCCTGCGTCGGGTCCCCGGCACCTGCCGATCCGGCGGCCCCGGCCGGCCGCACCGGCATCGCCTGCGTGGCCTCGGAGGCGCCCGGTGGGGTCGGATCGCCGGGCCCACCGGGGCCCGACAGACCGGTCTGACCCAATCCGCTCTGCCCGAGACCGGGCTGAGCCAGCGGATGCGGACGGGGCGGACCGTCAGGACCCTGCGGTGCCGCCGGCTGGGCGTGCCGCCCCGGCACCGCGTTCGACGGCATCCGCTGCGCGGCCGCCAGGCGCATCGCCCGCAGCTCGTCGTCGGACAGCGGGATCGCCGGCGGCAGCGGACGCCGCGCGGAGTCCGACAGCCGGATGAGCAAGGCGACCACGACCCAGTTCGCCACCAGCGCCGAACCACCGGCGGCCAGGAACGGCATCGGCAGACCGGTCAGCGGGATGACCCGCATGACACCGCCGGCGGTGATGAACACTTGCAGGGCGAAGGTCACGGACAGACCGGCCGCCAGCAGCTTGCCGTAGTTGTCGCGGATCAGCAGCGCGGTCTTGAACCCGCGCATCACGAACAGCGTGTAGACCATCATCAGCGCGAACAGCCCGACCATGCCGAGCTCTTCACCGACCGTGACCAGGATGAAGTCCGCGTTCTTGGCGAAGCCGACCAGCCAGGGCCGGCCCTGGTCCAGGCCCTTGCCGAAGATGCCGCCGGTGGCGAAGCCGTAGATGGACTGCGAGATCTGGTCCGAGGGACAGTGCGTCCCGGCCGGAGCGGTGGCGGCGCAGATCTCGCCGTTGAACGGGTGCAGCCAGTTGTTCACGCGCTGCTGGACGTGCGGGACCGTCTCGGCGATGAACACGGCGCCGCCGATGAACGCGGTGACACCGAACACCAGCCACGAGGTCCGCTCGGTCGCGATGTACAGCAGCACCACGAAGGCGCCGAAGAACATCAGCGAGACGCCGAGGTCGGTCTCGAAGACCAGGATGAGCATCGCCAGGACCCAGCAGACCGCGATCGGGCCCATGTCCCGGCCGCGCGGGATGTTCAGGCCGAACACCCGGCGTGAGGCCACCCGCAGTGCGTCGCGTTTGGCCATCAGGAACGCCGCGAAGAACGAGACCAGCAGCAGCTTGCCGAACTCGGCCGGCTGGATCGACACGCCTCCCGGGAAGCGGATCCAGCTCTTGGCGCCGTTCGCGCTGGAGATCGAGGCCGGCAGCACGGCCGGGACCGCGACCAGGAACAGGCCGGCGACCATCGAGATGTAGGCGTAGCGCTGAAGGATCCGGTGGTCCTTGACCATCAGCAGGACGCAGGCCAGGCCGATGATGCCCAGCGCGGTGAACATCAGCTGGTTGGTCGTGGAACCGGTCGGCGCGGTGTGGTACTTCACCGGGTCGACCTTGTGCAGCGCGGCGAAGGTCTCGGAGTCGTAGATGTCCAGGCGGTGGATCAGGACCAGGCCGATGCCGTTGAGGAAGATCGCCAGCGGCAGGAACAGCGGGTCGGCGTAGGGCGCGGCGTAGCGGATCAGCAGGTTGGCGACCACCACGACGGCCGCCAGGCCCGCGCCGTAGCCCCACATACCGGCCGGCAGCTTGCCGTTGTCGGCCAGGCCCACGTTGGCGTACGCGAACATGGCGATCGCCACCGCGAACAGGCTGAGCAGCAGCTCGGTGTTGCGGCGTTTGGGGATCAGTGGTTCTTCGGGCCGGGGTGGGGCGGCTGACATCGACGACACTACTAAGGACCGTCCGTAGTTCCGGCGCAGTACGCCTTTCGGGGGTCGTCAGTCGGCTGTGACGCGGCCGACGGCGACGACGTGGGATTCTGCGGGGGCGGCGAGCCCTGCTCGCTGCTCCCGGAGGAGCTGCCGGTCGGGATGTCGGCAGGCGGCGTGGGGACCGGCGCGCTGGTCGGGCCGTTGGCCAGCGGTGCGCCGGCCCTGGAGGCCGGCGAGGACGGAGCGAGGTTCTGCTGCTGCGGCAGCGTGGTGCCGGCCGGTCGGCCGGTCACCGCCTGCAGCTGCACCTGCTGGCCGGCCGGCGGCTGGTTGTGCCGGTAGTCCGCGCAGGACTTGGCGGCCGACCGGTACTGCTCCAGGTAGTTCAGCGCGGCGCCCTTGGAGCCGAAGGACTGGGTGTTGAGCAGGTCTGCGCGCTTGCTCTCCGGCACCGATTCGATCCACAGCGGGCCCTCGGTCATCGACTGCTTCGACGCGGCGAACGACAGCTGCGACATGCCCTGGTAGAGCAGCACCTGCGTCTTGTCCGCCGACGGCGTCACGTAGTACTGCCCCTGGCTGTACATGTAAGCGCCACCCGCGGCAGCGGCCAGCACCACGACCACGGCCCCGGTGATGAGCAGCCCCTTCTTGCCCCGCTTGCCGGCGGTCGCACCGCCAGGGCCGCCGGGCATCCCGTCCGGTCCGCCGAACGCCCCGCCGGGCCCGCCGGGGGAGCCGGGCTGCAGGTTCTCGGCACCGGGCATCATGCCGCGCTGCCCGGGCACCGACTCGGTCTCCATGGTCTGCGCCGCCGGGTCGAACTGGGGCGACGCCGTGGCCACCGGTCCGCCCGGGTGCTCGGCGGTCAGCTGCTGGTTCTGCTGGTTGCGGCGGGACCGCAGCCGCGCGGCCCGGCCGGCCGGGTGGTTCTGCGGGAACTCGTCCTGCTGACCGCCGCCCTGGCCCGGACCACCGGTCGCCGGAGTGCTGAACTGGGGGAGCTGGTCCACCCCTTCGCTGGCCGCGCCGACCACCACCGGGGTCAGCGAGCCCAGCATCTGGGTGGCCTCGTTCGGGCTGGCCCCCGGGATGGTCCCGTCGTCGAGGGTGTCGGCGACGATGCAGGTGATGTTGTCCGGGCCGCCGGCCCGCAGCGCCAGCTCGATCAGCGCGTCCACGGCCTGCTGCGGGTCCAGGTAGGCGGCCAGGGTCTCGGCCAATGTTTCCTGTGAAACAAAGCCTGACAAACCGTCAGAACACAGCAGGTAGCGATCGCCCGGATAGGCGTCGAAGGTGCCGATGTCCGCCTCGACCTGGGTGCGGCCGTCCAGGACCCGCATCAGCAGGGAGCGCTGCGGGTGGTGGCCCGCCTCCTCCTCGGTGATCCGGCCCTCGTCGATCAGCCGCTGCACCCAGGTGTGGTCGGCGGTCATCTGCTCCAGCAGGCCCTCGCGCAGCCGGTAGGCCCGGGAGTCGCCGACGTGCACCATGCCGAACCGGCCGCCGGACCACAGCATCGCGGTCAGCGTGGTGCCCATGCCCTCCAGCTCGGGACGCTCGGCCACGATCGCCCGCAGCCGCTCGTTGGCCGCCACCACCGCGCCGCCCAGCAGCGCCAGGTCGGGCTCGCCGAGCGTCGGGTCGGGGGCCGAGTGCGGGTGGCCGGACTCGCGGGCGGCCAGGTCGTGCTGCGAGATGTGCAGGGTCTGCTCGTTCTCCGGCACGCCCTGGTCCCCCGGCGCCGGTGCGCCGGGCCCCGGGTGAGCGCCCCGCGGCATGACGGGCAGCTCGCCGGAGCTCGACAACGCCTCCAGGCCGACCTCGCCGCCGGGCGCGTCCAGCCGCGAGACCGTCGTCATCACGACCGCGCTGGCCAGCTCACCGGCGGCGGCGCCGCCCATGCCGTCGGCGATCGCCAGCAGGCGCGGGCCGGCGTAACCGGAGTCCTCGTTGCCCTCCCGGATCAGCCCGACATGGGAGCGGATCGCGTACCTGAGCACAAGAGCCATCTGGCACCTCTCCTTATCCCTAAGCGCGCAACTCGAGCACGGTCTTGCCGATGCGGATCGGGACACCGATCTGTGCCACGGTCGGCGCGTTCAGCTTCGTCTGCCCGAGGAAGGTGCCGTTGGTGGAGCCCAGGTCTTCGACTATCCACTGCCCGGAGGCATCCGGGTAGAGCCGGGCGTGCCGACTGGAGGCGTAGTCGTCGTCCAGCACGATGGTCGAGTCGTGGGCCCGCCCCATCGTGACCTGTTGCCCGCTGGTGATGTTCACCGTGGTGCCGGCCAGCGAGCCGCCGACCACCACCAACCGGGTGGGCTGCGGCGGGCCGCTGCGGCGGGCGCCTGGGTTGTAGGGTGCGCGGGCGCCGCCGCGGGGGGCGGCCACCTGCTGGGTCGAGGCGGCGGCCGCCTTGGCTGCCTTGGCCTGCTGGCGCTTGCTCGTCCGGGAACCGTAGAGGTCGGAGCGCATGACCCCGACCGCGGAGAACACGAACAGCCAGAGCAGCACCAGGAAGGCGAGCCGGATCACCGTAAGAGTCAGCTGGGACATCTTGTGTGGGTTCGCCTCGCCCCTAGCCCTGCTGCCGGAAGATGATCGTCGTGGTACCCAGGTGGATCACCGATCCGTCCCGCAGGGGAGCCTGCGTCACGTGCTGGTTGTCCACCACGATGCCGTTGGTCGAGCCCAGGTCGGATACGTAGGACGGGGTCCCGATCCGGATCTCGGCGTGCCGACGGGACACCGACGGGTCGTCCACCCGCAGGTCCACGTCGGTACCGCGGCCCATGGTGGTGACCGGCTTGGTCAGCATGTGCCGGGCGCCGTTGATCTCCACCCAGCACTGGGTCTGGGACTGCTGCGGCGGGTACTGGTCCTGCTGCTGGCCGCCGGGCGGGCCCCAACCGGCCTGCTGCGGCGGCGGCTGGCCGTACGGGTCGTACCCGCCGCCCTGGTTGTAGCCGCCCTGACCCTGCTGGTCATAACCGCCCTGACCCTGCTGGTCGTAGCCGCCCTGGCCGGGCGGCGGCGCGCCCCAGCCGGGCTGCGGCCCGCCCTGCCCCTGCGGGGGCGGCGGGGGGCTGCCCCACGGCGCGGGCTGCGGCACCGGGTTCGGCGGCGGCACCGGCTGAAGCCCGCCGGGCCCCTGCGGTCCGCCCGGGCCCTGGGGTCCACCGGGGCCCTGCGGACCCTGGGGTCCGCCTTGGTATGGGGGAGGCTGGCCGTAGGGGTCGTAGCCCTGGGGCTCGCCTTGCATCTGAGACACGGGCACCACTCCTGCCAACGCCTGACTTTGGATCCGGAACATCCCCGTGTCGAGATCGGCCGCGCGCGCGAACTTCACCTCGACAGGTCCGACGAACATATAGCGCTGTTCCGCGCCGTACTCACGGACGAGTTCGGCGAGTTCGGCGCCCAGGGGGCCGGCGTAAGTCGCCAACCGCTCGTAGTCCACGCCGCCCAACTCGACTGTGAAGTCGTTGGGCACCATGGTCCGTCCCTGGCTGACTATGGCCGCCCGGTCGTCGCACTCGCGCTGTAGCGCGGAAGCGATCTCCACCGGCTGGACCTCGGACTTGAATGCCTTGGCGAAGGCGCCGTTGACCAACCCTTCGATGCGTCGCTCGAACCGCTGTAGGACTCCCACGGACACCCCCTTCCGGCGCGCCAGCCTAGCGTTGACCGGCCTCGCAGACCATTCTGTCGTCCAGCGCCCCACATCGGGACGCCGTCGTCGTCGGACCCACGGTCACCCGCACCGTCCGCCGCCTGCGACATCCGGTCCGTGTGCCTGTTACGGATGAGATCGTAACCACCCCATCCCCCGCTGCGTACCCACATCGCCGCGAGATCAGCCGCACGGCCGTGCCCACGCAGCTCAGCGGCCCGCCCGAAAGCGGCGCCGCGAGCAGGTACGGAAGGAGGGAGGTGAACACCCTCTCGACACAAGGACGTGCGACACCCCCGACCGGTTCCCATCGATTCCGGCTCGGCGAAACGGGCGATCGGCACCCGTACCGGGATGTGACGATCGCTACCTTCGGGCCCGCCCCGATATTGGCGAGAGGCACCTCCACCGCGTGCTAATGTTTGTGCAGCAAGAGCGAGCGCGAGTGGCGGAATAGGCAGACGCGCACGGTTCAGGTCCGTGTGCCCGAAAGGGCGTGGGGGTTCAACTCCCCCCTCGCGCACTTGCGGAGTCGCAGGTCAAGTGGCCTGCGGCTTCTTTATTTGGCGGCAAACATGCAAGGAATCATGCAACAGGGTCAGGCTATGAGGCTGGCAACCTGTTCGGCTGCCGCGTGCTGCATGCCCGGAAGGGCGTGCGTGTAGATGTTGAAGGTAATCGTCGGGTTCGCGTGACCAAGCCGTTCTTGTACGACCTTCACAGGAACGCCGTTCTTCAGCGCCAACGTCGCCCACGTGTGGCGAACATCGTGGAGCCGTACGTCTGGAACCTTGGCCTTAGCAAGACGCCGGTCGAACAAACGGGCCAGCCGGTCAGGGTGGCGCGGCCCACCTGCCTTCTGATTCGGCCCGAGCCGGAACCCATCGCGGGCGAACACAAGATCCTCGTCAACCCACCGGTCCCCGAGGGCCAGGCGCTCAACAGCCTGAGCCTTCCGGTACGCCTTTAATACTTCCCGGGTCTTCGCGTCGAGGTCGATCACACGCGGCTTGTTCGACTTCGGCAGCGTCTCGCGCACGATCTTCCCCCTGATCACCCCCACCGTTTGCCGGATGACCGCCGTGCCGGCGGTGCCCGCCTCGAAATCGATGTCTGACCAGCGGAGCCCGAGCGCTTCCCCACGCCGTACGCCGGTCGTGAAGAAGAAGTGCCAGATCGCGTACTCTCGTTTTCCCTTCTCCTGGTTCAGGAACCGGCTCACTTCTGCGGCCGTCAGAACCGCGAACTCCGGTGCAGCCGCTTCAGCCGCAGACGGGCGTATCGCGGTGGTCGCAGGATTCGACGCGAGGAGCCCGTCAGTCACTGCCTGCTTGAGCGCCCGCGACACGGTGTTGTGGACGTGAAGCACGCTCGACGGCTTGAGTGGTCCCTTACCTTTCGGGCTGCCCTCACGTTCGAGCTTGCGATAGAGGTCGGACAGGTGGCGGGTCGTGAGCTTGGATAGCTTGATGTGGCCTATATGTGGGTTGATATGCAGCGTGACCCACTTCCGGTAGCCCGCGAGAGTCTGAGCCTTCACCCTGTGCGTGTCCAGGAACGCCGTGAGGTAGTCGCTCAAAGGTTGCTCGGACGGGTTCACGAACGTGCGCGCATCCACGGCGGCCGTTGCCTCACGCCGCTTCTTCTGGGCCTCCTCATATGTCTTGATGCCGTAGAACGGCTTCCGCTTGGTCTGACCGGTCTCGCGGTCCTTGTAGCTGATCCAGACGTCGTAGACGGTCGTGCCGTCCTTCAGCTTCCGGGGGACAATGCTGCCGTCCCCGTTCGCGGCTTTGGTCTTCTTCTTCGGGGGCACCTACGCCTCTTCCTTGGGGTCGTCGTTGAGGAGCTTCTTCGCCTTGCTGGTCAACTCGGTCGCCCGCTTGCCCGGCGTTCCGGCTAGCAGGCCAAGGCGCCTTGCCTTCTGAATCCGGGCGCTGACAGTGCTCGAACTGACCGACCAGTCCTGAGCAAGGCGCTTGATGGGCGATCGGTGGCCTTCCCGCACGTACTCGACGTAGGCCCGAGCCACAACGGCGTAGTCCCGCTCCGACTCCGCACGCCCCACAGGGTCGCCGGTGTCCGTCTGGCCCATCCACGCGAGGATTCGCGGCTTCAGCGCGTTCCACTCACGCCGAATGTCACCGAGCGGGATGCTGCGCAGGTCTCCCGTGGTAATGCCGGACATCCAATTGGACTCGTTCATTGACTCCTCGCTGGTGTCGAGTCGGACATGGAGGTCCAGCGGGCCATCAGCCGGCGCCATCGGGTCGAACTGGACCGTCACCCACCAACCGGGGATGTTGTAGAGCCGGTTAAACCGGACGTAGACCGAGCCGTCAGGGCTGTAGGTCGGTACCGCTTCCCACCCTTCGGGAAGCGCCAGGGTGCTGAGGTCGATCGCCATAGCGACGACAGTAACGTATGACAGTTGCCAATGTCCACATGAAGGATGTAGCGTCCACTCACCGAACGTCAGCCGGAAGCTGCCGACGCCGATCGAGGGAGTGTGACGAGCTGTCCGACAACATGATGACCACGGGGGAACTTGCTGAGTACCTGGGACTCAGCACGAAGACCATCTACCGCAACAAGCACAGGTTGCCGACGCATCGCGTTGGCAGGGGCTACCGATTCCGACGCTCCGAAATCGACCGGTGGCTGGAGACCTGCCGCGAGAATCCGGGCCTGCTGTAGCCGCTCGCGATGGCCCACAGCACTAAGGGCCAGATCAGGGGCGGTTGGTGGGAGTCACGCGTTGCCGCCGGCCTGAAGCGCTGGGGCTTTAAGACGGCGCACTACTGCCCCAAGAAGGGCGTAGGCGACGTTCTCGGACTCCCCTTCCTGGTGGAGTGCAAGGCGTACGCCGAAACGTCCTGGCGGCCGTCTGAAGCCGCGAAGTGGGTCAGGAAGGCGGATACCCAAGCTGCGGCTTGCCGTCTTCCTTTTGGCATCGTCATCGCCCATCTCCACGGCGGACAGCGCCTTGAACACGCCCTATGGCTCATGTCGCCCGAGTCCTACGCTCTGGCGCGCGCCGTACTCCCTGAGCTGGTGCCGATCTCGACCTACCCCACCGGAACCATTGCACTTCCTGTGATGGTGCCTGACACCGTGATTGCCCTGGTCCACAAGGGTTTTCCCGGCCTCTCGCGAGCCTGAGCGAGCGGCCATACCCCATCTACGAGGAGGCTCCTTGAGTGATGTTCTGACGGTCCCGACTGGGACCGATGTAAATGACCTGTCGGCTGTCCTGGATGCTGTGGAGGGCTTCATGGCCAGGTTCATTGCCTGGCCGGATGGCCAGGATGGGCATTGCGCTTCGATGGCGGCGCTGTGGGTGGCGCATACGTATACGGCTGAGGCGTTCGGGCGGACGCCGCGCCTGTTGGTGACGGCCGAGACGTTCGGCGCGGGCAAGACGCGGGTGCTTGAGGTGTTGCGCTCGCTGTGCTCGGGCGCGGTGCTGTCTGCGTCCATCACGCCTTCGGTGCTGTTCTCCCTGATCGAGAAGCGGCAGACGGATGGCGCCCCGCCTCCGACGTTCCTTCTGGATGAGGTGGACCGCTGGCTTGACGAAGACCTCACGGGCCTGTTGAACGTGGGCTACCGGACAGGGCAGTCTGTGTTTCGGGTGGACACGTCCAAGGGTCGGAAGGTGATCGAGTTCCCGACCTTCGCGCCGGTCGCGGTCGGCGGCCTGTCGATGGGCCGGATGCCTCAGGACTTTCGGTCCCGCTGCATCAAGCTGGCGATGAGGCGCAAGCCGCCGGAAGTCAGTATTGAGCGGTTCGACGCCCGCCGTCAGGAGGAGGCAAAGGCGTTAGGGGTGCTGCTGGCAGGCTTGATGGCTGCTGAGGCGGACGTGTGGGGCCTGTTGGAGCCCTCATTGATGCCCGATGGCCTGTCGGATCGGGAGTATGAGATTTGGTCGCCGCTGGTGGTGATCGGGGAAGCGGCTAGTGATGTGTGGGGGCGGCGTGCGCGGGAGGCGTGCGCGCACTTCACTTCGGGTGTCAAGGCGCGGGTGGATCTCGATGCCGATCAGCGGTTGTTCCCGGACATGCGGGACGTGTTCCACGATCTGATGGCCGCGCGCGGCCCGGATGGCGGGATGGTCTCGGATTTGATCGGCTCATCGGTGCTGCCGCTTGTGGATGAGGAGCACATCGCCAGTGAGGTGCTGGTGGCCGCGCTCAAGGCGCGCGATGACATGCCGTGGGGTGACTGGTCGTGGTTCACGGTCCACAAGCTGAATCGGATGCTCAAGCCGTACGAGATCTCATCAGGGGTGTACCGGTATCGGCAGGACCCGGGCCTTCCTGTGAAGGGCGGTACTCAGCGGCGGGGTTATGCATGGGCTGACCTTGCTCGGGAGTGGGACAAGTACCCGCCGGAGGCGTAACCGCGTAACAGCCTGTCGCAGCACTTGTCACAGTAAACACGGGGTTTGACCTGCGGTCTCCCGGTTCTGTGACGTTGTGACGAGTTGTCGGGGCGGCCCTTCGGGGCCGTCCTACGGTCACTTCAGCCGGTGAGCCGGCCTGGTGCTGTAAAGCTCATCCCCTTCGACAAACGGCCGGTGCCGAAATCCGGCCGCGTAGCCCCTCGAAGGACTTCACTCTTCACCGGTAGTCCGATTGCCTACGGCTGTTCTGCTGTCTCCTTCACGGCCCTCACGGGGCCGATGGGACCTAACCCATTGGGACACGGCCGCCTTACTGGCGAGCCTTCTTTCATGCCTACCCCCCACCTAACGGCTTAGCTGAACTTCTCTGCTGCTGACGTGCGGCAATGCCGCTAGCGGCCACAACCTTGACCCACAAACGGCAACACTTCCGTGTTGTCCCTTTTGGGGTTATTGAACATAGGTGGTAGGTACTTACGGGATAGGGGGGGTCAAAAGTGTATCGACCTATATGCACAAGACCCGCGCAGTCTCATGTGTGCGCCCGCAGAATAAACGGGTTTTGGGCACACGCGTGACTAACTCATCACCATGCGCACACGCAGGTTGGCAAGAAAAAGGTGTGGACGCTCCATGCTGGAATCGGTTATCATTTTCATCTCGGCAGTGACGCACCGGTCCCCGGTGTAGCTCACACTCTGGCGAAGCGGCCCGCCATTCCCCGTAGTCATGCCCCCTCCCATGGGGGCCTCTTTGTGTTGGGATGGTGGTCTCTCTTGACTTCTGCTGCCTGCTCTGCCCCCGCTTCCGACAAGGCCGGAGCACCCCGGCTCGCTACCGGCAACGACGGTTCCCCGTGGCTGGTGATGACACTCCCCGATGGTGGCCAAGAGCCGGCCAGCCGGATATCTGAGATGCTGGCCGCTTTTGGCGCCGCTGGCGGTGCGCCATCTGCCGCGTACGGCATTGCGTGGTCGTCCTACACGGATCGAGCGAACCAGGGGAAAGAAACGGCTTCAGCGGACCGTACGCGGTCCGTGTAGTCCGCCCATATCGAATCACTCTCGGGTTTTCTGTACGGCCGTCAGCGTTGCTGTCCGGCCGTTTCTGTTTCCTCCGTCGCAGGTCACAGGCATGACGTTTTCAGGCCCTCGGTGCCTGCTACGCACAAGAAACCCCCGCCCATCAAGGGCGGGGGTCTTGTCGTTTCACAGACCTTCTGTCACGCGGCGTTCAGCTTGGCGAGGTAGTTCCTACCAGTCCGGTCTGTGGTCCCTAGCACACCCGCGAGGGTGGCGCCGGTAACCGGCTTGCCCTCTGCCTTCAGCCGCTCCGTAGCGGCTTTGACGCGGTTCAACTTCACCGGCTCCGGAAGGGTGTTCCACGACTCGGCAGCGGCCTTCTCGGGGCTGCCCGTGATGTTGCTGGTATCGGCACTGTTGCTCGCCTGTGTGACGGTCTCTGTCGCGGTTTCCGGCTGTGCCGTCTCGGCCAGGAACCGCACGGCGAGGTGAACGGAAAGCGCCATGACGACGGGCGGAATCGCGGAAACGGCGACCACCACGGGCCACCCCACGGTGAGAACGTGGAACGCGTTCAGGTGCTCGATGCCGTTCCCGACCACGGAAAGGGACACGGCCACGGAAGCGTTGATGCCGGACCGCTTACGGTCCGCCTGCCCTTCCGCCAGCACCAGCCACGACACGGTTGATATCAAGGCATACACGTCCATGGAGACGGGCAGCAAAGCGGCAAGCCCAGGGTTCCAACCTGCGGAGATGCCTAGCCGGCGGAGCGCCGAGAAGCTGAGGATTCCGGCTGCCAGGATGACGATTCCGATTCCGGCAAGCACCAGGGCACGGGCGATACGCTTGGGGGACACTGACGACTCCTAGCCGAGTCTGAGGTGTAGAGCCCGGAACGGTGTTGGTAGCACCCTCCGGGCTCGTTGACGTTTCCGGCAAGGTAGCGGAAGACGAGCACTCTGCGCCATCGGCGCGTGTCATTGACCTGTCTGGGACCAGAACGCTTTAGAGCGATTAGCCAGCTAAGATTGGCAAGTACGCGCCATAGCGGAAGTGCGGCATGGGCGCGCACCTTGCAATACCACGCACATCTCGGAATGGCTGCGCGGTGAGGGCATCGAGATCAGCGACCGTGGCCGTATCCTCAAGGGCCTCATGGACCGCTACCGGCGGCGAACCCGGGTTGCTGAATCTACCGAGCGCGGTAGGGGCCAGCCTTCGGGCTGGCCCTCGCCGGTTCGGCCGCCGACATGTTTCAAAGTGCCCTGGCGCGTATGGAGTGTCAACGTGTTTATAACAGAGCTGCGTTCGAGGTCGCGGTTCTCAACATCCGATGTGACTTACATCACAGATCCGTGGCGTATCAAATGAGGCGACTGCGCCTCTGCGCGTGGTCTAGATGTGTCGGACGAGTGGGCTTTCCCTAGCATGTCAAATGATGCAGATCAATATGCCGATGTGATCCATTGACACGAACGTTCAGTGCCGGAAGAGTCACCGACTGAGGGCTCGCAGAGTCCTGACATGGGAGACGGCCGAGTGCTAGCACACCCGGCCGCCGCAATCCCCACTGTCCGCCCACTACCAGAGGGAGGGGTCCGTGAGGACACCTAACATTCTACTGCGTGGAGTCGCAGTCTTGAGCCTTGCGATAGGGGGAGTTGTTGCTGCTACTGGCGGAGCCGGCGCCGCCACCTCGACCGCAGCAACCCCCGCTCCGCCACCGAGCCATGGGCCGGTCATCGCCCTTACGGCTGGCGACGCAGCCGCATGCAAGGCGTCTGTCGAGAAGCAGCTCGTCACCAAGGTCTCCGCAACGGATGTTGCAGTCGCAGTGAAGAGCGCGTGCGACCTCCAGATCAAGGCCGTTGGTGGCAGCTCGAAGCAGATCGCGGCGGGCGCGACCCCGGTCCAGCGCGCCGGTACGGTCTCGCCAGCCTACGGGGGTGACTGTCCTTGCACATATTGGACCTGGTCCAACGGATTCCAGGTCTATTCGCCCGCTGGCGCATGGTCTGCAACCATGCACGCCTCTTGGAGTGGTGACAATCTAGGGAACTTCATCCAGCACAACTGGACCACCGATCTTCGGTGCACCCAGGACTACGCCTATGGTTACACCATCTCGATGGGGTCCTGCAATTGGAGCGGCCCGGATCCGACCGGCGCGGGTGGGGAATTCTTTTCCCACATGGACTTTGTGGTTTCGTGGCTCTTTAAGGGCTTCCCCGTCTCGGTTACTCACGGGGCGAACGCTACATACCAGGCGACCGGCCATGGCGACAACTGGTACAGTTCGTACTAACTGGAATGCCTAGTCGCTGAACTATGATCGTTGGCTCGACGGGCGGCCGTTGAGCCAACGATCTCGCGCTATGTCGAGCATACGGGAGAAAGTGTCGATGTCGGTAATAGTGGAGCTGGATGAAGACCTTCCGTCGCGACCCACAATCTACCTGTTGGTCATTACGGTGCTTGAGCTGGCAACCTATGTCACAACCAGCTACCCTTCTGGTCTGACCGGAGCCGTGGTTGCCTGGTGCGCCGTCGATGCCTATCTGCTGTTCAGGCTTTGGCAGGGTCGGTATAATTCGTGGCTAATATTGATGGCTCTAAACGTCGCCGCCTCGGCTCTTCTGCTAGCGTCATTCATCGGATTCGTGAAGACTGGTCAGAGTCTTTCTTGGGGCGTCATGCAAGCTGCTATAATGCTTCTGAAACTTGCATTGATTGGGTCCCGCAGGGTGCGCGGCTGGGCTTCATAGGAAAATCCGGGCATGACCAGTGGGTCAATCACGCCAATGGTTCTCACGGTCTCTCTCCTGCTTAGTGGTGGCGCACCCGCCCGCCCGGCACGCGCCACGGGGGAAGTCGCCTCTACAGGCGGACGGCTGGATCAGGCGCGCTTTACAGTTGGCCGGCTCAGGCAACCCGCCGACCGGTACGGGATCGGCGGGAGTCTCGGAGTCACAGCGGCAGGCACACGGCAACGTCCTCGGTGTTGAGGAACTGGATTGGCTCCGTATCACCCATGGTGAAGATCCTCACGAACGGCCCGCTCTCTTCAACCCGTTCGACCTGGACCCACCCCACACGATCGCGATAGATGAATGCCCCCTCAGGAACGAGCGCCGGCACCATGTTGGTTTGGCTACTCGGAAGCGCCATGTCTTCCACCTCCGGCTTCCGCTAGTTGCCTTCCTCGTCATTACGCACCCACAGCTGCGAGCTGGCCAGGAACGTCCGGTCGATGATGTCGGTGAATTCGACAGTGACGAACCTGCGCCACTGTTTGGCGGCCGTGCCCGGCACCGGAGCGTCGTAGGGCCGTCCCACCTTGCTCACCTCGTACCATTCCGAGTCCGGGTCCAGGTGTACCCACTGGCCGGGCTTGAGCATGGTCACCGGCACGCGCCGCTGGTTGGCAACGAAGTAGCGTCCCGGCTCTGCCGGACCGGTCATCGGCTCCACGGCTGTGATTGCGTGGCTTGTCGTCCTCACGGCCTGTTCTCCTCTGCGCGTCTCAGATCTTTTAGACCATAACGACGCAGGTAGAAGGCCGGATAGGGCTAGTCACGTAGCCGCATAATCTCCTCATGCGCGGGCGCGAAAATCGGCCGAAATTGAGGCCAGGAGACTAGTTGCGTCGGTACCCCACAACGCATGCTCTTCGAAGAGGCGGAAGCGTTCAAGGTGGATCTCTACGTCGCGCGGATCACGCATCACCACCAGCCCGCCATACGTCTCTGCGGTTGCGAGCCGTTCGTCGTACACGACGAAGATGCTCAAGAGGGCTGGTAGGCCCGATACGCCGTTCGACGGGATGAGCCCCATTCGGACGCTGGCTAGGCTCGCGAGCGAGACAAGGCGATCGACCTGTACAGCCATGCCCTCAGGTCCGAGGATCGGCCAGCGTACAGCGCCCTCTGTCATTAAGAACGTGAACCGCTTCTCGCGGTTGTAGAGAACGGTCTGGCGCTCAAGCCGCTTCGCGATCGCGGCTGCCTGGGGGTAAGGCATGCTCGCATGCGCGTACTCAGGTGTGTGAAGGAGCCCGGTCAACATCGTGGGCAGGAAGAACCGGATCTCGCGCGAGTCCTGTTCAAGCTTTGCTAACTCGCGTTGGCGGTGCTCAAGGCCACGGCGTCGGGATGACCGTACGTCGTGAAACTCGGTGTTGGCGGCGCGCGCCAGCTTCAGCAGCTCTTCGGCGTCAGCCTCGGGGACCTCAAGTGCTCTGACGATAGCCTGAACATCGAACACAGTTGCTAGGGTCCGGCCGGTCTCGATCCGGCTGACTTTCGTCTGGCTCATTCCGGTTCGCACTGCCAGGCGTTCCCCGGACAGGCCAGACGCTAGCCGCAACTCCTTAAGCGCTGCGGCTAGGTCGGCCCGCTGCTGTTCCTGCTCTTCAGGCTCGATCAGTGTTGGTACTCCTGGAACGGCACTGAGTGTGCTAGCGCGTAGTCTCGCCATTCAAGGTATCGCCCTAGGTCGGCGTCTTCGACCAGTTCACGGCCGATCTGCGTCCCGTCCATGTGGTAGTCGAGCCGTGCCACGATCTCTTCGTCCCACAGCCAGAAGTCGAATGTGGGAAGCGGGGGCAACGGCTTGCCAGTCAGGTCCAGGACGCGGATGTCTTCCCCGGCTGCGATGTTGCCGGGGACAGACCAGGCAAATCCATACCGTTGGTAATCGGTGAGCGGCTGGCGCATGACACGGACGCGCGTCATACTCTTGCCCGCCTTTACGTTGGCGCGCACGGTCTCATGCCAACGGGCGTTGTGACCCTCCGGCGGACTCAGCTCGCCGGCTAGAAACCGTCGTACCTCGTCTACCTCGTCCGGCATGGTGTACGTCGGTTGGGTCTCCAGCCGAAACGCGGACCGCTTGAAGTCGCGAGAGTACGCCCGCCAGACTTCACCCTCCAAGCGCACGCAGTGCCTCCCTCAACAGGTCTGCCGAGATCTCGACTGCCTGTTCCCCGGCGCCGAGTCGGAGCCCTTCAGCCTGGCTCACCGCGTCGCCCTGTACGACGATCGTGCCGGAGTCCGTGACGTACACGGCCGGGCAGTCGTCGGAACCGCAGTCCGGCGGGTCGGCCAGTTTCGTGAGCTTCATGGTTCCCCCTTGTCTTGTAGTGGGTTGATCACCATAAGCGAGGCTAGGTGTGGGGTGATGCCTGGTCAACGGCAAGTCACGTTCCTGCATAGATCGGTAGTCACGTCCCTGACTGCCTCGGCGCGCGTCAGCCGACCACCCGTCATGCAGCCATGCAACCGACATGCAACCTGATGTCTTTTTATGTCCTCTCGGGTACAAACGAAGAGTCCCCAACCAGCGCGTCTATGCTGGTCAGGGACTCGTTCACCTGGTGATCCGTTGCCGGTTTGCCGGGTAGGGCGTGGGGGTTCAACTCCCCCCTCGCGCACTTGTAAGTAGTCGACGATAGGGCTCGGTTCCGAGGACGACAAGTCCCGGGGAACCGGGCCTGATCGCTTTTCCCGATCGTTTTCGGGCGGGGATGAGGACGCTCTGTCGGGTGTCCCGGTTAACCCCGATGGGTGTGACGCGGTCGGTCGACGGGTTTGTCCGACTTCCAGACCTCGGTACGGCCGCGGCCGAAAATTCGCGTGCCACAGTTCCCCATCTTCGCGGCGTTGATCGGATATGAGGCTCATACAGCGCGGGAGTCGCGGGTCGACAGAAGCTGACGGCGCGGCCCTGGACTTCCAGGCGTTCGTCGCGGCCAGCGGACCGCGGTTGTTCCGTTCCGCCTGCCTGCTCACCGGTGGGGACACCCATGCCGCCGAGGACCTGGTCCAGGAGACCTTCGGGTTGCTGTACCGGCGGTGGCAGCGGGTGGGCGGGCTGGACAACCCGGTCGGTTATGCGCAGACCACCCTGGTCAACCGGTTTGTGTCGGCGCGGCGTAAACGGAGCAACAGCGAACGCCCGGCCGGCGGTGGCGGGCTCGGCGGTGTGGCGGATCAACCGACTCGCGGCGAGGACGTCGTGCTGCGGGTGGCGTTGCTGGAGGCGTTGCGGTCGCTACCGCCGGTCGACCGTGCGGTGCTGGTGCTCAGGTTCTGGGAGGACCTGAGTGTGGCCGAGACGGCGGCCCGGCTGAACCTGTCCGACACCGCCGTCCGCTCGCGCTGTTCCCGTGCGCTGGCACGGGTTCGCGAGCTGCTGGGCGGCGATTTCGCCGACCTGGCGCGTTTCTGAGCACTTCCCGGGCGCGTCCGGACCGGCCCGGTCCCCGATCACTCTCAGACCTGACACGAAAGAGGTGTACTCCCATGTCCACCGATCACTTCGAGGACATCGACCACGATCAACCGGACGGCATCGCCGCGGCGTTCCGCGAGACTGCCTTCTCCTTCGAGGCACCGGCCTCCGCCGTGCTGCACGCCGGGGCGCTGGCCCACGCCCGGCGCCACCGCCGCCGCTCGGCCGCCGCCGGGACGCTCGCCGCGGTCGCGGCGGTCGGCGTCGCCGGCGCCGTCGTCACCATGATCCCGTCGCGCACCGGGGCTTCCACGCCTTCGTCAGTCGGCCCGGGCGCGGCCGGGGTCACATCATCGAGCTCGACCCCGAGCCCGAGCCCCGACCACTCGACGTCGCCGGCGGCCGTGGCCCCGACACACGTGACGGCGGCTCAAGGCAAGGCGCTCGCGAACTCCGTACTGGATATCGCGGTGGGCGCCCTTCCGCCCGGCTCGCATCCCGTCAAAACGGGATTCGGCGCGGGCGGCACAAAGATCCCGGATGGGAAGAACCTGCCGGTCAACGGCGCTCCAGCGAACATCCTCGGCACCGTCCACGGCACGTGGAGCCTGGGCACCCAGGACGGTCCGGGCGCCGGGGTCGTCGTCTCGATCCGCACCGACACACCCACCTGTCAGAAGATGAAGCTGAGCCCGAATGACGTGTGCACCGTCGCCCCGTTCGCCAAGGGCGGCGAGTTCATCACGTACAAAAGCCGGAAGGATCCCACTACTCAGACTGGTCCCTACTTTTTGTCCTACGTCTGGGTCCGTCCGGACGGCGCTGTGATCGAAGTCGACATGGTGGAACCGTCGCCCTCGCAGTTCACATTGACCAGCGACCAGGCGAGCACACTGCTGGCGGCACCGGGATGGGACCAGGCCGTCACAGAGTTGAAGGCCCTCGTCGCCAACGCGGTGACCGTCCCATGAATCTGACCGCTTAACGCGGTCGATCGAACCGGCGGTGACACAGAGCGCGCCTGTGTCACCGCCGGTTCAGGGTTAGCACTTAACGTCCGGCGCCCTCACCAGCACCGCGAGCCAGCACCCACTGCCACGCTTCGCACCCCATCCCCGTCTCCTTACTCACCAGCTCGTCGACGATCGGCGTGAGACCGGCCTCGGTGAGATGGCGGGTGTTCGTGGCCGGATCGTGGCTGGCGAAGAACATGGGGACGCCGAGCCACGGTTCGACGTCGTCGGCCGACCCGCCCTGGCCGAAGGAAGCCAGCAGGAGGCCGCCGGGGCGGAGCCAGCGGGCGATCTTGGCCAGCAGGGGTGGCTGCTGCTCGCGGGGAACGTGGTTGAAGCTGTAGAACGCCGTGACCGCGTCGAACGAGGCGTCCGGCAGCTCCAGATTGATCATGTCCGCCTTGCGGAACGCGGCGCTCGGCACCCGCTGCGCGGCGAGCGCCAGCTGAGCGGCCGAAATGTCCACGCCGAGAACGTCAAAACGTTGAGCCAGCAAGGCGGTCGCCGGCACCCCGGCACCACAGCCGAGCTCGAGAACGCGCGCACCGTCAGGAAGACGGTCGGCCAACTCGCCCACGAACCGGATCCGGGGATCGTCGGGGACGCCTTCGCCGAACGCGGCCAAGTACTGCTCGGCCATGGCGTCGTATCCGGACTCGATGATGTTCTGCGGATCAGAGCTCATGGGGCAGCAAGCTAGCCGCGCGTACGTGCCACGACCACGGGTTTTCTCAGCCGGGCAGGATGGTGTCCGTGCGCCCGCCGCGACACCGTTAGTGCGCCCCAATAATCTGAGTCAACCAGGTGTCGACGCCGACTCCCAGCGGCTTGGTGCTGTCGGTTCCCTGGCCGTTCCACTGTTGGCCGCCGGCGTTGATGCACGGCACGCCGGGGCACTGCAGGGTGTTGATGGCGGTGTCGTAGTTCGCGCGGATCGCCGCCGCATACGGCTGATCGTCCACGCACTTCACAAACGACGGAGTCACCAGACCGGGGATCCCCCGGGCGATGGAGATCATCTCCGTCGGCGAGCTGAAGGGGTCATCGGCGTCGGAGGCCGGTTGGTGCGCGAAGACCGCGGCCCGGTAGGCGAGGAAGTCGCCCCGATCGGCCGCACACTGCACGGCGTTTCCCGCGACCACGGACCCGGTCCCGTTCGGCGTGTCGTGGCGGTCGATCAGGTCGACCGGGCGGTACTCGACCTCGATCTTGCCGGACGCGGTCTCCTGCTTGAGCAGCGCGCTGGTCCCGCTGTCGACCTGGCGGCACGGCGGGCAGCGGTAGTCGTCGTAGATCACCACCTTCGTCTTCGCCGACGGCGATCCCAGGGTCACCACGGCGTCCGCGGCCGGCGACAGTCGCCCCGAGCTGGACGCCGCACCGGGCTGCGGGGAGCTGCCAGCTGTTCCGGAGGCGAAGGCGGTCCCCGCGATCACCGCCGCGGCGACGACCCCGAGCACCGCCGAGCCCGCCAGACCGTTCCGCCGACGCACCGAGGACCGCCCCCGCCGCAGGATCACATCGGTCGGCGCCGCCGCGACCCGTGCCGTGCCGGCGGTGCCGGTCATGATCTCGCGCAGGCCGTCGTCCCACGAATCCTGTGTCATGCCCGTTCTCCTCTCAACGACGCCGCCGGCTCCCGAAACGAGGACAGCCCGGCCAGACCCGCGTCATTCCTCAACTTCGCCAGCGCCCGTGAAGCCTGGCTCTTGACGTTGCCGACGGAACAGCCGAGCAGGTCGGCGACCTCGCCCTCGGCCAAGTCCTCCCAGTACCGCAGCACCACGATCGCGCGCTGCCGCGGCGGCAGCCCGGCCAGCGCCGCGAACAGCACGTCCCGGTCCTCGACCGCGCGACTGGCGTCCGGCCGCGCGTGCGGCTCCGGCACCGTGGCGACGCTGTACTCCACCGGCCGCTTCGACCGGAACCGACTCCGGTTGGCGTTGACCAGGATCTTGCGCACGTAGGCGTCGACGTCCTCGACCCGGCGCACCCGGTGCCACGACCGGTAGGCCTTGATCAACGTCGCCTGGGCGAGATCTTCGGCGTGGCCGAGATCCCCCGTCAGCAGATACGCCGTCCGCACCAGCCCCGGCCACCGCGCAGCCGTGAAGTGGCGGAACTCGTCTTCGTCCTCGGACCGCATCCGGTACCCCCTTCCGCACGCACAAACCGCGGGGTCGCCAGAACAGGTTGCATCACCGTGACAACTCGCGGAACCGCCGATGGTCGCCGGATACCGCCGACGGGTATCACCCGGATATGACCGACATCGAGATCCGCCCGGCGACCCTGGACGATCTGGACGGCCTCACCCAAGACAGCGCCGACCTGTTCGCCGAGGACGGCGTCACCCGGGACCGGCTGCGTGACCCGGAATGGCCGCGCGACGACATCCGCACCAGGTGTGCCGGACTCATCGCCGCTCCAGACGCACTGGTACTGGTCGCTGTAGAGGACGACACAGTAATCGGGCACGTAATAGGAACCTTCAGCCCGGCGTCCTCTATGTGGACCGCGGCGCGCGCCGAACTAGTCAGCACGCATGTAGCCGTTCCCTATAGAGGACAAGGGATCGGCGGCCGTCTGGTGGAGGACTTCATCGCCTGGGGACGCGAACGCGGAGCCGTACGCCTCCACGTCTCCGCGTATACGGCGAACGACTCCGCGATCCGCTTCTATCAGCGCTATGGCTTCGTGCCACTGTCGATCGAGCTAGCCCTCGACGTCGACTAGGTTCGTCTTCAACGCGGTGACCAGAGCGTCGTCGACACCGAGTTCCTGTTCTGCGTAACCCTCTACAGAGCCGTAGCGGGCCTTCAGATCGGCGATGAACAGCTCCATCGGATCCTTAGGGGCGCGCGCATAGGCGGGCCACTTCAGTTCGCGATCGGGGTAGAACGCCTTCCAGTCCGCGATCAACCGCTGCGTGGCCAACTCCGTCAACGAGAAGTCGTCCAGCACCGTCTCCTCGGGAACCCCGATCAGGGTGAGGACGTACAGCGCGATGATGCCGGTGCGGTCCTTGCCCGAGGCGCAGTGGAAGACCGTGGGACCGGACTCAGGATCGGCGATGACGTCCAAGACCTCACGGATCTCCTTGACGCCGTCCTGTGAGACCTCCATATAGCGATCCGCGAGGAACCGCCACGGATCGAAGTCGCTTCCCAGCGCGCCCTGGTCGTACGGCTGGTGCTCGATGCTGGAATTCAGATAGCGCAGCCCGGGGAAGTCCGGCACCCGGCCGGCCTTCTCTATCTCCCAGGGGTAACGCAGGTCGATGACCGTGTGCACGTCCAGCTCCCGGAAGCGCTCGACGTCAGCCGCCTCGCGCAGCTTCCCGAGGTTGTCCGACCGGTACAGCACGCCCCACTTCGTGGTGCCACCGTCCGCGGTCGGGTAGCCGCCGAGATCACGGAAGTTGTGCAGGCGCTGGAATTCCACGTGTCTGGTCATGACGCCCAGTGTGGATCATCGGCAGGAGCTAGGCGGCGGCCGCCTGGTCATAGCGGGCCTGAAGCCCCTCGATCTCCGGCATCCGGCTCTCCAGGAAGCGCACCAGGTCCTTCAGCCGTTCGGCGATCTCCTTGCCGAGCGGGGTCAGCTGGTACTCGACCCGCGGCGGCATCGTCGACTGCACCTCGCGGACCACGGAACCGTCCCGCTCCAGGGCTTGCAGCCCCTGGGACAGCATCTTCTCGCTCACCCCGTCGACCCGGCGGCGCAGCTCGTTGAACCGGACCGGCCCCTCCAGCAGGGCCATCATGATCAGCGTGCCCCAGCGGCCGGTCACGTGCTCCAGGACGGGGCGCGACGGACAGCGCGCCTGCAAGACGTCGAAGACCAGGTCGAGGGCGCGCTCTTCGGAATCGGCTGATGATTCGGCGCGCGTGCTCATGCCGTCCACGGTACCCCACTCGCTTTCCCTGCGGTAGTGCTGCGCCTCGGGTTGCACTTTCCAAAAGTTAGTGCAATCGTTGATCTCGCACTAACCGAGAGAAAGCGCCCAACCCCGGGCCGCGCCCCCAAGGAGCCGTCATGACCATCGCCATCACCGCCGCCAGCGGCCACCTCGGCCGGCTCGTCGTCGAGGACCTGCTGAGCCGCGGCGTCCCGGCCGGACAGATCCGCGCCATCGTGCGCACCCCGGAGAAGGTGCAGGATCTCGCCGACCGCGGCGTGCAGGTCGTGCCCGGCGACTACGCCGACGCCGCGAGCCTCACCGAGGCCCTGCGCGGCGCCGACAAGTGGGTCTTCATCTCCTCCAGCGGCCCGGACGAGGTCCGCCTCAGCCACCACCTGAACGCGATCAAGGGCGCGAAGGAGGCCGGGGTCGGCCACGTGATCTACACCTCGATTCCGCAGGCTGAGGCCAACCCGATCGGCTTCGCCTGGGTCCACAAGGACACCGAGGCCGCGGTCAAGGAGTCCGGCCTGCCCTACACGTTCCTGCGGAACAACTGGTACTGGGAGAACCTGACCGCGACCCTGCCGGCCTCGATCGAGCACGGCGCGATCATCGGCTCCGTGGGCGAGGGCCGGACCGCGTTCGCCTCCCGGGCCGACTACGCCGCCGCGGCCGGAGTGGTGGCCACCGCCGAAGGCCACGTGGGCAAGGTCTACGAGCTCACCGGCGACCGGGCTTACAGCCGCGCCGAGATCGCCGCCGAGGTCTCGCGCCAGGCCGGCAAGGAGGTCGCGGCCGTGAACCTGGAGCCGGCCGAGTACCGCAAGACTCTGGAGGGCTTCGGCCTGCCGGGCTTCCTCGCAGCGGGTCTGGCCGACGCGGACTCGAAGATCTCCGAGGGCGCGCTGGCCGAGGTGACCGACACCCTCAGCACCCTGATCGGCCGTCCGACCACCACGGTCGCCGAGGCCGTGACCGAAGCGCTCAAGGTCTGAATCCTGCGCTGGACAAAAGGATCCGCCGGTCTCCCCCTCCGAGACCGGCGGATCCTTCTCTGTACGCGTCACACAGCCGAGGCGTAGTCACCGACAGGCTCGGCCGGCGCCGCCTTCGCACCCTTTTTCTCCGGCTTCTCCTTCTTGCTCTTGGGAGCCTTCTTGGGCGCGGCCGGCAAGACCGGCTCGTTGCGCAGCGCCCGCACGGCGAACAGCGCGGTGAGCGCCAGGACCGCCGCACCCGCCAGGGCCGCGGTGTGCAGACCCGAGGTGTAGGCGTCGCGCGCCGTGATCAGCAGGCTGTGTCCGGCCGCCCCGGGGAACTGCCCGGCGACGGCGACCGCGCCGCCGATGGTCTCGTGGGCCGCGTGCACCGCCGGCTCCGGAGCTCCGCCCGCACCCACCGACGCCATCTTGTTGTGGTAGATCGCGGCGCCCAGGCTGCCCAGCAGGGCCATCCCCAGCGAACTGCCGAGTTCGGCGCCGGTCTCGTTGAGCGCCGAGGCCGAACCGGCCCGCTCGGCCGGGGCCGCGGCCATCACCATGTTCCCGACGATGCTCTGCGCCGCGACCACGCCGCCGGCCGCCACCCCGGCACCGACCATCAGCACCACGACCGGGTTGCCCGGGTGGACCAGCGTCAGAACCAGCGCGCCGCAGGCCGAGACCAGGAAGGCGGTGCCGATGATCCGCGCCGGGCGGACCCTGGTGGTCAACGCGCCGGTGAGCGCCATCCCGACGCTGACGAACGGCATCGCGGCCATCGACCACAGCGCGGCGGTGAACGGCCGCATGCCGGCCACAGACTGCAGGTACTGCGTGTTGAAGAGGCTGAATCCCATCAGGACGAAGTTGCCGCACAAGTTCACCAGCATCGGCGCCCGGAAGCTCGGCTTGCGGAACAGCTCCATGTCGACCAGCGGGTTCTTCGCGGTGTGCTGACGGATCACGAAGGCGATACCCAGCGCGACGCCGAAGGCCAACGCGGCGGCCGCGGTGGCGCTGAAGCCGTCCACGGCCAGCTGCTTGATCCCGTAGACCGCCGGGAAGATCGTGGCCATCGACAGCACCGAACCCAGGACGTCGAACCGTCGGCCGGCGGCCCGGGTCTTGTACTCCGGGAGCAGGATCGGGCCCAGGACCAACAGCAGCGCCATCGCCGGCAGGTTGATCAGGAACACCGAACCCCACCAGAAGTGGTTCAACAGCACGCCGCCGACGATCGGGCCGAGGGTGACGCCGCCGATCAGACCGCCGGTCCACAGCGAGATCGCGGTCTGCCGCTGCTTGGGGTCGTGGAACATGTTGCGGATCAGGGCCATCGTCGAGGGCATCAGTGTCGCCCCGGCCACCCCGAGCAGGGCCCGGGCGCCGATCAGCATCTCGGCGCTGCCGGAGTAGGCGGCCACGACCGAGGCCGCGCCGAACGCCGTGGCGCCGGTCAGCAGCAGCCGGCGCCGGCCGATCCGGTCGCCGATGGCGCCCATGGTGATCAGCAGCCCGGCCAGGGCGAAGCCGTAGGCGTCCATGATCCACAGCTGTTGGGTGGCACTGGGCTTGAGGTCGGCGCTGATGAACGGCAGCCCGAAGAGCAGGACCGACATGTCCATCGAGATGAGCAGGCACGGCAGGACCAGCACGGCCAGCCCGATCCACTCTTTGCGGCCGGCCCGCGGGGCCGGGGCGGTTTCAGCACTCTGGGTCGTCGTCATGAGAGGAACGTACAACCGTCTTGGACGATCGTGCAAGACTGTCGTTCAAGACGTTGGTGCAAGACATTCGTCTTAGGCCGCGGTAGGCTACGGAGCATGAGCAACCGTGACGACCTCCTCGCCGGGGCCAAGAAGTGTCTGCTGGAGAAGGGCTACTCGCGCACCACCGCCCGGGACATCGCCCAGGCCTCGGGGGTCAGCCTGGCCGCGATCGGCTACCACTTCGGGTCCAAGGACGCGCTGATGAACCAGGCGATGTTCGAGGCGATCGAGCAGTGGGGCGACCGGCTCGAGGAGGCTTTCGCCAAAGCCGGCCCCGACATGTCGAACCTGGACCGTTTCACCGCGGTCTTCGACGAAGTCGCCGCGACCTTCGAGCGCGACCAGGCGCTGTGGATGGCCAGCTTCGAGATGTTCCTGGAAATCGACCACATCCCCGGGGCGCGCGAAATGCTGGTCGGTGCGATCCCGGCGGCCCGCACGGGCATGGTCCACCTGATCCTCGGGATCCCGGAAGACCAAGTTGACCGGGACCTGGAACTGTCGGTCGGCGCGGTCGTGTACTCGCTGATGGCCGGGGTGCTGGTCCAGCGCCACGTCGACTCGCGGCGGGCTCCCACCGGCTCGGACCTGGCCAGGGGGTTGCGCCAGCTCGCGGACGCGTTGGACGGGAAGATGGTCTCAGTGTCCTCATAAGGAGTGCACGCGACGGTCCTGTTGTTCAGCCGGCGATGGCCTGCCCCAGGCTGACGCCGGCCAGCACGATCATCGCCAGCGCGGCCAACCGGACGATCAGGTGCAGCGGCAGCACCTTGAGCAGGCTGCGCCCGCCGATGATGGCCAGCGCGGCGACCGCCCACAGGCCCAGCACCGCGCCGAGCCCGACGGCCAGCGGGTCGGCGTACTTCGCCGCCAGGTTCGCGGTGACGATCTGGGTCAGGTCCCCGAACTCGGCAACCATGATCACCCCGAACGCCGTCCCGGCCACCTTGCCGAACCCGGCGCCCTCGCCCAGATCCGGCGCCTCCTCCGCCTCTTCCTCTCCGGCTTCACGGCCGTGACTGCGCAGCATCAGCACCGCGCCGGCCAGGAAGAACACCGCCACGATCGCCTGTAGCGGACGCCGCGGGATGAGCGAGAGCAGCGAGCCGGCGGCCACCGCCAGCGCCACGTGCACCACGAAGGCCGCCGCCACCCCGCAGAAAACCCACGACGGGCGGTACCTGGTCCCCAGGATCAGGGACACGATTGCGGTTTTGTCCGGCAGTTCAGCCAGGAACACCACCCCGAAGGCGGTGACGAGGGCGGCCAGATTCATACGGCGCTCACCAGCGTCAAACTACAGCGAATCGGACCGATGTGAAGGCTGTCCAGGACGATAGGCGAGCACTGCGTCCGGCGGTACCGAGGCCGGATATCCAAGATCGCATCGCATGATGGTAGCTCGACCGGGTGATACTAACGGCATAAGTCCCGGAAACCCTCACAGTTCGTCGGCAGCGCCGTACACACTGTGGGAATGAGCCCAGCACGCAGCGTATTAGCTGAAGAACTCGGTCGGCGTCTGCGTCGGCACCGACTGGATCTCGGCTTGTCCGGACTGGAGGTCGCCGCCCGCGCCGGTGTCACCCAGCCCTCGGTGTCGAAGATCGAACGCGGGATGATGCTCCCCTCGGCGGAGGTGCTGGACCGGGTGCTCGGCGTCCTGGGCCTCGGGGACGAACACCGCACCGATCTGCGCGATCTGCTCACCCGGGCCGTCGACGACGCCGCCGACCGGCGCCGGCACGGCCGCGGTCTGGCCCTGCTGGACGCGATCGCCGAGCGTGAGCGCAACACGACGGCGTTACGGTCCTTCTCCACGTCGATGATCCCGCCGCTGCTGCAGACCGCCGACTATGCCCGGTATGCCGCGCGCCTGACGCCGTGGATGTCCGAACGCGAACTCGGCCGGGCCTCGGCGCTGCACCTGGAGCGCCAGGGTGTGCTGTTCGAACAGGGCCGCAGCTTCGAGTTCCTGCTGACCGAGAGCGCCCTGCGGCTGTGTCCGGGCCCTTCGACGCTGGCCGCCACCCAGGCCGACCGGCTGCGCGTGCTCTCGGCCCTGCCCGGCGTGCGGATCGGCATCGTGCCGGATTCCGCCGCGGTGACCGAGGTCTTCCCGCTGTACGGATTCACCCTGCACGACGACGCGGCGGTGGCCGTCGAGACCTTCACCGGCGAACTGCTGCTCTCCCGGGCCGACGAGATCGCCGCCCACGCCGCAGTGCTGGACGGCTACGCGACCGTCGCAGACTACGACCTGGAGACCGCGGCCGGTCTCCTAACGAGTGAGAGGCGCCCGGTGGCGTCTATCCCGGCTCCGGCCGGGGCAGGAACCGGCTGAGGCAGCGGGCACGGGCCGCCGGGGAAGGAGCCGACGGCCGAGGTCACCAGGGGGTAGCCGCACGTCGAGTCGTCGGCCCAGTCCAACACAATCCATACAGGTGACCACCGGCTACTGATCCTGCCGGATCGGTCACCGAATCCTCACAAGTGGTGTAGAACCAATGGGTATGAGTGCGGTGCGAAGTCCATACGCGGCCAAGCTGGGCGGCCGGATCCGGCAGTTCCGGATGGAGCGCGCGCTGTCCAGCGGCGAGCTCGCGGCCGCCGCCGCGGTCACCTCCTCGGCGGTGTCCAAGGTCGAGCACGGCAAGATGGTGCCCAGCCGAGACGTGCTGGCCCGGATCGTCACCGCTTTGAACCTGCCGGCTGAGGAACAGGAGAGCCTGTTCGACCTGCTCGGCCAGGCCGCCGCCGACGCCGCCAGCAACCGCGGCTACGGCAAGGGCCTGACCCTGTTGAACCAGATGGCCGACCGCGAGCGCGTCTGCTCGGCGGTGTCGACGTTCTCGAACTCGATCATCCCGCGGCTGCTGCAGACCGCCGAGTACGCCCGGGACGCCAACCGGCTCACGCCCTGGCTGTCCGAGCGCGAGGTCGGCAAGGCGGCGATGACCCACACCGAGCGCCAATCGGTGCTGTTCGAGGACGGCCGGGAGTTCACCTTCCTGATCACCGAGGGCGTGCTGCGCACCTGGCCCGGCGAGCTGACGGTGATGGCCGCGCAGTTCGACCGGCTCCGGCAGATGGCGATGCATCCGGGGGTGCGGGTCGGGATCCTGCCCTGGACCTCGGCGATGCGCGGGCTGCCGATGGTCACCTTCACCGTGTACGACGACCGCGAGGTCGCCGTGGAGATGTTCACCGGCGAACTGCTGTTGGCCCAGCCTGACAAGGTCTCGACACACGTGTCGCAGTTCCGGCGCTTCGAGGAGTCGGCTGTGTACGGTGAAGAGGCGATCGGGCTCATCAATCGGGTGGAGATGGATCTCGCGCGGCTGCCCCCACTAAACCTGGATGACGAATCATCATCCAAATAAGGGAACTTCCTTAAAATGCCCTAGAACGGGGCGTGTTGGGGGCTAGCCTGGCTGACGGGAGGGCGGAACCGCCCCCTCCCCACCATCCGGGAGGCCCCTGTGTCTTATTGGTCTCGCTCCTTCCCCGGGCTGGCCTCATGTCTGGCCGAGGTCCGCCAGTTCACCCAGATGGTGCTCGGCGACGCACCGGGCGCGGAGCTGGTCGTGCTGGCCGTCTCCGAGCTGGCCGGCAACGCCATCGTGCACACCGCCAGCGGCGCGCCGGGCGGGCAGTTCGTGGTGCACCTCGCGGCCTTCGCCGACCGCTGGCAGGTGCGGGTCGACGATCAGGGCTCGCCGATAGAGCCGCACGTGGTGGTCGGCGGATCGGACGAGGACGCCGACTGGGACTCCGAATCCGGGCGCGGCCTGGCGATGGTCTCGGCGATCTCGCAGAGCTGGGGCGTACGGGGCGACCGCTGCGCGCGGGCGGTGTGGGCCGAGATCCCCTACCCGGTCCGGGCCGGCGGCGGCATCGAGTCCGTGATGTCCGGCAGCATGCTGGAGGCCCTGGAGTCGGTGGCGGAGGCCATGGACGCCGAGGAGAGCGCCCGGTTCCAGGAGATTGGCTTTCCGCGGCAGGCGGCCGCCGAACCCGTCGCCGAACCGGTCTGCGAGCCTGCGGCCACACCGGCATCCACACCGACCCCGACACCGACACCGACACCGACACCGACACCGACGATGGCACCGGAACCGGTACCGAGTCAGGAACCCACATCGGTTCAACTGGTTCGGCCCGGCCGTTGGCGGGGCGCGGTACCGACCGATCCGGCGCGGGCCGAACGGATCCGGCAGCGCGCCAGCCAAGCAGCGTTCATGCGCTCGCTGATCGAGATCGCGCACGCCGAGGCGATCGGCCCCCGGCCGCTGCCGTTCTGGCCACCGTTCCCGAATCCGCTGGCGCTGCAAGGGGCTTCGGCGAACAGCGAGGGATGAGACCGGACGGGCACCGCACGGCGTGGGGCCGGGATTGTCAGTGGCATGCGAGACGATAATGGCCACCAAAGCGACAAATCTCCCGAAAGGACCGGCCATGAGAATCCGTCCCGTGCTGGCCGTCACCGGCGCAGTCTTCTTGTTCTCCTACAACGGTTTCACCGCGCACGCCGCCGCCCGCTCCGACAGCGGTGGCGGCACGTTACCCGCGTCCGGAACCACCGTCGCCCTCAGCGAAGACGGCGACATGGTGTTGGAATGCAACGGTGTCCTCCACCGCTTCGAAGTGCTGGGCACCGGACAAGTACGCGTCGGCGACAAAGTGGCCGGCGATCAGCCCACCGCCGCCGTGCAGACCGTGGCCGAGCAACTGACCGGCTACGACGCCGAACTCGGCACCGTCACCGTGTCCGAGAAGTCCCCGGCCGCCGGCGCTTTCGTGGCCCCGGCCGCCGGCCGCGAGTTCCCCGCCGCCGAGTCGCTGGCCCAGGACCTGACCGTCTCCATGCAGCACAGCCCCTGCGGCGGCGGGCAGCCGGCCACCTTCGAGTCCAAAGCCGCGTTCCCTTTGCTGAACACGGATCTGACAGCCTTCCCGCCCCAGAACGCCGTGTACCTGATGACGAATCCCGTGGAGCTGACCGACATCGCGAACCCGTCCGGCCCCTCGGTCACCCTGACCGAGTTCCCACTGACGATCACCCAGGCTTCGTGACCGCGGGCCGCGGCGCCACAGCCAGATAGCCGTCGAAGAGCGGACCGCCGAGCCGGTCCAGGACATCGCGGGCGCAGGCCCGCACAGCGGCCGGATCATCGCGCGCGGCCAGCCAGCGCTCGGCGAACTCCGGGTCATGAGACCGCAGCTCGCGCAGCAGCCATTTCCCGTTGCCGATCCAGTGGTTTCCGCCCAACCTGCGCGTCGTGTCCGGTCGCGGTCCACAACGTGGTCGCGATGACTTGGCGCTCGCCGGGATCGCTGTATATCTAGCAATCAGTGGCGCGCGCGAAGTCATCGAGCAGATCGGTGAGGCCGTAGTGGGCTGCTTTGAGCTGTGGCTGCGCAAGTGGATCGGGACCGCCATTCCATCCACGAAAAGGTCAGCGACTCACGGCTTGGCGCGCGGGGATCATCGAGGGCGGAGTACGACCACGATGTCCAGATCCGAACCGGCCGTGCGGTGAGCGGTCATAACACTGCCGGCCAACACCGACCACACAGCCTGTGGATAACGTTCGCGCAGCAGGGCTCGGGCATCGGGAAGCGGTTCGCGGTCCATCGCCTGATGGTCGCGCACGCCCCTGACCTCGGATAACCCGTTTCCTAAGGAAACAGGGCCGTCTGCTTCATGCCTTTCTTCTCCGATTCTCATGCTCTCGCACAGTGCGTTCTCATCGTCGGGCCGCATCTTGGGACCATGACCGGATTCGAGCACGACCCGTACCAGCCGGAGCAGCCCGCCACCGGCAACCCGCAGCCGTGGGGCCAGCCGACTTCCGCTTCCGGGCCGGTGTTCGGTCCGGCCCAGACCACCCCGTCGGCCTCCTCCGACCCCTCCGGCTCGTCCGCCCCGTCCCGCACAATGGGCGCGTCCGGCGCTGTGCCCCCGTATGCCCCGATCACCTCGATAACGCCGGGTCAAGGCGGCACGGGCGGCCCCGGCTACCCGCCGTTCCCGCCGATCCCCTCGGTCCCGCCGGAGCAGCCGCGGCGCAAGCGCCGGATGGGTGTGGCGCTGATCGTGGCCGGCACGATAGCCGCCTCCGCGGTCGCCGGCGGCGTCGCCGGGACGGTCGCCGCGCACAACGGCTCCTCTTCGAGCACCGCCTCCTCGAACGTCGTGCCCAGCAGCAGCACGGTGAACACGTCGGTCAGCAACCAGACCGGCTCGCCGACCACCACGGTCGGCCAGGTCGCCAAGGCCGCGCTGCCGACCGTGGTGCAGGTGTCGGTCGATTCCTACCAGGGCAAGTCGGTCGGCTCCGGCGTCATCCTGTCCGCCGACGGGCTGATCCTCACCAACAACCACGTGATCTCCGACGCCACCAGCGGCAACGGCCAGATCACCATCACCTTCAACAACGGCAAGACCGCGCAGGGCAGCATCGTCGGCTACGACACCGGCAGCGACCTGGCCGTGATCAAGGCCCAGAGCGTCAGCGGGCTGCCCACCGCGACCCTCGGCGACAGCGACAAGGTCCAGGTCGGCGACACCGTGATCGCGATAGGCTCCCCCGACGGCCTGCAGAGCACGGTGACCAGCGGCATCGTCAGTGCCCTGAACCGCCAGGTGACCGTCAGCAGCGACTCCAGCCGCTACTCCAGCGGCAATCAGGTCACCTACAACGCGATCCAGACCGACGCCAGCCTCAACCCGGGCAACAGCGGCGGCCCGCTGCTCAACGCCCAGGGCCAGGTCGTCGGCATCAACTCGGCGATCTACTCCCCGACCAGCTCGTACAACTCCCAGGGTGGCAGCGTCGGCCTCGGCTTCTCCATCCCGATCAACCAGGTCAAGACGATGCTCTCCAAGCTCGAGGCCGGGCAGCAGGGCTAGTCGCCCCTAAGCGCGGGCGCCCCGGAGGGTGGCTCCGGGGCGTTCGCCATGTCCGGGCGCGCAAGCGGCCCGGTGCCGGTTCTCCCGTCGGGTCAACCCTGTCCACCGGGGTGTTCCACCCTGGGGTGGAAGGCGAGAGTCCACCCGCAACCCATCTCCGGGTTGAAGCTGCACAGGGGTCTTGGCCTGGATAGTCATAGCCATGACGACCACTGACTGGATCATCGACATCGCCCTCGTCCTCATCGTCTTCCGGCAGCTGCGCGAGGAGCGGATCGGCAAGGCCACGTTCATCGTCCCGCTGGCGATGATCACCTTCGCCGCCAAGAACTACCTGCACGCCATCCCCACCGCCGGCAACGACCTGATCCTGATAGCCGCCATGGCCGGCGTCGGCGCGGTCTTCGGACTGTTCGGCGGCCTGCTGACCCGGGTGCGCAGCCTGGACGGCCACGTACACATCAAGGCCACCGCCAGCGCGGCCGCACTGTGGGTGACCAGCATGGGCTTCCGACTGGGCTTCGCCGTCTGGTCCACCCACGCCACCGGCGCCGCACAGCTCACCCGCTTCTCCGCCGCCCACCACATCACCAGCGGCCAGGCCTGGGTCGACGCGCTGATCCTGATGGCCTTCGGCGAGGTCGTCGTCCGCCTGGGCGTGATCGGCCTGCGCGCCTGTAACCTGTCGAACCGCACCCCCCGGACCGGCCTGCAGACCCAGTCCCAGACTGGCCGGGCCCGCGAGTACGCGATGCAGACAACCGGCCGCTCGTGAGGCGCCGACACACACTCGACAAGAACCCCGCGCAGCGAGGCCCGGCACCGAAGTGCCGGGCCTCGGCCGTTGTCCGGGGACCGGGGTTCGGGGTTCGGAGTTGGGGTTCGGAGTTGGGGTTCGGAGTTCGGAGTTCGGCCGGGACAGATCAGCGTCAGGACCCAAAGCCCTTACAGCGCAACGCTTTCGCCCGGCCGCACACTCTGCACTCCGAGCGTCCCGGCACCGATGATCTCCACCGGTTCGAAACCGACCGAGGTCAGCCGACCATCAGTGACCACCGCTCCGGCTCGCTCATGCAGAGCGACGACGGGACGGTGGTTCATTCGTGCCCAATCCCGAGCACGCGGCACCTCCGAAGGCCGGTGGTGGACGAACACCCCGTACCCCGCGATGCGATCAAGCCCGCGGGTGTCGGTCGTGCCATACGGATCAGGGTCGATATGCGCGATGGTCGAGATGTCGGCGCCCAGCAATGCCGCACCGGCGCTGCCTCCGTAGACGACGCCGCCGTTCTCAATGAACTCTTGCAGCGCGGGCAGGAGACCGTTGCGCCGCACCAGATCGAGCAGACGGAACGTGTTGCCGCCACCGATGTAGACGCCACGGTAGTCCGGAAGGCGCTCGGCCAGACCGGTGCCACGGCCTTCCCACATATCGACGTCGGTCACGCCGAGCGGCCCGAACACCCCGGCCAGCCAGTCGAGGCAGTCGGCGTAAGCCCGCTCGGCCGGATCCATCGCGACCGGCCAGTACCAGAGCGGACCGGAGCCGAGCGCCGCGGCGAACGCCGAATCCAGCGGCACCGAGTCTTCGGCGCCACCGCCGCCCGCAAGGAAGACCGACCCGGTCATCGCAAACCCTCACCTGGTGTTTCGTCCATGGCGCCGAGCGTAGGAGGCTTGATCGCCGGCGGGCAAACCGGCGGCGGCGGGACCTGCGTTCCGGACCCGCGAGAGGCCGTCGGCGACCGCGGCGACGGGCCACACGTCCAGCGTGTAGCCGAGCCGCTGGGCCCACACGACGTGCGCGATCGGCCGTGGCGGTACCCGGACCAGCTCCCAGCGCTGGATCGAGTCCCGGCTGACACCGACCAGCCGGCCCAGCTCCCCCTGTCCCATCCCTAGCGCCAGCCTGCGATTCCGTAAGGGGACGGCCAAGCGCCGGCGCTCGAACATCTCCGACGATTCCCCGGGCCGCGGCCGCGACGGGCCGATCCGCAGATCGCCCTCCCGGCCGACGATCACCAGGCGCCGGCCCAGCAATCGCGACCACAGGATCAGGTGCCCCAAGGTCGGCTCTATCGCCCCGGTCTCCCATTCGGAGATCGCCCTGCCCCGCACCGGCAAGCCGGCCGACAGCGCGTTCTGAGAGATCCCGGCCTGCAGGCGGGCGGACCGCAGACCGTCGACGATCCGCGCGAAGGTCCGCTCCGCCGCATGGTCAGCACGCAACGCCATCAACGCTTCCTGTCGTCCGTCGTCATGCCGACCCTTCTTTTCGCACTCATCTGAGAGGGGAGACCGGCGGCCGGGCCGCCGGGCTTGGGTATCGCCGGGGTCTCGTCGAAGGTGATGTCGGCCCAGACCGACCTGGCGTTCTCGTCGCCGTCGACGCCCCAGTTGGCGGACAGCGCGCTGACGATGGTCAGGCCGCGCCCGGCCTCATCCGCGTCGTCGGCCACGTACACAGCCGGTGTCGAGGGCCCGCCCTGATCATCGACCCGCACCCGGCACCGGTTGCCGAACCGGGCCAGCCGCAGGACGAACTCCCCTCCGGGCCTGCCAGAGGCGGTGTGCTTGATCGCGTTGCCGGCCAGCTCGTCGGCGACCAAGGCGACAGTGTGCGCGGCGTCGCAGCCGTCGAGCACGGCATAGGTGAACTTCCGGGCGTCGACCAGGCACTCGGGCCGGCCTGCGAACTCCTTCGACCAGATCTCCATGTCTCACCCACCACCCTTGGGCGGCTGGTCCTCGGCCGGCTGGTCCTTGCTCGGCTGGTCCTCGACTGGCTGGTCCTCGACTGGCTGGTTGGTCCACCGGCACCGGATCAACGCCTCGGTGTGTTCGGCCACCAGCAGGGCGGCCTGGCGCGGGTTGCAGCCGGTCTCGTGCATCACCAGACAGGCGAGCGAGGTCTGCAGACCCCGGTGGTAGCCGTGCCACTCACCCTGGTCACGCCGGCTCGCGTCACCGGCCGGGAAGTACTCCCCGGCGTCGAAGGTCAGGGTCGCCGCCAGGCCCAGCAGCGCGAGGTAGCTGCCGGAGTAGCCCGCGGCGAGCAGCCGCTGCTGGAACTCCGCCTCGGCCTGGCTCACGGCGATCCCGAACATCGCCGGCACCCGGCCGATCACCCGCGCGTCGCTGTGCTGGGCCAGGAAGGCCCCGATGTCCGGCGGGCGCCTCACCGCGCACCCGCCGGGCTGGTCCGCGACCAGGGCACCTCGACCGTGCCGTGCAGGATCGTCTCAGGCAGCGGAAACCCCTCCAGGGTGAGGCGGGTCCACCCGTTCGGATCCGTCGCGCACCCCAGGACTTCCGCCCACGTCCCGTCGATCTGGGCCCAATCTCCCACCATGAGGTCTGCTGCGTATTTGAACTCGAATCGAGGCACCTTCGGTCTCCTTTCGGCGGAACGTGCCATGCGATGTCGTGACGCGCCGTTAGCTTCCGACCGCAGAGGCGCACCTCAGGTTACTGATTTTGCAGTACCTCAACAAGGACAACGGGGTAATTGCCACGTCCCGCCCGCGAACGCCGCATACCGGCGTAGTGCTGCTACTGTGTCGCTGAGGTGGGCATGGAAGGGATCTGATGAAAGGAGGGGCCTGCGACACATGAAGCGCGTCGACGACCGTCCCCAGTCCGCGCAGATCGCCGCCGACCTTCGCGCGAAGATCCTCTCCGGCGACATCACCGGTACCCTGCCGACCTTCGAGCGGCTGAAAGTCCTGTACAGCACCTCCATCAACACCGCCCAGCGGGCGGTCGCCATGCTCAAGGCGGAGGGCTTCGTCGAGGGCCGCCAGGGCAAAGCCCTGATCATCCGCTCCGACCGGATCCAGATCGTCGACGCCTCATCCCAACTCGAGCCGCCGACCGCCACGATCACCTACCAGGTCCTGCACGTCGGCCACGAACGCCCGCCGACAGACGCCGCCCAGAAGCTGGGCCTGGCCGACGGCGAAACCGCCCTGCTCCGCAAGCGCCTGATGCTCCGCGACGACGAGCCGGTCGAGATCGAATGGTCGTACTACCCGGAGGCGGTCGTCACCGGCACCGCGCTGGACCACCAGCAGCGCGACCTGACGAGCGGCCCGACCGTCCTGGCCGCCCTGGGCTATGAGCAGCACGGACTCGTCGATGAGATCCAGGTCCGCGAACCGACGACCGAAGAGCTCCAGACGCTGGAGTTGCCGGACGAGATCCCGGTCATGCGCACGCTTCGCACGATCACCGACGCGAGCGGAGCCGTGCTCGAGGTGACGGTGATGATCACCAGCGGTCACCTGTACGCCGTGCGCTACCAGCAGACGCTGCCGCCGTCGGCCTGATTCCGAGCGCGCGTCATTCCGGAGCGCGCGTCAGGCAATACTGCCGTCTCAGTAACCTCAGGGGCGGCTGCCACAGCCGCCAGCGATCGCATGACAGTATCCGTCGACTGCGATCACAGGGTACTGACGGTACCGACCTAGTCGAGTGCATCAGCCCCGCTGCGGTGCGGCACGCACCGCCCATTTCCCTGGGCCGTTGCTACTGTGTCGCTCAGGCACCCGAGGAAGGGAAGCGATGGAACGAGGGGTCGACGACACCGCGTCCTATCTCACGCCGAGTGGTGGGGACACCTGGGCACAAGCCACACGGGCAGCCGGCGGCCACGGCTCCCAGAAGCTTCGTGGCGCGACCCGCGTCACCCCGCCGGACTGGGTCGCGGACGCACTCGGCGTCCCGATCGCCGGAACGGTCGTCGCCAGACGCCGCACCATGTACCTCGGCGACCACCCCGTCGAGCTCACGGATTCCTTCTATCCCCTCGAAATCGCCGACCACACCGCCCTGGAGCACCCCAACCGCATCCCCGGCGGCGCGGTCACCCTGCTGGCACACCTGGGCTACGTCGCCGACCACGCCGACGAAGCGGTGGACCTCGCCGGACACCCGACAAAGGCCGAGGCCGCCCTCCTGGAGATCAAGCCGAACACCCGCGTGGTCCGCATCCGCCGAGTCGTGAAGACCGCGGCCGGCGCACCATTCGAGGCAACGGAGATCGTCATGATCCCCACCGGACGCACCCTCCACCACCGCGTCGTAGTCGAGCCCTGACATGCGACGCCTCGACGACCGACCCCGCCACCTGCAGATCGCGGCCGACCTGCGCGCAAAGATCCTGTCCGGCGACCTCACCGAGAAGCTGCCGCCCTTCAAGCGCCTGCAAGAGATCTACGACACCTCCAACAACACCACCCAACGCGCAGTAGCCCTCCTCAAAGCCGAAGGCTTCGTCGAAGGCCAACAGGGCAAGGCACTCCTGATCCGCGCCAAACGCGTCGAGATCATCGACGCCACCCCCTACTTCGAACCGGCGGTCACCCACGTCCGCTACGTAATGCTCCACATCGGCCCCGACCGCCCACCCGCGGACGCGGCACGCAACCTCGGCCTGGCCGCCGAAGAAACAGCCATCCTCCGCAAACGCCTGACCATCCGCGACAACATCCCCATCGAACTCTCCTGGTCCTACTACCCCACCCCCATCGCCACCGGAAGCCCCCTGGAAAGACCCCAACGCATCCGCGGCGGCGCCCCAACCGCACTAGCCGACCTGGGCCTGCCCCAACACGAGTTCGTCGACGAGATCCAAGTCCGCCAACCGACCTCCGAAGAACTCGAAGCCCTCGAACTCCCCGCCGGCATCCCCGTCATGCGCACCCTACGCACGATCAGCACGGAGGACGGGACCGTGGTCGAGGTCGTCGTCATGGTGAAGGGCGGGCATCTCTATGGGATGCGGTATCGGCGGACGCTGCCGCCGATCGGCTGAGGGCGGTTCGCAGCAAGGGGACCGTTCTGACTGTCATCGACGATGAGGGCGACGACGGACAAGCTCTCCAAGCTGCCTGACGCTTCTTCTGACGGACGCCCCTGGGACGCGCACCGGGGGCGTCTCTTCGTATCCCGTTGACTCGCGCTCAGACGACTGACTACACCCTGACGAGTTGAAGCCCATGGTGTGCTTCAAAGTCGAGGTAATCCTTAAGGTTCAGTGTCGCGAGCGGGATGCCATACGTCAGGCAGGCAGCAGCGATCCACATGTCATTTTGAGGGCGAGGACGTCCGCGATCGTCGGCGGCTGCTGCAAGCGCGCCCCAGGTCCGGGCAATGGCTTCGGTGCTGTCAAGAACGGGCATGCCTGCCAGCCAGTTGTCCATCGCAACCCGGTTGTGCCGCGCCCAATGTCGCCGCACAGTCCACTTCACCAGCTCGCCAAACGTCACGAAGGTGATGACCGGGTCCATCGTCGCCAACTTCACGAGCAGCGGTAGCGGCTTGCGTTTGAAAGACGCGGAAGCAACGTCCGTGTCCATCACTACGGCTTGCGGCATACGCCTAGCCTAGGCTGGCCTGACGGTCCTCGTGGTACGCCCGCGCAAACTCGTCAACCTCTTCTTCAGAGGGAAACACATCAGGAGCCATCAACTCGTCTACTGAACGCAGTGGGCGAGCCCGTTTGGCACGAATGATCTCTTCGAGAGTTCGTTCCCGTGGGGGTTCGCGGTGGTGGGCGTATGCCGCGTCGGTAGTCACCTTCCGCCTCCTCTCGAACATGATCGACGTGAGTTTTTCGCGGTACATTTTAAAGCCAGCGTACGCGTTGATCAGCCGGTCCGTGCACCTATCGGTAGTCACTTTTGGCCAACGGTTGGTGGGAAGGGGCCACGATGCGGCCTACAGCTTCAAGCGAAGCCACCGAACCCAGTTCGAGCAACCAGCAACGTGAGTCGGTTGAGGGCACGTTCCTCCGTCGAAGCTGGACCCGTCCCTGCAACCTCTAGGGGCGCGTCCCTAGAAAACGCAAAACAGCCTCGAACCTGTAAAAGTTCGAGGCTGTTCACCGGGGTGGGCCTAGGTGGACTTGAACCACCGACCTCCGCCTTATCAGGGCGGCGCGCTAACCAACTGTGCCATAGGCCCCGGTTGGTAACGTCGAGAAGCTTACCGTACCGGGGGCGGTGCCCCAAAACCGCTTTGGGGGCGGTCAGGAGGCGGTGTCGTCGGCAAGGGTGACCTCTACGCCGCCGACGAGGGAGGAGCACATGTTGTAGAGGTAGGCGGCGAGGGTGGCCAGGGCGGTGAACAGAACGATGTTCACCACGCTCACCAGGGCGGTGAAGCTGATCACCTTGCCGAAGGACAGGACTGAGGTGAGGGTGACGCTGTTGGGCTGGTTCGCCGGGGCCACTGAGGCCAGGGTGCGGTTGATGGAGTCGAAGACGCCGAGGGCGTTCAGGGCGGACCACAGGAGGGCGGCGGCCACCACTGAGACCACCGCGAAGGCGATCGAGAGGACGAAGGTCGTCTTCATCACCGACCAGGGGTCGACCTTGGCCACGCGTAGGCGGGCCTTGCGGCCGCGGGGTGCGGCGCCGGGGGCCTGCTGCTGGTAGCGGGGTGCGCCTGTGGGGGAGCCGGCCGGGGCCGCCGGGCGGGGGCCCCAGCTGCCGCCGGCCTGCTGGCGGGTGCCCGCCTGGCCTTGGGCTGACTCCGATTGCTGATACGCCACGGTGCCCATCGTAGGCGCTTCCTTGCGTCTTGCCCCGGTACGACGGCCTCCCGCGCCGGAAAGCCGACCGGCCAGACCAGAGATACCTGCCGTGATCGACGCGGCCGCGCCCGCTACGGCGGCACCCGCGCCCGCGCCCGCTACGGCGGCACCCGCGCCCGCGGCGGCTCCGGTGGCAGCACCGGTTGCGGCGCCGGTGGGTGCGGCGGGGGGAGTGCCGGGGGCTGTCTCCTATACACATCTCCC
>NZ_JAAFYZ010000079.1 GCF_018274385.1 Catenulispora pinistramenti | reverse complement strand
CACGGAGAACTGCGCCGTCCCGCCCGCCGCCACCGCCAGGTCCGGCAACACGGTCGCGTGCATCGGCACCGAGCCCGCGGCGTCGACCACCGAGACGCCGTGCCACGCTCCGCCGCTTCCCTGCACTTCCACCTTCACGTCCGAAGCGTGCGCGACGCACCCCGTCGGACCGCTCGGGCACAGCATCAGCACCACCGGCACGTGCTGCAGCCCGACGTCCGTCGGATTGGTCAGCGTCCCGGTGAGCACCGTCGCCGTCCCCACCCGCGCCGAGGCCGTCATCCCGGAACCCTGGAACGCCGGCCCGGTCACCGGGATCGCCGCGACCACCGACGCCCCGTCGGCCGACGCGGTCACCTTCACGTCGTCGACCGCCGTCGTCCCCGGCGACAGCCGCAGCTTCAGCACCTGGCTGCCGCCGGCCGGGACCGTGACGCTGTCGGTGACCCCGAACGATCCCTGGTCGGCAGGGATGGTCTCGGTCTCCCACGCCCCGCTCGCCAGGTCGTAGTGGTCCAGCCGCAGCGACACGGTGCTGACACCCGAGCCCTCGGACGTCAGGTTGACGTTCACGTCCCCCGAGTAGCCCTGGCCGCCGACGTCCTTGACCGCGACGTCGACCTCGCGCTCGGGCAGCTGCTGCCCCGGCAGGTCCAGCGGCAGCTGGGCGGGTACGGACATCGACAGCTGCACGCCGTTGGCCGCGACGCCCGACACCGTCTGCCGCTGGGGCGCCGACGGCGGCGTGGCCGCCGGGCCCGCCCCCGCCGCGACCGCCGTCCCGGCGAGCGCGCCCGCCCCGAGCGCGCCCGCGCCGACCACTGCCAGGCCCGTCACGACAACACGAAGCCTTCGCCTCATATCCGACCCCTGATCACCCCGCGGCCCGTCGACACGGGCCTCCCACCGCATAGACGCGATGCGCCGGTTCCGGTTGCCTGCCGTCACCGAACCGTGATCGGCGCCCCCGAACCCGTCCCCGAACCCGTCCCTGAACCCGCGCCTGAACCCGCGCCGGACGCCCCCGGACGGTCAACCGCCCGACCCCGGCCGGGCCGCCTGGCAGAATGGCCGGCATGACCTCCCAGCAGCTCACCGAGCGCATCGCGGGCACCGGCACGGGCCTGGAGACCACCGACATGGTCCTCAACATCGGCCCGCAGCACCCGGCCACCCACGGTGTCCTGCGGCTGCGGCTGGTGCTGGACGGCGAGCGCATCGTCTCGGCCGAGCCGATCATCGGCTACATGCACCGCGGCGCCGAGAAGCTGTTCGAGGTCCGCGACTACCGGCAGATCATCGTGCTGGCCAACCGGCACGACTGGCTCTCGGCGTTCGCCAGCGAGCTCGGCGTGGTGCTGGCGGTCGAGCGGATGCTCGGGATGGAAGTCCCCGAGCGCGCCACCTGGGCCCGCACCCTGCTGGCCGAGCTGAACCGGATCCTCAACCACCTGATGTTCCTCGGCTCCTATCCGCTGGAGCTCGGGGCGATCACCCCGATCTTCTACGCGTTCCGCGAGCGCGAGGAGATCCAGGCGGTGATGGAGGAGATCTCCGGCGGCCGCATGCACTTCATGTTCAACCGGGTCGGCGGCCTGAAGGAGGAGCTGCCGCTGGGCTGGACCGACCGGGTCCGGGCGGCGGTCGCCAAGGTCCGCTCCCGGATGTCCGACATCGACCGGCTGATCACCGGCAACGAGATCTTCCGGGCCCGGACCCGGGGCGTCGGGATCCTGACCCCCGAGCAGATCGCCGCCTACGGCGTGTCCGGCCCGATCGCCCGCGCCGCCGGCGTCGACTTCGACCTGCGCCGCGACGATCCGTACCTGGCCTACGGCGAGCCGGAGGTGCGCGAGAAGCTCAAGGTGGTGACCGGCGAGCGCGGCGACTGCCTGGCCCGCTTCGAGGTGCTGCTGGCGCAGGCGTACAACTCCCTGGACCTCGCGCAGGCCTGCGCCGACAAACTGGACACGCTGCCGACCGGGCCGATCAACCAGCGGCTGCCGAAGATCTTGAAGGTGCCCGAGGGCCACACCTACGCCTGGACCGAGAACCCGCTGGGCATCAACGGGTACTTCCTGGTCTCGCACGGCGACAAGACCCCGTGGCGGCTCAAGCTGCGCTCGGCCTCGTTCAACAACATCCAGGTGCTCTCCGAGGTGCTGCCCGGAACGCTGGTGTCGGACATGGTGGCGATCCTGGGGTCGATGTTCTTCGTGGTCGGCGACATCGACAAGTAGCGGCGACAAGAAAATCGCCCCGCCGGAGACCGGCGGGGCGATTTTCGAGGAAACCTCAGGACATTTGAGAAACCTCAGCCGGTCCCGGTCTCCCGGTGCTCGATCTTGGCCATCTGCTGGGTCTCGTCGTACATGGTCAGGTCGACCGGGGCGGCGTTGGACGTGGTGCCCTGATCCGCGCCGAGGTAAGGCCGGTACAGCCGCTCCGGGGCCACCGGGCGGCCCTGCGGCAGCGCCGGGGGCAGGCCGTCCTCGCGCTGGCGCGGCACCACCACGCCGGGCACGGTGTACGGGTCCTGACCGGGGCCGGCGACCTCGCCGGCGACGTCGAACCCGACCTCGTCGCGCACCGCCAGCACCGCCGAGCGCAGCGGGCGCGGGGCCTGGTCGAACAGCTCGGCTTCGGCCCGCGCGGCCTGGGCGGCGTGCGCGCCCTGAGCAACGTGCGCGGCCTCGGCGACCGGGGCCAGCGGCACCGGGGCGTCCTGCATCCGGACCGGCACCGCGGCGGCCGGCCGCAGGTCGATCTCGGCGCCGACGCCGTAGCTGCCGTAGCCGGCCTCGTAGGCCGCGGCCGGGTCCTGCACCGTCTGGGGGTCGTAGCCGTGCCGGGCAGCGTAGGCCGGGTCGTAGTCGAGCTCGTACGGCGCCGTGCGCGCCGCGGTGTAGCTCGCGAACGTGTGGTCGTGCACCGACACCGGCTCGAACTGCCGGTCCGGCTCGAACGGCTGGACCTGGGCGAAGGACTGCACCGCCGACCGGGTCAGCTCGGCCGCGGCCGTGGTCTGCTGCACCCACGCCGAGAGCACCGCCAGGTCGTGCTCGGCCCGCACCCGGGCGGCCTCGGAGGCGTCCGCGCGGACCTGCTCCTCCTTGGCCCGCTCCTCGAACAGGACGACGGTCTCCTCGGCGGCCAGCGCGTCGGTCTTGAGATCGGCGATCTGTTTGTCCCGCCGCGCGGTCTCATAACGCAGCTCGGCTGCGTGGTCCTCGCGCATCGTGGCCACCAGTTCGCGGCGCGAGGTGCGGTCGCGGCGCGCGGCGAGCACGGACAAGGAGGAGAAGACGGCCCCGGCGGCGGCCATGCCGACGCCGAGTCGCAGATGGAGCGGATCGCTCCACACGAGCGTGGTCGCGAGGCCCGCGGCCGCGCCCGTCAGGGACGCGGAGGTGGCGACGATCGAGGGCCATGCCGGGCCGGCTATGTCGCCCCCGCGTCGCTGGGCTTGGAGCTGCCGAGCGTGACGCATGGCCGAACATTACTGGTTACGGGCTCGCACGGACAAGCGAAACGTACGAGCGATACCGGGCACGCGGATATCAAGATCTTGCAAATAGCCAGGGTTCGGACATACCCGACGAATCAAGACCCTGAATGGTTGGACTCGCGGCGCACCGGAAAGGTCCCGTCCGGACGGTTGCGCACCGGCCGCGTCGGAGCGGCCGTCTTGCTCTTGGTCCCGTTCTTCGGCAGCGCGTCGTCCGGACCGCTGGGCGGCACCCGCAACACGTACTCCAGATACAGCGCCGCGGCGACGAGCGCCAGCCCGCACAGGACCGTGATCCCGCAGACGACGGCCCGGCTGCGGAAGGTGTCGACGCTGAGCTTGCTCAGCAGGAACACGCCGTAGCCGGCGTAGACGCCGGAGACGATCGCCCCGACCATCGACGAGGCCTTGGCGAACATCACCGCGCGCGCCGCCTGCAGCGGGTCCAGCGGCTTCGGCGCGCGCTGCCCGGGCAGGATCGGCGGGCTCGGCTCCCCGTCCAGGACCCGCTGCACGGCCTCGCGCTGCGCGTTGAGCCGCCCGCGGAAGGCGAGCGCGGTGGCCAGGATGATGACGGCCAGGATCGCCGGGGTCAGCGGGGCGGAAGCCGGGACGCCGGGCGGGATGCCGTAGTGCGACCAGAGTTGGACGCCGCCGTAGGACAAGGCGCCGATCACGAGGAACGCGACCGCGAGTGCCAGAGGACGGGTGGGCTTCACAGGGTCCACGGTACGCGGCCGATACGCCGGGAAGCGAGCCGCTGCGGCTCCGGCGCCCGACGGGGCGGCCGACGGCTGCGGCCAAGGCGCCCCCGGTCCTGGGACGAGGCGCTGACCAGTGGCTGAGTCGGGGCCGCACAATCCGCCGGCGACCGCTTCAGGACCCGGCCGACGCGCCGGGGCGGTGATCAGGCCGGCTGGCTTGCTCGCCGGGGCGCCGGCTGGCTGCTGCCATGCGGCCAGACCGACCTGCTTGCCGGGTTGCGTGTCGCGCGGCGATCGGACCGGCTGGCTTGCTCGCCGGGGCGCCGGGGCGCCGACTTGCTCGCCAGGGCAGTGATCGGGCTGTCTGGCTGTCTAGCTGTTTGACTGTTTGCCTAAGGCAGCATCAATTCCAGATCGTCCCGCCGCGCCGCCCCCTGCGCCGCGGCCCCGCCGAGCGCGGTCAGCAGGTCGGCGATCGGTCCGACGCCGGTCAGCACGTCCTCGGGCCGCGCGTCGTACCACGGTGCCAGTACGAACGCGCGCTGTGCGGCCCGCGGGTGCGGCAGCGTCAGCTCCGACTCGGCCGAGACCAGTTCGTCGACCTGGACGATGTCGATGTCGATGGTCCGCGAGCCCCAGTGCACCTCGCGGGTGCGGCCCAGGGCCTCCTCGATCGCCTGGGTCCGCATCAGGAGCATGTCCGGCGGCAGCGCGGTGGTCACCCCGAGCACCGCGTTCAGGTAGTCGTCCTGTGCTTCGGCGCCCTCGGCCAGCAGCGGGGCGGTCTCGTACACCGGGGACAGCCAGGTGATGGTCAGGCTCGGGGTGTCCGCCAGGGAGTCCACGGCGGTCTGCAGGTTGGCCAGCCGGTCGCCCAGGTTGCCGCCGATCGCCAGGACCGCGCTGTGCATCCGGAACGATCCGTCGCCGGTGACGAGTTCGCTCATATCGCCGACCCACCGTTCTCCGGCGGCCGCCCCGCGGCGCCCGCCAGGTCCTCCCGTGCCCGCACCACGGTCACGGTGACGTCCTCGAACGGCACCGTGATCGGCGCGTCCGGCTTGTGGAGCGTGACCTCGACTTCCTCCACGAGCGGGTACTCCAGGCACATCGCGGCCATCCGGGCCGCCAGGGTCTCGATCAGGTTCACGGGCTCGCCCTCGATCAGGGCCACGATCCGCTCGGAGACCTCGCCGTAGTTCACCGTGTCCGACAGCGCGTCGCTGACCGCCGCCCGCCGGGTGTCCAGGCCCAGCGTGACGTCGACCATGAACGTCTGGCCCTTCTCCCGCTCCCGTTCGAAGACCCCGTGGTGGCCGCGCCCGCGCAGCCCGTGGACGGTCACCCGGTCGAGCCGCTTCGTGTGAGTAGACATCATGACGAACATACCGGGGCCTACTCCGGCATGCCGTCCCGGGATCGCCCGAATACCGCGCACCGGGTCCGGGGTGCGCGGCTCCGGCCGGGCTGACCTGCGCCGCGCCCTACTCCTCGACGCTCTCCATCACGGCCGAGGCATGGTGCATCCACAGCCGCCAGCCCTCGTCGGTCCGACGGAAGATGTTGATGGTCGTGGCCCGGCCGCCGGCGATGAAACCCGGGTCCTCCTCGGAGGAGCCGGCCGACATGTCGGTGATGATGTTCTCGGTCAGGCTGACCACCGCGATCCGGTCCACCACGTCGATCCGGACGTCGGTGAGGAAGAACTGCAGGAACGGCGTGTTCGCGCACACCACCGCCCACGAGCGCAGCACGTCCTCGCGCCCGAACACCGGCGCCCAGCCCGGGTGCACGCACTGCACCGAGGCCTCGAACGGCCCGGCCAGCCAGATCGCGCCCAGCCGGTCCAGATCGCCGGCCTCGGCGGCGGCGTAGAACTCCTCGTTGGCCTCGGTGATCGCCCCGATGTCCGCGGTCACCTGCGGCGGCGGACCGTCCGGTCCGGGCCCGAAACCGCCGAACTCCTCCTCGAACTCGCCGAAGTCCCCGAAGCCGTCCCGGCCCCCGAGGTCGTCGGGACCGCCGGAACCGCCAGGACCGCCAAGACCGCCAGGACCGCCGGGCTCACCGTCACCGCCCCGGTCGTCCGGGCCGCCGAGCTCGTCCGGACCCTCCGGACCGCCGGGCTCGTCCGGGCCCTCTGAACCGTCCGAGCCAACCGGACCGCCGCCGTACCCCCCGGCGCTCATCGCGCCGCCGTCAGCGCCGCGGCCACCCGGACCGCGTCCAGCGAGCCGAGCGCGTCGTGCGCCCGCACCCCCCAGGCCCCGGCGGCGGCGACCAGCGCGGACAGCGCGACGGTCGCCGAGTCCCGGCCGTAAGGCGGCCGGAAGCCGCCGGCCTCGTCGGCCAGCAGCCGGCCCAGGAAGGTCTTCCGGGAGGCGGCGACCAGCAGCGGCCGGCCCAGCGACTCCAGCTTCTCCAGGTGGGCCAGCAGGGCCCAGTTGTGGTCGGCGTTCTTCGCGAAGCCCAGGCCCGGATCCAAGATCACCTGGTCCTCGGCGATACCGGCGGCCAGGGCCGCCTCGTAGCGCGCTTGCAGTTCCTGTGTGACGTCCTTCACCACGTCGCCGTACACCGCGCGGGTCTGCATGTCAGTGCTGTGCCCACGCCAGTGCATCAAGATGTACGGCACGCCGGATTCGGCCACGAGCGGGAACATGTCCGGATCGGCCAGGCCGCCGGAGACGTCGTTGACGATCACCGCGCCGGCCTCCAGCGCGGCGGCGGCGGTCGAGGCCCGCATCGTGTCCACCGACACCCGCACCCCGGCGGCGGACAGCGCCTCGATCACCGGCAGGACCCGGTCCGCCTCCTGCGCCGCGGTGACCCGGGCGGCGCCGGGCCGGGTGGACTCCCCGCCCACGTCGACCACGTCCACCCCGTGCCGGTGCAGCCGCAGGCCGTGCGCCACGGCCTTGGCGGTGTCGCCGTCGGCGTAGTACTCGCCGCCGTCGGAGAAGGAGTCCGGCGTGACGTTCACGACGCCGAACACCGCGCAGCGTCCGAAATCCGGCAGGCCGCGCACGGTCTGCCTGCGGTTGAGGGGCCGACCGGGCGCGTTCATGGTGGAAGCCTAGCCGTTCGCGGCCTTGCGTCCTCCCGGCCCGCCAACGGCCGCCTCGGGCTCGGGGACCCGGCGCTGCTCCCGGCCCGCACCCGCGTCCGGACCCCGGCCCGCACCCGTGTCCGCACCCCGGTCCGCACCCGTGTCCGCACCCCGGTCCGCGCCACCGTCCGCACCCGCGCCGGGGCAGTCTTCGTCCTTGTCAGGGCACTCGGCGTCAACGCCGCCGTCGTCGTTGTCGTCGTCCAGCTCGCGCTCGTCCCGGTCCTTCTTCGACCACGGCAGGCCGGGCGGGACGATGAAGCCCTCGGCTTCGGCGTAGGCCAGGCCCACCCGCGGGATGTCCCGGGTGTTCTTGAACGCCACGAACCGCGGCACCCACTCCGGCTGGAACTTCGAGTTGAACTTGTACAGCGACTCGATCTGGTACCAGCGCGAGAAGAACACCAGCGTGGAGCGCCACATCCGGGTGATCGGCCCGGCGCCCAGCTTCTCGCCGCGCTCCAGCGCCGAGCGGAACACCGCGAAGTTCAGCGAGGCCCGGGTGATCCCCAGCTCCTTGGTCGCCTGCATGGCCTTGACGATCAGCAGCTCGTTCAGCCCCGGCTCGGCCTCGCGGTCGCGCACCATCAGGTCCAGGCTCATGCCGTCCGTGCCCCAGGGCACGAAGTTGATCAGGGCCCGTACCTCACGGTCCTTGGTCGCGGTGGCCACCACGCACTCGCCGTCGGACGGATCCCCGAACCGGTCCGGGCCCAGCGCCATCGAGAAGCTGCCGCGCTCACTGGACCCGCGCCAGGCCTCGATGCCGGTCTTGATCAGCTCGACCTCCGAGCGCGGGATGTCCTTGAGCCGGCGCACCTGGCACTCATAGCCCTGGCGCTCGACCCGGTTCACCATCTGCCGCACGTTGCGCATCGCGCGGCCTTCCAGGCTGAACTTGTCGGCGTAGCAGATGGCTTCGTCGCCCAGTTCCAGCGCGTCCAGGTCGGCCTCGCGGCACCACACCTCGCCGCCGGTCTCCGAGCAGCCGACCACGGCCACCACCCAGGCGTGCCGGTCGGCCTCCTCGACGTAGACCTTGATCGCGCCGGGCCAGGCCTCGGGGTCGCCGATCGGGTCGCCGGAGGCCAGCATCACGCCGGAGACCACGCGGTAGGTGATCGCGGCCTTGCCGGACGGCGACCAGATCACCGACTTGTCGCGGTGGGTGGCGAAGTAGGCCAGTGAGTCCCGGCGGCCCTGCTTGGCGATCAGCTCGCGCAGCCGCTCGTCGTCCTGGGCGCTCTGCCGGGCGATCGGCTCGGCCGGGCGCAGCACCAGGTAGGCCACGATCAGCGCGGTCATCAGGCCCAGCCCGCCGAGCAGCGCGGCGACCAGGTCGTCGGTCGAGCCGCGTTTGAAGTTCACCGGGCCGTCGATGCCCATCAGGCCCAGGGCCACGTGCTGCAGCCGGGTCCAGGCGCTCGGGTCGCCGTCGATGTGCTTGCTCTGCCAGTACATCAGGGCCATGCCGGAGGCGAAGGAGAAGGCCGCCAGCAGCACGAAGGCGCGCAGCGCCCGCCAGCGCGTGTACGGGTCGCCGAGGGCGTAGAACTCCTCCCGGTAGACCAGCAACAGGACCAGCACCACGATCGTCAGGAAGATCTGGATCCCCAGGTAGTGCGTAGCCGCGTCGCGGTCCTCACCGCGGAAGGAACGCACCAGGTGGAAGACCACCACTGTGATCAGCAGTACCACCGCCACCCACCAGGCCCGCTTCTTGCGGCGCTTGAGGGCGTGCGCGATCAGCACCAGCAGCACCCCGGACATCAGGGTGGCCGCGGCGGCCAGGTTCTGGACCTCGGTGGGCACCTTGACGCTCAGCGAGTGCACCCGGGAATGCCGGAAGCCGGGCGAGATGGCCGAGGCGATGTTGCCGAAGCCGGCCAGGTAGGTGATGTACGCGACGAGTCGCGGCACCCATTTGCGGGGCTGCCCCGGCTGCGCCGCCGCCGCGTCGGACGGAGGCGGCGCGGTATTGGAGGTCATGGCTTTGGCCCGAGTCATGTTGGAGGGACGTTCGAGGACACCGCGCGGGTTGTCACAAGTGTTGTCAGCGACATCCGCGGGGGTGACGGATCCGACCTGATTGTGCCGCGCGTCACTGCTTCCCGGGGCATCCTTCGGAAAATCCCCGGGCGAGCTCGCCGGTTCGGCGTTCCCATTCCCGCGCTTACCCGCCCCGGAGGACTTGACGCGCGGGCCCGGAACCGCTCTGGTGGCCGCGCCGCCGGTGGGGCCGGCGCAGTGGTCGCGGTCGGTGTGGTCGGCGAAGTCGGTCGCGGTCGCGGTCCGAGCCGGACGGGCGCTCACCGCCCCAGGATCAGGCTCATCGCCTCGGCGCGGCTGGCCGGGGCGAGCAGTTGCCCCCGCACCGCCGACGTCACGGTCTTCGCGCCCGGCTTCCGGATCCCTCGCATCGACATGCACAGGTGTTCGCACTCCACAACGACGATGACCCCGCGCGGTTCCAGGATGCGCACCACGGCGTCGGCGATCTGCGTCGTCAGACGTTCCTGGACCTGGGGCCGCTTGGCGTAGACGTCGACCAGTCGGGCCAGCTTGGACAGGCCCGTGATGCGTCCGTCCACCGAGGGAATGTACCCCACGTGGGCCACTCCGTGGAACGGCACCAGGTGGTGCTCACACGTGCTGTAGACCTCGATGTCCCGGACCAGCACCATCTCGTCGTGCCCGATGTCGAAGGTGGTCGTCAGCACGTCCTCAGGCGCCTGGTAGAGCCCGGCGAAGATCTCCCGGTAGGCCCGCGCCACCCGCGCCGGGGTGTCCTTCAGGCCTTCCCGGTCCGGATCCTCGCCGACGGCTATCAGCAGTTCCCGCACCGCGCGCTCGGCGCGCTCGGCGTCGTAGTCGGCCACCGCGCGGCCCAGGTCCGGCGCGGCCAGCTCCGGCTGCCCCTGGAGGCTGACGCGGGCGATGCCGCCCCCCCGACCGTCATCGGCCTGGGAAGCGGCACCGCCGCGGTGATTCTCAGTGCTGTCGCTCTCGGTGTTGCTCGCACTCACTGTTCAGGCACCGTATCCGTCCGACCGATGATGCTGTCGGTCACCGTTCCGTTGGCCGCCGAGCGAGCCGCCTCCAGCTCCCGCGGCGTCTGCACCGGCGGGCGGGTCTGCAGGGTGCGGCGCGAGGAGCCGATCCAGGCCGGACGCTGCGGGCGCTTGGTCACCGAGGCGAAGATCGCGGCGATCTCCTCCTTGTTCAGCGTCTCCTTCTCCAGCAGCTGAAGGACCAGCTGGTCCAGCACGTCGCGGTACTCGACCAGGACCTCCCAGGCCTCGTCGTGCGCGCTCTCGATCAGCCGCTTGACCTCCTCGTCGACGATCGAGGCGATCTCCTCGGAGTAGTCGCGCTGGTGGCCCATGTCGCGGCCCAGGAAGACCTCGCCGGTCTCCTTGCCGAACTTGATCGGGCCCAGGCGCTCGGTCATGCCGTACTGGGTGACCATCGAGCGGGCGATGTTGGTGGCCTTCTCGATGTCGTTCGAGGCGCCGGTGGTCGGGTCGTGGAAGACCAGCTCCTCGGCGGTGCGGCCGCCCATGGCGTAGGCCAGGTTGTCCAGCATCTCGTTGCGCGTGGTGGAGTACTTGTCCTCCTCCGGCAGCACCATCGTGTAGCCCAGCGCGCGGCCGCGGGACAGGATCGTGATCTTGTGCACCGGGTCCAGGTTCGGCATCGCGTGCGCCACCAGGGCGTGGCCGCCCTCGTGGTACGCGGTGACCTTCTTCTCCTTGTCGCTCATCAGGCGGGTCCGCTTCTGCGGGCCGGCGACCACGCGGTCCACGGCCTCGTCCAGCGCGAAGTTGTCGATGAGCTTCTTGTCGTTGCGCGCGGTCAGCAGCGCGGCCTCGTTCAGCACGTTGGCCAGGTCCGCACCGGTGAAGCCCGGGGTGCGCTTGGCCAGCGAGGCCAGGTCCACGCCCTGCGCCAGCGGCTTGCCCTTGCTGTGCACCGCCAGGATCTGCTTGCGGCCCTCCAGGTCCGGGGCCTCGACCGCGATCTGCCGGTCGAAGCGGCCCGGGCGCAGCAGCGCCGGGTCCAGGATGTCCGGGCGGTTGGTCGCGGCGATCAGGATCACGCCGCCCTTGACGTCGAACCCGTCCATCTCGACCAGCAGCTGGTTCAGCGTCTGCTCGCGCTCGTCGTGACCGCCGCCCAGACCCGCGCCGCGGTGCCGGCCCACGGCGTCGATCTCGTCGACGAACACGATCGCCGGGGCGTTGGCCTTGGCCTGCTCGAACAGGTCGCGCACGCGGGAAGCGCCGACACCGACGAACATCTCGACGAAGTCCGAACCGGAGATCGAGAAGAACGGCACCCCGGCCTCGCCGGCCACCGCGCGGGCCAGCAGCGTCTTACCGGTTCCGGGCGGGCCGTAGAGCAGCACGCCCTTGGGGATCTTGGCGCCGATGGCCTGGAACTTGGCCGGGGCCTCCAGGAACTCCTTGACCTCCTGGAGCTCCTCCACGGCCTCGTCCGCGCCGGCCACGTCGGCGAAGGTGGTCTTCGGCGTGTCCTTGCTGACCAGCTTGGCCTTGGACTTCCCGAAGTTCATCACCCGGGAGCCGCCGCCCTGCATCTGGTTCATCAGGAACAGGAAGACCAGGGCGATCAGGACGAACGGCAGCAGCGTGATCAGGATGCCGATGAAGGCGTTCTGCTTGGCCAGGGAGACGTTCCAGCCGTCCTTGATACCGCCGGCCGACTGGCTGGTCTGCAGAGCCTTGGTGATGTCCTCGCCCTGCTGGTCGTTCAGGTAGGTGGCCTTCAGGTCGGTGGCGCCGCCCTGGGCTTGGGCGACCGACCCGGCCGGGTCCACCTTGACCTCGACCGAGGAACCGGAGCCGCCGACCACCTTGGCGGAGACAACCTGGTTCTTGGTGATGGCGTCCATGATGACGGAGGTGTCCACGGACTTGGGGCCGCCGGCCGAGGAGACCAGCTGCATGACCGCGAGGACCGCCACGACGGCCAGGACGACCCAGATCACTGGGCCTCGGAAGTATCGCTTGACGTCCATCGATCCTCTACGACTCGTGCTAGCGGTTCACGGCGGGAATATGTCGGTGCAGCAACACTGCGGGTGTCAGTTCATGATGCCTAGTTCATGATGCCTAACGACCGTACGCGGTCACTGCGTTCCCGCGCGAGGTCCCGGATGAACCCACACTGGGCTCAACGTGGCGTACCGGAGTGTCATTCCGCCTACGAACTGTATACGTGACGCGCGAGTGTGCCGATGAAGGGCAGCCCGCGGAAGCGCTGCGCGTAGTCCAGGCCGTAGCCGACGACGAACTCGTTGGGGATGTCGAAGCCGACGTACTTGACGTCGATCGCGACCTTGGCCGCGTCCGGCTTGCGCAGCAGCGTCACCACCTCCAGCGAGGCCGGGCGGCGCGAGCGCAGGTTGGACAGCAGCCAGGACAGGGTCAGCCCGGAGTCGATGATGTCCTCGACCACCAGCACGTGCCGGTCCTGGATGTCGGCGCCGAGGTCCTTCAGGATCCGCACCACGCCGGAGGACTTGGTGCCGGCCCCGTAGGACGAGATCGCCATCCAGTCCATCTCCGAGTCGATGTGCAGCTCGCGGATCAGGTCGGCCATCACGATCAGGGCGCCGTTCAGGACCCCGACCAGCAGGATCTCCTTGCCCTCGTAGTCGGCCTCGATCGCGCGGGCGAGCCCGGCCAGTTTGGCCTTGATCTCATCGGCCGAGATGAGGACCTTCTCCAGGTCCGGGCCCATGTCCTTGTCGTCCACGCTGGAAGTCCCTCGTGCGTCGCTAAGCCGGCATCAACAATCCGGCCGGGGCGGGGTCCTCCGCCGCTTGGCCGGGATCGTTCCGGTCCGCGCCACCTCGGCGCAGCGCACCGGACCTCTCGAAGGCCAGCTTTCCATACCGCCGGGCCACCGCGACGGCGCTGGGCAGGTGCAACGGTCCCTGACCCCGCCAGTCGGTCAGCAGCCGGTCGAGCTCCTCGATGTGGACCGCGGCCAGGTCAGAGCCGGGACAGCCGGCCCGCAGCGCGGCCAGCCGCAGCACCCGGCGACGCACCGCGGTGGGCAGCCCGGACAATTCGGAGACGTCGAGGTAGTGGGACAGATCACAGTCACCGAAGGGCTCCAGGAGCCTGTCGAACTCCCGGGCGGCCCAGGCGTCCAGCGCCTCGGTGTCCTCACGCAGCATTTTCGCGGTCCGCGCCAGCGCTTCCGGTATCCCCGGGCCGAGGGCCGCGGACAGGGCCGGGATGGCGGCGTGCCGGACCCGGGAGCGGGTGTAGGCCGGGTCGGCGTTGTGCGGGTCGTCCCAGGGCTCGAAGCCCTCGGCCATGGCCGCGGCGACCGTGGTGGCGCGCGGCAGGTCCAGGAAGGGGCGCGCGTAACGGCCGTGCCGGGCCGGCATCCCGGCCAGGCTGCGCGCGCCGGAGCCCCGGGCCAGGCCCAGTAGCACGGTCTCGGCCTGGTCGTCGCGGGTGTGGCCGAGCAGTACGGTGGCGGCGCCCAGCCGGTCGGCGGCGGCGTCCAGCGCGCCGTAGCGCGCGACGCGGGCCGCGGCCTCGGGTCCCCCACGGCCGTCGACGTGCACCGGCAGCGCCTGGACCGGGTCGAAGCCCAGGCCGGCCAGGAAGCGCACGACGCGCTCGGCCTGCGCGGCCGAGCCGGCCTGCAGATTGTGGTCGACGGTCAGGCCGCCGAAGCGCAGGGACAGCCGGGGCGCGACGAACGCGGTGGCGCAGGCCAGGGCGATGGAGTCGGCGCCGCCGGAACAGGCGACCAGGACGAGGCCGCCGGGGGCGTGGTCGGCGAGGGCCTTGCGAACGGCCAGGCGTATCGCGGCGACTGCGGGGGCTGGACCCATGGTTGTACTCCTTCGTACGTGCGACGCCCGGGTCTTCTCTTCCAGGGCATCTTTCCCGGCGCAACGACGCGGACCCGTCTCAGGTCGCGGCGACACTCCGGAGGACCACCCTTACGGCTTGGGACGAGTGTTCCGGTCGGCGACTTTCGCGCATCACGCGAGTTTTTCCCGCTGGTCGGGCGCTGGTCGGGCGCTGGTTCGGCGCTGGTTCGGCGCTGGCCGGGCGCTGCTCCCGAGGCGCCGGCTCAGGGCCGCACGCGGGCCAGCCAGGCCGCCGGATCGTTGATCTCGGCCCGGGTCGGCAACGTGTTCGGCGAGGTCCACACCCGGTTGAAGCCGGACATCCCGGCCTGCTCGACCACCGCGGCCACGAACCGCGAACCGTCCCGGTACTGCCGGATCTTGGCGTCCATCCCGATCACCCGGCGCACGACCGCGTCGATCCGGCTGGCGCCCTTGGCCCGGCGCTGCCCGAACTTGCGCCGGATGTCGGCGACGCTGGGCACCACCCGCGGCCCGACCCCGTCCATCACGAAGTCCGCGTGCCCCTCCAGCAGCGACATCACCGCGACCATCCGGTCCAGCACCGCCACCTGCCGCGGGGTCTGCACCAGCTCGGTGATCGGCCGCTTCTCCCCGGTCTCCCGCCGCTGCTGGGCGGCCTCGCGGACGCGCTTGGCCAGCGCCCCGGGGTCGGTGTCCATGCCGGCGATGAAGGACTCGATCTCGCCGAGGATGTGCGCGCGCAGCCACGGCACCGCGGCGAACTGCGTGCGGTGGGTCTCCTCGTGCAGACACACCCACAGCCGGAAGTCGTCCGGCTTGACCTGCAGCTCCCGCTCGACCGCGACGATGTTCGGGGCGACCAGTAACAGCCGGCCGGGCTCCTGGAAGATCTCGTACTGGCCCAGGATCCGGTGCGAGAGGTAGGCCAGCAGGGTGCCCAGCTCCAGCGCGGTGGCCTTGGGCCCGAGGGCGGCCAGCCCGGACGGCGGGACGCCCTCGCGCTTCTCGTTCAGTTTGCGGGCCAGCGGCTCGGTGACGATGCGGAAGCCCTCGACGTTGGCCCGGATCCAGCCGGCCCGGTCCACCACCAGCACCTGCGGCTCGGTGAGGATGGTGCCCATGTTGTCCAGCCCGGTGAACCCGGCCACGTGCTCCCGGGACTCCGCGGCGTACCGGCGCAGGTCCGCCACGGTGGCGGCGGCCTCGGCCGCGGAGGTCGGGGGACCTGGCCGCACCAGACGCTCGGCCGTCGCCACCGCCAGTTGCCAGTCGACCAGCTGCGCTCTCGCCGTCATGGCTCTCAGGCTACGTGGCGGGGGCGGTGAAACCTAGATCGGATCGCGGCCGATCGGCTGTGTGGTGGGTCTGTGCGGTGGGTCTGTGTGGTGCGCCGGCGGGCTCACCCCCTTGGCACGGCCAGGTAGTGATCGGCGATCGCGTCGGAGGTGGTGCTCCACACCGCCGGATGGTTCACCACGTACTCCAGCGCCTCGTCCAGGTACCGGGTGCGGAACGCCTGGCCGGTGATGAAGGGGTGCAGCGCCAGCGCCAGCACCCGCCCGGAGCCGTCGGCCGCGTCCTCGGCCAGCTGGTCCACCTGGTCCCTGACCATCCGCACGAAGTCCGGCCCGGTCAGCCCCTTGCTCACGAAGATCCCGATGTCGTTCAGCTCCACCGAGTACGGCAGGCTCAGCAGCCCCGGGACGTTGGTCGGGTAGGGCTGGTCGTCGTTGGTCCAGTCCAGGACGTACTCCACGCCCTCGGCGGCCAGCAGCTCGGGCGTGTTGAAGGTCTCGATCAGCCCCGGCCCCATCCAGCCGCGCACCTTGGCACCGGTCGCCCGCTCGATGGTCTGCAGCACCTCGCGGATCTGGCCCTGCTCGACGTCGCGGTCCAAGGCGGTGAACAGGTGGCTGTTGCTGGCCCCGTGGCCGAGCCAGGTCCAGCCGCGCTGCACGCCGGCGTCGATGATCTGCGGATAGCGCGCGGCGACGTCGGAGTTCAGCAGGGCACTGGCTTTGATGCCGTGCTTGTCGAACACCTTGATCTGCCGCCAGATGCCGACCCGCGGGCCGTAGTCACGCCAGCCGTAATTGAGGCTGTCGGGGGTCAGTGCCGTGGTGCCCTCGTAGGTCGCGGTGCCGGGGAGGTCGACGTAGAAGTGCTCGATGTTGAGGCCGACGTAGAACGCCACGCGCTTGCCCTCCGGCCAGCTCAGCGGCGCGCGCTCGGTGATGGGACGGTAGTCGTAAAGCTCGATGTCCTGGCTCATGCGACCATGGTCGAACCTTCACACGGATGTGAGGGTCAAACGGCCATTCCCGTGAGGTGGGTCACATGCGCATCGGCGAACTGGCGGAACGCACCGCTACCAGCCCCCGCCTGCTCCGCTACTACGAGGAGCAGGGCCTGATCCGCGTCGACCGGTCCGCCAACGGCTACCGCGACTACGACGAAGCACTGGTCGACCAGGTCGCGCACATCCGCGGGCTGCTGGACGCCGGGCTGTCGACGCGGATCATCCGGCAGATCCTGCCCTGCCTGAACGAGCCGAGCGAGATCCACTTCGCCGACGCCACCCCCGACATCATCGCCACCCTGGAGGGCCACCGGGACCGGCTGGCGGAGCGGATCGCGCTGCTGACGCGGAACCACGACGCGATCGCGGAGTACGTGGGGTCGCTGAAGCAGTGCGCTTTGGGCGTGGAGCGGGCCGTTCCGGCCTAGCCGGCGCCACCCCCACACCCGCACCCCGCCAAAACCGTCGCCACCCGGTCCACCGCCCCGCGCGCCGCCGCGGCGTCCGGCGCCTGGTCGGCCATCAGCGCGAACACCAGCAGCTGCCCGGAGTTGTCGCGCACCAGCCCGGCCAGCGTCACCACGCCGGTCAGCGAGCCGGTCTTGGCGCGGACCAGGCCGGCGCCGGCCAGCGTGGACTGCGTGGTGTAGCGGCCGTCCTCCGCGAGGGTGCCGGTGAAGCCCGCGACCGGCAGGCCGGTCAGCGCGGCACGCAGGTCGGGGTGGTCGTCCGCGGCCGCCGCCGAGAGGACGCGGACCAGGAAGGCCGGGGCGATGCGGTCGTCGCGGGACAGGCCGCTGCCGTCCAGGACGTTCAGGCCCGTCAGGTCCAGCCCGAGCTTCGTCAGCTGGTCCCGGACCGCCGTGACGCCGCCCTGGAACGTCGCCGGCTTCCCGTCGGCCAGCGCCACGTGCCGCAGCAGCGACTCGGCGAGGTCGTTGTCCGAGACCGTCAGCATGTGCTCGACCAGGTCGGCCAGGCGCGGCGAGGTGACCTGCGCGACCTCGGGGCCGGTGCCGGCGGCGGCCGGGACGGGCTTGCCGACCACCTGGACGCCGTGCGCGGTCAGCCGCTGCGCGAACGCCGCCGCCGCCACCGCGGCCGGGTCGCTCACCCGGGCACTGAGGTCGACCGCCGGCTGGGCCCGGCCCTCGTCGGTCATCAGGCCGGCCACCGGGGCCACGTTGCCGTCCGTGTAGCCGGGCGACCACGTCGGGTTCAGGGCCGGACCGGCGAAAACCGAGGCGTCGTAGCCCAGTGTGACCGATTTCACGCCCTTGGCCGCCAGGGCCTGCGCGGTGCGGGCCGCCAGGTCGTCCAGCGAGGCCGGCCGGTAGGCCGGATCGGCGGTCGGCCCGAGCGTCGACAGCGTCGGGTCACCCCCTCCGACCAGCACGATCCCCGCCGATCCGGTCGAGTTCTGGCCCTGCACCACCCGGGTCGCGAACTGGTCGTCCGGCCCCAGCGCGGCCAGTGCGGCCACCGCGGTCACCACTTTGTTCGTGGACGCCGGCGCGAAGCCGTCCGCGGCGTGGTCGTCGAACAACAGCCCCGGCGAAGCCGGGTCGGCGACCGCGATCCCGACGTGCTTGCCGAAGCCCGGCTGCGCCGTCAGCGGCCCCAGCGCGCCGGCCAACTCCGCCGCCGTCAACCCGCTGCCGGCCTTGTCACCTGCGAGAACGGGAGCGAGCGCGGCCCCGGCCGGAACGTGCGTCGGCCCCACGGAGCGGGTCGACGGCGCCGGCGAGGAGGGCGCGATCGAGTCTTGCGACGCCTGCGCCACCGGCGCCACGACGGCCCGCGCCCGGCCGCCCCGCTCGCTCACCCGTTGTCCCCCGGACCACGGACCGGCCGCCCAGACGCAGCCCGCGGCCAGTACGATCCCGAGCGCGGCTGACACAATGGCGGTCGGCAGCGTTCCCGGCACCTGTCTTGCCACTCAGGTCACTCCTTGATCTCGCGAACTCTGTCGTCACCGCCTGTCTGGGCGACACTAGTAGCAGCACCTGAAAGCGCGGAAACGAGGAAAGACCATGGAGTTCGACGTTCTCATCGAGATCCCCAAGGGCCAGCGCAACAAGTACGAGGTCGATCACAAGACCGGCCGCATACGGCTGGACCGGATGCTTTTCACCTCGATGGTCTACCCGACCGACTACGGCTTCATCGAGGACACGCTGTCCCTGGACGGCGACCCGCTGGACGCCATGGTCCTGCTCGACGAGCCCACGTTCCCGGGCTGCCTGATCCGCTGCCGCGCGATCGGCATGCTGAACATGGCCGACGAGGCCGGGGGCGATGACAAGATCCTGTGCGTGCCGGCCACCGACCCGCGCTTCGAGCACCTGCGTGACTACCACCACATCGCGGAGTTCGAGCGCCAGGAGATCCAGCACTTCTTCACCACCTACAAGGACCTGGAGCCGGGCAAGGAGGTCCACCACGCCGAGTGGCAGAACCGGGCCCAGGCCGAGGCCGAGATCCAGCGCTCCTACAAGCGGTTCGAGGAGCTGCCGGAGGAGGAGAAGGTCCACCACCTGTAGCTCCACCGCCCGTCAGACAGGCGGTGACCACCGTCCGGCCTTCGCCCGGACCGGCGCGGTGCGCGGTTGAGAACGTCGGAGCCCCCGGCGGGAGTGATCCCGCCGGGGGCTTTGCGTCCCGGGGCGCCTCGCCGCACTCTGAGATGCCCGGACTCCAGGAATCCCAGAAATCCCTCCAGATCCCTGAGATCTCCGTAAGTCCGCTGGCCGCCCGCGCCCCCGCCCGCTAACATCGGCCCCTCCGCGACCGGCGAGAGGGGCCGCAGCCATGAGCAAATACCGGGTCAACGTCTGCCTGCCGCCGTCCGCGCTCCCCGACGTCCAGGGGGCGCTGGCCGAGGCGATGGCGCCGTTCGACATGAACCGCGGCGACGACTTCGATCCGGACGCGACCTGGGACTGGTACCGGGTGGACGCCGGCCGCCAGCGCTTCGCCGTGAAGCCCCGGCACGACGGCGACCCCCGGCTGATCCACGCCGACCCGGTGGTCGTCGGCACCCCGCACGAACCGCTCCGCTGCGACGGCGGCCCGCGCGGCCTGCTGGACTTCGACGCCTGCCGCCGCACCGCCCGCACCGAGGCGCTGACCTACTGGGAGTCCCAGCAGCGCGACTTCGAACGCCTGGTGGCCGACCACCCCCCGGCCGAGCCGCTGACCGCGTTCCTGGCCCGGCACGCCGCCGACCCCGAGGGCTACCCCCGCAAGCAGGCGGTCGCCGACCACCACGCCCAGCCGCTGATCAAAGCCCTGAACCACCAGTCGGTCTTCGAACGCTACCCGAGCCTGGGCGCCTGGGTCCTCGGCCCGGACACCGACCCGATCACCGTCTACACCCGCGACCCGGAACCCGGTTTCGACCTGGCCGAGACCTGGGCCGTGGCGCGCGCCGCCCTGCTCACCCTGGACGGTGAGTGGACCGGGATCAAGCCCTACAGCCCCGGCCCCGACGAGGAGAGCGACACGTTCGCCCGGCGGTCCACGGCGTACCTGGAGGAGCTGGACGAGGACTGCGTCGTCGTGCGGCTGCTGTGCCACTGCTGAGGGCAGGGGGCGCGGCGCACGTCAGTCGTGGTCGTAGATCGTGACCGCTATGTCGCGCTCCCCCAGCCGCACGGCCACCAGCGGCTCGACCCGCCCCCACTTGCCCCCGGCCAGCCCGCAGCCGATCCGCGGCATGTGCACGGACGCCCCGAGCTCGAGCGCATGCTCGGCCAGCCGCGCCAGGCACTGGTCGACGGCCTCGTACCGGATCGGCGGCCCGGCCGAACCGGTCTTGGTCCCGTGCTGCCCGATCATGTTGGCCACCCACAGCCCCCGGCCGACCTCGACCACCTGCACCGCGCCCAGCCCGAAGTCGTTGGCCGAGCGCTCGCGGTACCACTTCCGGAAGGCCTTCTCAGGCTCCTGCCACCGCGCCGACACCGCCAGCACGAAGCCCTTGCCCCAGCCGCCCCGGTCGTTGCAGACATGCGCGATCAGCTTCGGTCCCTTCGCCTGCGGAACCGTCGCGTCACCGGCCAGGTATCGGATGGGAGCCATGCCGCCATCATCCGGCCCGGGTCTGACAGCCGCGAGCCGATAAACGGGGAATTCGGCGGTCCGGCTCAGGCTTCTGCGAACCAGGTCGTCTCGATCCCGTCGAGGTAGCGCCGCACGTACTTCTCGTGCCGCTCGGGCAGCGTGGGCAGCTCCGCGATCGGAAACCATCCGACGTCGACCGACTCGTCGTCGTTGACGCGCGCGGAGCCTCCTGTCGGCGTACAGACGAATCCCACATCCAGGAACACGGTCTCGTCCCCGTTGGGATGCGTGTGCTGACTCGTCACGTCCACCGCCAGCACCCGCTCGGCCCGGGCCGCCACGCCGGTCTCCTCCAGGATCTCGCGCATGATCCCCACGGCCGGCTGCTCGCCCGGATCCAGACAGCCGGTGACGAGCGTCCATCGGAGGTCGTCGGCACGCCGCACCAGCAACACCCGCTGCGCGTCGTCGACGACCAGGCCGGTGACCCCGGGGAGCCACAGCAGGTCGTGGCCGATCTTCTTGCGGATGTCGACGATGAACTCGGGAATCGGCATGCTGTCAGGCTATCGGCGTCGCCGCGCCACAGACCTTCCTAGTCCATCCGCACCGCTACGGCCGTCCGTAGAAGCTCGGCGTCCCGTTGATCCACAACGACTGCTGCTCCACCACCCCGCCGGGGTGCGGTGCCTGGATGATGCGGTCGTTCCCGATGTAGACGGCCTCGTGGTAGATGGTGTGCGGGTCGCTGCCGTCCTCGGCCCAGAAGACCAGGTCGCCCGGGCGGAGCTGGCTGTACGTGAGCGGGTGCATCGCCAGGTACTGCCACTGCGCCGGGTGCGGGAAGGACCAGCCGCCGGCTTCCAGGCCGCGCATCGCCAGGCCTGAGCAGTCGAACACGTCCGGGCCCGCGCCGCCCCAGACGTAGGGCTTGCCGAGCTGCGCGTAGATGTAGTTCAGCATCAGGCGGACGGCGCCGTCGGCGGATGGCACGGGGCCCTCCAGCCCGGCGCTCGGCGCCGACAAGGCGCCACCGCCGCCACCAGCCACTGCCTGCGCCCGCGCCTGCGACGCCCCGCTCGCCGCCGCCGCGGCTGCCGACCGCGCCGCGGCTGCGGCAGCCGCCTGTTGCGCGGCCACCTCCGCCAGCCCGGTCTGCCGCTGCTGCTCCAGCCCGACCTCGACGCCCTGCGCCGCCGCCAACTCCCGCACCAGCCCATCGCGCTGCGCCTGGATCCCGGCCAGCTGCCTCTGCGCGCCGGCCGCCGCCGCCCGCGCCGCGTCCAGCGCGCTCTGCGCCCGCGCCTGCGCGCGCCGCTGGTCCGCGGCCGTGCGGTCAGCCTGCTGACCCGCCGCCGCCGCGGCCTTCGTGGCCTGCCGGGCGTCGGCCACGGCCAGCGCCTCGGCCGCGTCGTGGTTCGCCAGGGCCTGCCGCTGGACCGCGAAGTCGTGCAGCGAGCCGGCGTGCAGCAGCGTCAGCGCGGCCGCCATGTCCGGGCCCTGGCGGTAGGTCTCGGCCGCGAACGCCCCGAGCCGCTGCTCGGCCTGGTGCTGCGCGTCCAGCGCCGCGGCCGCGGCGGTGCGGGCCGCGTCGGCCGCCTGCGCCGCTGTCGCCGCCTGTGCCACGGCTGTGTCGTACGCCTCCGCCGCCAGCCCCGCGCTCGCCTGCAGGGACCGCAGGCGGCCGTCGGCGGCGTCCAGGGCGGCCTGGATCCGGTCGGCCGCCGACTGCCGGTCGCGGACGTCGGCCTTCGCCCGGTCGATGTCCCCCTGTCCGGGGATCACCGGCGTGCTCGGGTCGGCATACGCCACGGTGCTGAGCAGCACGGCGGCCAGGACCGTGGCCGTCACGAGCGTCGCCCGCCGGCCGTTCCCGCGTCCCCGCATGCCGAACTCCTTCCGCGCCGCCCGAGTGGGTGAGTGTCCGAATGGCTGTGGGATGAGCTACCCATCACCATCGGCAATACTTCATCACAAAAAGGACGTATCGCGGGGAGCGTGGTCAGACGGTCGGCGGTTTCCACCGAACGAGGGACCCGGCGCCGGAGAAGATCACAAAGTTCTGCGGTACCGGGTCTCGTCCAGCACCTCGGTCCCGGCCTCGAACCCGGAGACCCCGCCGACGTGCCGCCACCCGGTGTGCTCGTAGAACGCCCGCGACGCGCTGTTGGTGGCCAGCACCCACAACGTCGCCTCGGCGTACCCCTGGGCCCGCAGCCGCTCCAGCGCGATCTCCTGCAACCGGGCCCCGATCCCGAGCCGCCAGATCGCCGGATCGAGGTATATGGCGTACAGCTCCCCCACGCTGCCCTCGGCCGACCCGTCGGCCAGATCGGCGTCCCGGCTGGGGCCCACCGACGCGAACCCGGACACCACCCCGCCGACCTCGGCGACCAGCACCTCCACCCGGTGCGCCGCCCGGTCGGCCAGCATCCGCCGCGCACTGAGCACGAACCCGTCCACCGACAGCCCGGCCAGATAGTCGGCCGGCATCAACCCCGAATAGGCCACCTGCCACGAGGCGTGCCGCACCCGCCCGATGTCCTCGGCGTCCCCGGCCACCGCCTCGCGGATGTGGACGCCGTGGATCGGGTGCGTGCTCGAACTCATGCGCGCCATTATGGCCGGTCCGCCCCACTCCGGGTCGGCCGAACGCGCCAAGTTGATCGATCAGCGGTAGTCGCGCATCGTGGTGAAGTCGATGCCGATACGAAGTCGAAGGGCCGCGGAGGTGAAACCGTCGATCGGAGGCATGCTCCAGCTCGGCCAGGCCACGCTCATGCTTCGATCTTGTGAACGATCTCCGCTTCGCTACCCGGCCTCACTGTGATCAAGGCTCTTCTTCACTCGGACGAGCGAAGCCGACCGAACCGGCCGGCTCCACCCGCCGCCTACTTGGCCGCCGACCCAGCCGCCTTCTTAGCCGTCGTCTTCTTGGCCGTCGTCTTCTTGGCCGCCGTGGCCTTCGCCGTCTTCGTCCCCGAAGCCGCCGTCTTCTTCGCGGCGGTCTTCTTCGCCGGCGCCTTCTTGGCCGTCTTCTTCGCCGGCCCCTTGGCCCGCTTCTCGGCCAGCAGCTCGAAGGCCTTCTGCGGCGTGATCCCCTCGACGGTCTCGCTCTTGGGAATCGTCACGTTGGTCTCGCCGTCGGTCAGGTACTCGCCGTAGAAGCCCGACTTGATCACGATCTGCTTCCCCGACACCGGGTCCGGCCCCAGCTCGCGCAGCGGCGGCTTGGCCGCGCCCCGGCCCCGGGCCTTCGGCTGCTTGTAGATCTCCAGCGCCTCTTCGAGGGTGATCGTGAAGATCTCCTCCTCGGAGGTGATCGAGCGGGAGTCCGCACCCTTCTTCAGGTACGGCCCGTACCGCCCGTTCTGCACCGTGATCTCCTCGCCGGACTCCGGGTCGGCGCCGACGACGCGCGGGAGCGAGAGCAGCTGCAGCGCCTCCTCCAGCGTCACCGTGTCCAGGCCCATGTTCTTGAACAGGGAGCCGGTGCGGGCCTTGACCGCGTTCTTGCCGCGGGTCGGGGTGCCCTCGGGCAGGATCTCGGTGACGTACGGGCCGAAGCGTCCGGCCTTGGCCACGACCTCGAAGCCGGTCGACGGGTCCTTGCCCAGTTCGCGGTCGCCGCTGGGGAGCAGGAACAGCTCCTCGGCGAAGGCCTCGGTCAGCTCGTCCGGCGGCAGGTCGTCGGGGACCGAGGCACGCTGCTGGGTCCCGTCCTCCAGGTTGCGCTCGATGTACGGGCCGAAGCGGCCGACGCGCAGGATGATCCCGTCGTTGCCGACCGGGAACGAGTTCACCTCCCGGGCGTCGATGTTGCCCAGGTCGGTGACCAGGTCCTTCAGTCCGCCGAGGTGGTCGAACACCGCGCCGTTGTCGCCGCCCCGGGGACCGGCGGCCGCGGTCTCGGCCTCGGTCGGGCCGAAGTAGAAGCGCCGCAGCCACGGCACCCGCTGGGCCTCGCCGCGCGCGATCCGGTCCAGGTCGTCCTCCATGCGCGCGGTGAACTCGTAGTTCACCAGGTCGCCGAAGTGGTTCTCCAGCAGCCCGACCACCGCGAAAGCGATGTAGGACGGGACCAGCGCCGTGCCCTTCTTGAACACGTAGCCGCGGTCCAGGATCGTGCCGAGGATCGTCGAGTACGTCGAGGGCCGGCCGATCTCGCGCTCTTCCATGTCCTTGATCAGCGAGGCCTCGGTGAACCGGGCCGGCGGTTTGGTCGAGTGCCCGTCCGCGGTGACCTTGGTGGTGGTCAGCGCGTCGCCCTCGGCCACCGCGGGCAGCCGCTGCTCGGAGTCGTCCAGCGCGGCGTCCGGGTCGTCGGTGCCCTCCACGTAGGCCTTCAGGAAGCCGTGGAAGGAGATGATGCGGCCGCTGGCGCTGAACTCCACGTCCCGGCCGTCGGAGGCGGCGCCGCCGACCTTCACGGTCACCGTGTGCCCGGTGGCGTCCTTCATCTGGGAGGCGACGGTGCGCATCCAGATCAGCTCGTAGAGCCGGAACTCGTCGCCCTTCAGGCCGGTCTGCGCCGGCGTGCGGAAGGTGTCGCCGGAGGGCCGGATCGCCTCGTGCGCCTCCTGCGCGTTCTTCACCTTGGAGTCGTAGCGGCGCGGCACGTCCGGCAGGTAGTCGGCGCCGTACAGCTCGCGCACCTGGGTCCGCGCGGCGTTCAGCGCGGTGTCCGACAGCGTGATGCTGTCGGTACGCATATAGGTGATGTAGCCGTTCTCATACAGGCTCTGCGCGACCCGCATGGCGCGCTTGGAGTCCATGCCGAGCTTGCGGCTGGCCTCCTGCTGCATCGTGGTGGTCCGGAACGGCGCGTAGGGCGAGCGCCGGTACGGCTTGCGCTCCACGCCGCGGACGCTGAAGTCGGCGTCCCGCAGCGCGGCGGCCAGCGCCTTGGCGGTGACCTCGGTCAGGTGGGCGACGTTCTGGCTGTTCGGCTTGAGCCGGCCGTCCGGGCCGAAGTCCCGGCCGGAGGCGACCCGCTTGCCGTCGACGGACGCCAGCCGGGCGGCCATCGTGCGCGGGTCGTCCGGGCTGCCGGCCTTCAGCGTCTCGAAGACGCCGTTCAGGTCCCAGTACTCGGCGGCGGTGAACGCGATGCGCTCCCGCTCCCGATCCACGACCATGCGGGTGGCCACCGACTGCACCCGGCCCGCGGACAGCCCGGTGCGGACCTTCTTCCACAGCACCGGGGAGACCTCGTAGCCGTAGAGCCGGTCCAGGATGCGCCGGGTCTCCTGCGCGTCGACCAGCGGCATGTCGATGTCGCGGGTGTTGCGGGCGGCCTCCTGGATCGCCTCGCGGGTGATCTCGTGGAAGACCATGCGCTTGGCGGGGACCTTGGGCTTGAGCACTTCCTGCAGGTGCCAGGCGATCGCCTCGCCCTCGCGGTCCTCGTCGGTGGCGAGCAGGAGTTCGTCGGCTTCCTTGAGCAAGTCCTTGAGCTTGGCGACCTGCTTCCGCTTGTCGGCGTTGACCAGGTACAGCGGCTCGAAGTCGCCGTCCACGTCCACGCCGAGCCGACCCATCGAGGTGCCCTTGTACTTCTCGGGCACCTCGTCGGCCCCGGCCGGCAGGTCGCGGATGTGGCCCACTGAGGCCTCCACGGTGTAGCCCGGGCCGAGGTAGCCCTTGATCGTCTTCGCCTTGGCCGGCGACTCGACGATGACCAGCCGGCGAGTCGCCGCGCCCGAGTCCGCTGAACCCTTGCCTGCCACCGTTACCTCTGCTTCCCAGCTTCTAGCCCCAAGGGATACGCGCTTGGGCGTACCCCGCACACCGCGGTACGACACGTGGTTCGGAAACCGCGACACCAACGGAGAGTGACCGTACCTCAGCCGTACGTCTCCGCGCTGTCTACTGTGTCCTACTCGTTGTCTTGAATGGTCGGCGTACAACCGAACGTTAACCCGAACTGGCGTATAGGACGGAACCGGAAAACGCCAGAGACGGGACGGATGTGACGCGGGACAACCGGTGTTGAGGGGATAGACCCTGATGACAGCGCCGAGTGTGCGCTATGCGACGGGGAACAGATATCCGTCCTCGACCAGCCCCCGGATGGCCTCGACCGCTCCGGTCCGCAGGTTCTGGCCGTCGATTCCGTAGCGTTCGCCCACAGCGTCCAGAATTTCCCCCAGCGGGGTCTCACCGTCGGAGGCGCCCACCACGGCCGCCCCGACCGGGTCGATGTCCGCAGAGCGCAGGAAGCCCTCCTGCTGGCTCAGCCGCGAGGAGTCCGTGCCCCACCCGCTGCCGCCCTCGTACGTCGGCCGCGCCAGCTGTTCCCAGCGCACGTCCGGCGCCACGGCCAGCTTGCGGTGCATGAGCGCGTCGTCGTCGACGTCCCGCAGGAAGTCGTGCCGCGCGAACCAGCTGGGGATGTGCGGGCCGAGCGGCTGCTCCACCGGGTGCGAGATCTCCTCCAGCCGCAGCAGCGGGTGCTCGGCGCCGGCGTTGTGCAGGGTGATCCAGCCGAACCCGATGGCGTTGACCCGGTTCTGCTCGAAGTAGTCCAGCCAGGCGTCATAGCGGCGCAGGTAGTCCGGGGTCCCGTACTCGCCGGAGTCCCGCAGCCACAGCTCTACGTACTCAGCCGGGTCCTGCGCCTCCCGCTGCACCACCCACGCGTCACAGCCGGTCTCCCGCACCCACCCGGCCACCCGCTCGCGCCAGTCCACGCCGTCCACGTGCAGCCAGTTGGCCAGCACCTGGCACCAGCCGTTCTCGGCCAGGTGCCGGTGCGCATTACTGATCAACTGGCGGCACACCTCATCGGCCGGCAACCCCGAGTCGCGGTAGACGAAGCGGCCACCCTGCGCGGCATTGTCAGGTGAGATGACGAACGGCGGATTGGAGACGATCAGATCGAACTTCTCCCCCTGAACCGGCTCGAACAAGGAACCTTCCCGCAGATCGAACGGCCCAACGCCGGAGAGCTGCTGAGTCAGCCGCGCCAACTTGAGCGCCCGCGGATTCCGATCGGTACCCACCACCCGGTCGACGTGCGTCGCCAAATGCAGCGCCTGCACCCCGCCGCCGGTCCCGACGTCGAGCGCGGAGCCGAACTGGTCCCGGATGGTGAGCTGCGCCAGCGTGGTGGAGGCCCCACCGACCCCCAGCACGTGATCCTCCCGCACCGGGTGCCCCTGCCCCTGCGCATGAAGACCGCCGGACAGGTCGGAGACCAGGTACCAGTCATGCCCGTCATCGTCGCCATAAGGCCGGATGTCGATCGCGGCCCGCACCTGATCCCCGTCCACCTCGACAAGCTCAGCGGCCAACGACTCCGCCACCGGCAACGCCGCCTCCGCCGCCTTCCGATCCACCGGCTGCTGAAGCAGGAAGAGCCGCACCAGCGTCTCCACCGGCGAACCCCCGGTCGTCGCGCGCAACGCCGGAACGCTCTCGCTCCGGGCCAGCGCCGAGTAGGCGAGCGGGCCGAGCACTTCCAGGACGCCGTCCACGGTGTAGTCGGCCTTGATCAGGGCTTCGCGCAGCTTCTCCATGGGTCCATTGTCCCGGGAAACGCGAAGCGCCCCCGACCCGACGGCCGAGGGCGCGCGATCAGCGACCCGAACGGTTGTGACGCCGTATCCCGTCGACGCGGGCGACGAACTCCCTCGGGCGGAGGATCGGGGTTCCGTGCCACGGAGACATAGACGTGAGATCGACGTCGTCGGAGACGATCAGTATCGCTCCGACGTCGGCGGCGAGGGCGAGGATCTGGTTGTCCTCCCAGTCGGGGCAGTCGGTGACAGTCACCTCCGGCTCGATGACACCGGCACCACTGTCCTCGGCAATGCCGGCGAGCTCATTGAGATAGACCTCGACCATGTCCGCACTCCACTTGAGCTGCTGCGCGATGACCCTCCCCGTGTTGATGAGGATATGAGGCGACAGCCAGAGCCCGAACTCTTCGGCATCCACCGCGATGCCGAGGCAGTCGGCGAACGGGTTACTGGAAGTCGGAGGGGGCGAGGGCCATGTCCGGAACGGGTTGTTCCCCACAGCCACTGCACCGACCAGCACATTAACGTCATAAACGACGGAAACTGGCGCAGTCACTCGCGCCCCTTGAGCACTCGTCTACAGATGGTCGTGATGTCATCCACGGTGATCCCCGACTCGGCCGACCTCTGCGCGCCATACGCCTGAATCTTCCGCAGTTCCTCAGCGTGCTTGACCGACTTCATGATCTTTATCGTCTGGCGCAAGTAGGCCGAACGGTTCCCGTCGGCGAAGTACTCGGCCAACTCGTCGAGCGCCGCCAGATCCTTCTCCGACACCGCGAACCCAATGGTCTTCATGGCCATTGCGATCTCCTTGCACTCACTCAGCAGGTCTTGCTAACAAGTTGCAGTGTATCAGTAACGTCACAGAGCGCACAAAAGGGGCGCCCCCGACCCGAAGGCCGAGGGCGCCCCTTTAATAGGAGAGAACTCCCGGAAGACCGCTCAGATCGACTGCGCCGAAGCCTCCATCGACGTGTCCTCGTCCCCGCTCCGCGGCGCGCCGGGCGCGCCCGCCGGGCCCTCGACCGCCGCGGAGGGGCCGGAGCCCACCGCGGAGCTCGAGTCGGAGTTGGAGTCGGACACGGCGATCGACTTGCGCTTGCTGTTCCACACCGCCGCGACGATGATCAGCAGGGCCACGATCGCGATCAGGGCGCGGACCCCGGCATTGGCCGAGGTGCCGATCGACAGCTGCACCACGGCCGGCGCGATCAGGAGGCTGACCAGGTTCATCACCTTGATCAGCGGGTTGATCGCGGGGCCGGCGGTGTCCTTGAACGGGTCGCCGATGGTGTCGCCGACGATGGTCGCGGTGTGCGCCTCGGAGCCCTTGCCGCCGAAGTTGCCGTCCTCGACCAGCTTCTTGGCGTTGTCCCAGGCCCCGCCGGAGTTCGACAGGAAGACCGCCATCAGGACGCCGGCGCCGATCGTGCCGGCCAGGTAGGAGCCCAGCGCGCCGACGCCGAGGGTGAAGCCGACCGCGATCGGCGCCATCACCGCCAGCAGGCCCGGGGTGACCAGCTCGCGCAGCGAGTCGGTGGTGACGATGTCCACCACCCGGCCGTACTCGGGCCGGCCGGTGCCCTCCATGATCCCGGGGATCTCCCGGAACTGGCGGCGGACCTCGTACACGACCGCGCCGGCCGCCCGGGACACGGCGTTGATCGCCAGGGCCGAGAACAGGAACACCACGGCCGCGCCGATGATCAGACCGAACAGGTTGCGCGGGTCGCCGACGTTGAGGACGCCGTTGAACTGCAAGGACTGCTCCACGCTGCCCAGCTTGGGACTGTGGACCTTGCCGACGGTCTCGGTGATCTTCTGGGTGAACGACCCGAACAGCGCGGTCGCGGCCAGCACGGCGGTCGCGATCGCGATGCCCTTGGTGATCGCCTTGGTGGTGTTGCCGACCGCGTCCAGCGAGGTCAGCACCTTCGCGCCCTCCTCGCCGACGTCGCCGGACATCTCCGCGATGCCCTGCGCGTTGTCCGAGACCGGCCCGAAGGTGTCCATCGCCACGATGACGCCGACCGTGGTCAGCAGGCCGGTGCCGGCCATGGCCACCGCGAACAGCGACAGCGTCAGCGAGGCGCCGCCGAGCAGGTACGCCAGGAACACGCCGCCGCCGATCAGCAGCGCCGAGTAGACCGCGGACTCCAGGCCGATGCCGATGCCGGCCAGGACCACTGTCGCCGGCCCGGTCAGCGAGGTCTTGCCGATGTCCTGCACCGGACGCCGGGTGGTCTCGGTGAAGTACCCGGTCAGGACCTGGATGACGGCGGCCACGACGATGCCGATCACCACCGCTCCCAGCGCGATCAGGCGCGGGTCCTTGGTGGCGGCGTCGGCCAGCACACTGGGATCGACGTGGTCCAGCGAGGAGATCTTGCTGGGCAGATAGGTGAACGCCGCGATCGCCACCAGGACCACCGCCACGACGGCGCTGATGAAGAAGCCGCGGTTGATCGCCGCCATTGCGTTCTTGTCCCCGGTGCGCGGGGACACCGCGAAGATGCCGATCACCGCGGTGATCACGCCGAGCGCCGGCACCAGCAGCGGGAACACCAGGCCCTGGGTGCCGAAGGCGAGCTTGCCCAGGATCAGCGCCGCGACCAGCATCACCGCGTAGGACTCGAACAGGTCCGCGGCCATGCCCGCGCAGTCGCCGACGTTGTCGCCGACGTTGTCCGCGATGGTCGCGGCGTTGCGCGGGTCGTCCTCGGGGATGTTCTGCTCGATCTTGCCGACCAGGTCCGCGCCGACGTCGGCGGCCTTGGTGAAGATGCCGCCGCCGACGCGCATGAACATGGCCAGCATGGCCGCGCCGAAGCCGAAGCCCTCCAGCACGTTCGGGGCGTTGCCCTTGTAGATGAGCACCACCAGGGCGGCACCGAACAGGCCCAGGCCGACGGTGAACATGCCGACCACGCCGCCGGTGCGGAACGCGATCCGCATCGCCCGCGGCGAGCCGGACTCGTTCGCCGCCGCGGCCACCCGCACGTTCGCGCGCACCGCCAGCCACATGCCGACATACCCGGTGGTCGCCGAGAAGGCGGCTCCGACCAGGAAGAAGACCGAGCGGCCGATGCGCTGCGACCAGTCGTCGGCGGGCAGCGCCAGCAGCAGGAAGAAGGCCACGGCCGCGAAGATCGCCAGCGTACGGAACTGCCGCGCGAGGTACGCGGACGCGCCTTCTTGCACCGCTGCCGCGATGCGTTTCATGTTCTCTGTGCCCTCACTGGCCGCCAGCACCTCTTTAGCAAGGATGCCGGCGACGCCGAGCGCACCTAGGGCGATCACGGCCACCACGAAGATCCAGGCGAGGTTGCCCCCGGCCAAAGGGATCACCGTCGAGCCGCTGTCCGCGATTAGCGGCATACGTCCTCCACTGTGACGATCCGTATTCCGACGCTGTAACTCCGACGCTGTAACTCAGATCACAGCCAATGGCAGGGGAGTCTACGCGCGAAAGGACGAGGTCGGTCAACAGATCGTTTCGCCGACCTCACGGATCGCTATGTGATGAAGGACACTTTTCACTCGGTTTGGTGAATGCAAGTGGCTCTTGATGAGGGCTGATACCCGAAAATCGGCGGGACGCCCATGGGTGGTGACGCCCCGCCGCGAGAGGCTGGAACGGGGCTACTCGGACACTGCGATCCGGCCCCTTCCAACAAGTGTTCAGAAATCCTTGACGGGCCATCCCATACGCACCGAGCCGCCGTCCGGGCCGGAGGTGATGTCGAGATCGTCGACCAGTCCGGTCAGGACCGCCAACCCCATCTCGGCGTCGTCGAGGTCTTCGTCCTCGTCCTCGGCGACCTCGGCCGCGGGCCCGCTCTCGGCGACGGCCTCGCCCTCGGCACCCTCGGCCACGCCGGCGCCGGCCCCGGCGCGCGGGGCGGGCACGGCGCCGGAGACCTTGTCGGCCACCGTCACCACGAACCGGTCGGCGACCAGGCCGGAGCCGGATTCGTCGATCGCGTCCAGCACCACCACCACCGGCTCGCCGGGGCAGTGCCGCTGGTGCAGGCCGACAGCCCGGGAACAGGCCTCGCCGACGGCGAGGCGCACCTCGTCCAGCAGACCGGCCTCCACCCCGACCCGGCGGGCGTGGGCGACCGCGACCAGGCGCGCGGTCCTGACGTGCTCGGGCTGCGGAGTGAACCGCAGCAGAACGGCCGTGGCGCTCTCCGTCTTGGCCACCGTGCCGACGGCCGACGATTGCGCATCCATGTTGGCAGACCCCTTAGGAACAAGTGCGGGATGGGACGACCGGCCGGCGGACCCGCCGGCGCGGCGCGGCGGGACCACGCGGCGCTGTGCCGGACGCGGGCCCGCCGCCGGACCGCTAGTCGACGGCGGTGACGGCCTGCTCCACGCTGTCGCTGATCGGGAACACCTTGGTCAGCCCGGTGATCCGGAAGATCTTCAGGATCCGCTCCTGGGTGCAGACCAGGCGCAGCGAACCGTCGTGCGCCCGGACCCGCTTGAGCCCGCCGACCAGGACGCCCAGCCCGGTGGAGTCCAGGAAGTCCACGTCCTCCATGTCCACGATCAGGTGGTACTTCCCGGCACCGACCAGCTCGACCAGCTGTTCCCGGAGCTTGGGGGCGGTGTACACGTCGATCTCCCCGCCGACCTTGACGATCGTCCGGCCGTTCTCGTCTCGCGTCTCCAGCTTCAGGTCCACTGTCGGCCTCCAAAATCGGTGCCTTCCCGCCGCGGCGGGGGTGAGAAAAGGTGTGTCCTCGGCAACACAAAGTACAGCTTCACCCGGGTCAGGGCTTGAGCACAGTCAATCACCTCGGGGTGACACTCGGCCACGATTCGCGTCAAGTGCCCTCTAATGGTGCGTCAGGCCGGGCCCGATCCGGGGGAGGCGGGGGCGCCGCGCCGCCGGAGTCCATGTCGTGGTCCATGTCGTGTCGGATGGTGGTTCGGATCCCGTCTGGTGAAGTCGGGCATACAAGGGGCCGGGCTACCGGATACTGGACTGCGATGTCGCCGACTCCTCCTTACCAGCAAAACCCCGGCACGGGTGGTGTGTCCACACCAGAGCCCGCGCCGGATGGCGCCATCCCGGAATCCGGCACGATCGCCGGTCCTCGTCCTCACCATGAAACGCTGGAGAGACTGATCTCGGTTCCCGCGTCTCGCGCGGAACGTGTGACGCATGTGCGCGTGGTGCCGGCCCAGGACGCCGAGCACGCCGAGTGGCCGGAGTGGGTCGACGAAGCCGTGGTGCACGGGTTCCGCGAACGCGGCGGGGTACCCCGGCCGTGGCGGCACCAGGTCGAGGCGGCCGAGGCGGCGCGCGAGGGCCGCCATGTGACCCTCGCCACGGGCACCGCCTCCGGCAAGTCGATGGGCTTCCAACTCCCGGCCCTGACCGCGATCCGCGAGAACGCGGGCACCACGCTGTACCTGGCGCCCACCAAGGCCCTGGCCGCGGACCAACTCAGGCGTCTCACTCGTTTGGACGTACCGGGCGTCCGGGCCGGCCTGCTGGACGGCGACACGGACGGCGAGGCCCGCGACTGGGTCCGTCAGCATGCGAACTACGTCCTGAGCAACCCGGACATGTTGCACTACTCGCTCCTCCCAGGACACGCCCGCTGGGCGCTGTTCCTCCGGAAGCTGCGTTATGTCGTCATCGATGAGTGCCACACCTATAAAGGTGTCTTCGGGTCACATGTGGCGGCCGTTCTGCGCCGGTTGCGGCGCATCTGCGCCCGCTACGGCTCCAGTCCGACCTTCATACTGGCGTCAGCCACCACCGCCGACCCGGCCATCTCGGCGTCCCGACTCACCGGGCTAGACGTGTCCGCGGTTACAGACGACTCCTCCCCGCGCGGCCCTTTAGTGTTCGCCCTCTGGGAACCTCCTCTAACGACCTTCATCGGGGAGCGGGGAGCGCCGGTCCGGCGCTCTGCCACCGCCGAAGCCGCGGACTTGCTGACCGACTTGGTCCTGGACGACGTCCGCACAGTCGTCTTCACCCGGTCCCGGCGCGGCGCCGAACAGGTGTCCATGCAAACGCGGGACTACCTGGAGGAACGCCATAGGGGATACGGGAAGCGGATCGCGGCTTACCGCGGCGGCTACCTGAAGACCGAACGCCGCGCCCTGGAAGCCGCGCTGCACATGGACCCGACCCTGGACGGCGCGCTCGTCGGACTGGCCGCCACGACGGCCCTGGAGCTCGGCGTGGACGTGGCAGGGCTCGATGCTGTCTTGATGGCCGGGTTCCCCGGTACGCGGGCCTCTCTGTGGCAACAGGCGGGGCGCGCCGGGCGGGCCGGGCAGGGTGCACTGGCGGTCCTCATCGCCCGCGACGACCCGCTGGACACCTACCTGGTGCACCACTCGGAGTCGATCTTCGACCGCCCGGTCGAGGCCGCGGTCCTGGACCCGGACAACCCCTACGTACTAGCGCCGCATCTATGCGCGGCCGCTGCAGAACTCCCTATTACGGATTCCGACCTGTCGTTGTTCGGCCCCACCGCCGAAGCCCTCCTGACGGACCTCACCCGCCGCGAATACCTCCGGCGCCGCCCCACCGGCTGGTACTGGACCCGCCGCGAGCGCCCCTCCGCGCTGACCGACCTGCGCGGCACAGGCGGGCCCTCGGTACGGATCGTGGAAGACAAGACCGGGCGACTGCTGGGAACCGTGGACGAGGGCGCGTCCCACTCCACAGTCCACGACGGCGCCGTGTACCTGCACCAGGGCCACACCTACCTCGTGGACAAGCTGAACCTGGAGCAGAACATAGCGCTGGTCCACCGCGCCAACCCGGACTACACGACCATGGCCCGGGACGTGGTCCAGGTGACCATCCTGGAGACCGAGCAGACCCAGGACTGGGGCGACGCCTCCCTGCACTTCGGCTCGGTCGAGGTGAGCACTCAGGTGGTCTCCTACCTGAAGCGCAAGGCCGGCACCGGCCAGATCATCGAGACCAAACCCCTCGACCTCCCCGAACGCATCCTCCGCACCCGCGCCGTCTGGTGGACCGTCGACCCCGGGGCCCTGCGCGACGCCGAACTCGACACGGCGATGAGCGCCGGCGCCGCCCACGCCGCCGAACACGCCTCCATCGGCCTGCTCCCCCTGTTCACCCCCTGCGACCGCTGGGACATCGGCGGCGTCTCGATGCCGATGCACCCCGACACCGAACGCCTCACCGTGTTCGTCTACGACGGCCACCCCGGCGGCGCCGGCTTCGCCGAGCGCGCGTACGGCTCGGCGGCCGCGTGGCTGACCGCGACCCGGGACGTGATCGCGGCGTGCGAGTGCCTGGAGGGATGCCCTTCGTGCGTGCAGTCGCCGAAGTGCGGGAACGGGAACAATCCGCTGGATAAGGCGGGGGCGGGGCGGCTGCTGAACCTGGTCCTGGAACAAGCCGCCTCAAGCACTTAGATCCGCCGCGGCATGCGCGGATTCTGCTGCGCGGCTACGCATCAAATCTGATGTGCTCTATGCTGTCGGATATGGCGACGAAAGAGACGTACAAGCGGATCACGGTCACGTTCCCGATCGACCTCGCCTCGCGGATAGAGCGCAATGCCGGCGGCAATGTCACCGCCTATCTCAACCGCGCCGCCGAAGCCCAGGTGCGCCGCGACGAGATCACCGAGGCGATCGCGACGCTGTCCGAGTACGACGTCCTGATGCCCGATGGCCTCGGGGATGCCACGTGAGGCGGGCCGAGGTCTGGGATACCGCCGGCGACGGGCCACGCGTCCTGGTGGTGTCCATCAACGAGGTCTCCGCCTTAGGCGCCGCGGTCGCCGTCGTCCTGCACCCGGCCGGGCAGTACCCGGACACCGTGCTGTCGGTCGAGCTCAAGCAGCCGGTCCCGGCCAGCGCGTTCGCCCTCAACCTGGCCCAGATGCGCGCCTCCCGTTTCGACCCGGCCGCCGGCGCCCGACGGCTCGGCTCCGTCGACGAAGCCGACATGGCCAAGGTCGACGAGGCCTTGCGTGCGGTCTTCGGCCTGTAGCCGAGATCGATCTCACGGACGTCTGAGCACCGCCCCCGCCGCCACCCGGTAGCGTTGTCGGAATGGCACCCCAAGCTGTCAACCTGGTCAACCTAGAGAACGTCTCCAAGGCCTACACCGCCCGCACCCTCCTCGACGAGGTCTCCCTCGGCCTGTCCGAGGGCGACCGGATCGGCGTGGTCGGCCGGAACGGCGGCGGCAAGTCGACCTTGCTGCGGGTGCTGGCGAAACTGGACGAACCGGACTCCGGGCGCGTCACCCATACCGGCGGGCTGCGGATCGCCTTCGTCGGGCAGCACGACACCCTGGACCCGAGCGCGACCATCCGGCACGAGTTGGTCGCCGACCGGCCCGACCACGACTGGCTGGCCGACGCCCGGGTGCGCGACGTCATCACCGGCCTGTTCGGCGGTACCGACTTCCCCAACTTCCCCGATGGCATGGACACCCGGATCGGCCCGCTGTCCGGTGGCGAGCGGCGGCGGGTGGCGCTGGCCAAGGCGCTGATCAACGAGCACGACCTGCTGCTGCTCGACGAGCCCACCAACCACCTGGACGTCGAGGGCATCGCCTGGCTGGCCCGGCATCTGGCCACCGCCAAGCCCGCGCTGCTCACCGTCACCCACGACCGCTGGTTCCTGGACGCCGTCACCACCCGGACCTGGGAGGTCGTCAACGGCCAGGTCCTGGACTACGACGGCGGCTACTCGGCCTACGTCCTGGCCCGCGCCGAGCGGCAGCGGCAGGCCGACGCCGAGTGGGACCGCAAACAGAACCTGCTGCGCAAGGAACTGGCCTGGCTGCGGCGCGGGGCCCCGGCCCGGACCAGCAAGCCGAAGTTCCGGATCGAGGCGGCGAACGAGCTGATCGCCGCCGAGCCGCCGGCCCGGGACAGCACGGAGCTGCAGAAGTTCGCGACCAGCCGGCTCGGCCGGACCGTCTATGAGTTGGAGGACGTGTCCTACGCCGTCGGCGAGGGTGCCGAGCAGAAGCAGTTGCTCCAGCACGTGACCTGGCAGCTCGGCCCCGGCGAGCGGCTGGGCCTGATCGGCGTCAACGGCTCCGGCAAGTCCTCGCTGGTCCGGCTGCTGCTCGGCGAGGCGCAGCCGGATTCGGGACGGGTCGTCACCGGCGTCACCGTCAAGCCCGCGCACCTGTCGCAGGAGGTGGCCGAGATCGACCCGACCTGGCGGGTGCTGGAGGCGGTCGAGAAGGTCCACTCCTCGGTCGAGATCGGCAGGGGCAAGACCCTGACCGCCGGGCAGCTGCTGGAGCGGTTCGGCTTCGCCGGCGAGAAGCAGTGGACCCGGGTCGGCGACCTGTCCGGCGGCGAGCGGCGCCGGCTCCAGCTGCTCAGGCTGCTGATGGACGCCCCGAACGTGCTGCTGCTGGACGAGCCCACCAACGACCTGGACATCGACACCCTCACCGCTTTTGAGGACATCCTGGACGGCTGGCCGGGCAGCCTGCTGGTGGTCAGCCACGACCGCTACTTCCTGGAGCGCACCACCGACCGGGTCGCCGCGCTGTACGGCGACGGCCGAGTCCGGCTGCTCCCGGGCGGAGTCGATGAGTACCTGACGTACCGCGAGCAGCGCGCCGCGGAGGTTTCCAACTCCCGCACAACCAAAGCCCCCGCCCAGCCGTCAAACCAGACGAGCAGTGGTGCGGGCTCGCGCGAAGACCGGGCCGTGAAGAAGGAACTGGCCCGCATCGAGCGGCGCCTGGACAAGATCGCGGAGCTGGAGGCCGGTCTGCATGACGAACTGTCGCGGATTGGGGGAGACTATCTCGCGGCGGCCGATGCGGACGCTAAGCTACGCGAGTTGCATGAGGAACGTCTCCGTCTAGAGGATGAGTGGTTCTCACTCTCCGCCTAGACGGGAACTGACTTCGAGCCGGACCGGGCGACCGGTCGGGTGGGTCGTGGGGGCCCGCCGGTGTGACGTCGATGCTGGCCGCGGGTTCCGCCCGGCGGCCGGGGCAAGGGGGAGACGCGTGGCCTGCTACGCGGACGGACGGCCCGAGGGGGCCGAGTGTCCGATTCGCCTTCGCCGCGCGCCGGACCGGGACCGGAACCAGGGTGGGGGACGATCGTGAGCACGACCACGGACACCGCCAGCCGGGGCCCGGCCGACCGGGACACCGGATCGAAGGACCCGTACATCCGCGGCACCGACGAGACCGTCCTGCTGGACCTGCGCGAGCTGCGGGCCCAGGAAGCGGCCGAGCACGAGACCCGGCAGGCCGCTGCCGGCCCGGGGGCGGAGCTGGAGCGTTACCACGGCTCGCACCGCCGGGACGCCGTCCTGTACGCCGACGGCGGCACCGCGATCCCGCTGGACCGGGTCCGCGAGGTCTGCCACGACCTGCGCCAGCCGGTCGCCGCGATCCTGATGCTGGCCTCCGCCGCCGAGCTGCGGCCGGACGTGCCCGAGCGGGTCCGGGAAGTGCTCCAGGAGATCATGACCCAGACCGAGGACATATCCTCGACGGTCCGCCAGTTCCTGGACGACGCCAAGCAGGGCGTGGACGGCCTGGGCGAACCGGTCCCGTGCAACGTGGCCAGCCTGGCCGCGGAGTCCGTGGAGCGCTGGCGGGCCACCTTCGACGGCGACCTGGCCCTGGCCGCGGCCGAGGACCCGCTGCACGTGACGGTGGACCCGGTGCTGTTCAAGAGGGCGCTGGGCAACGTGCTGTCCAACGGCACCCGCGCCGCCGGCGACGCCGGCCGCGTCCAGGTGACCGTCCGCCGCTTCGAGACCGCCGAGGGCGAACGCGCCGTGATCGAGGTCGACGACAGCGGCCCCGGCTTCGGCAACATCCCGGCCGGCCACGGCCTGGGCCTGGCGGTGGTCCGCCGCACCATAGAGGCGGCCGGCGGCGCGGTCGAGTTCGCCGAGGGCCCCCTGGGCGGCGCCCTGGTCCGCCTGGTCCTCCCGGTCACCCCGATCCGCCCGCTGAGCGCCGACGACGAACTGACGAAGACCTTCCACGGCGAGATCACCCTGTCGGAGCTCGCCGCACAGCTGGCGATGGGGAACCTGCACAAGGCGCTGGCGGACTTCGATGACGAGGACGACGAGGACGACGAGTACGAAGACGAGGACGAGGACGGCTTCGACTTCGCGGAGGTCGTGGATGTCGCGGAGGTCGTGGATGTCGTGGATGTCGTGGATGTCGTGGACGAGGGTCTCGACGCGAACTCCGCGCCCGCCTACGAGGACACCACCGCGGCGGCACCGGTAGCCAGCGGCCACGCGCTCACCACGCGGTTCAGCGCCTGGCCGGAACCGATGGCCATCTCCGGGACGCCAGAGCAGCTGGCGATCGGCGGGGCACCGGAACAGGGGAACCCGTTCGGGAACGAGAACCGGAGCTACTTCGGGCTGCCGACCCAGCCGACGGCCGCGGACCGGGAGATCGCACCGGCGGCGAGTGGCGACCGCGGATTCTTCGGGCTGCCGCTGAAGAACGAGGTCGCAGCGCCGGTTCCTGCGGCCGCTCCCGCGCAGATCGCGGCACCGGCACCGGCACCGGCATCGGCACCGACACCGGCACCGACACCGACACCGACACCGACACCGACACCGACACCGGGCGAGGCTGACATCTCCGCGCACCCGGTTCCCGCCGGGCTGTTCTCGCCGCGCCGGACTGGTTCGCTGGCGCAGGGGGAGATCGCCGCTGCCACGACGGCCGCCGTCGCCCAGCCGCCAGCACCGCACCGCAGCGCCGCACCCACTCCCGCGCCTGCGGTCGCCGCTCCGGCCGTGCCTCAGCCCCGGGATGCGCAGATCTTCGCCGCGCCCGCGCCGGCGCTCGCCGCCCAAGCCTCCACCGTGCCTCAGCCTCAGTCCCCCGCC
>NZ_JAAFYZ010000078.1 GCF_018274385.1 Catenulispora pinistramenti | reverse complement strand
CCGCCACCCCCCGCCCCTCGATTCGGGCGAGACCGAATCATTGTCGCATGATCGCGGCCCGCCGCCACTCTGAGCGCCATGACCACCACGAGCATCCGCCCCGCGCAGTGCGGCGAGCCGGCCGTCACCCGACGTTCCCGCCCGGGACGGCCCGGCAATCCGCTGTCCGCCTTCGCCGGCTTCCCCCGGCCGATCTGGATCGTGTTCGCCGGCACCGTCGTCAACCGGATCGGCTTCCTGGTCGGCCCCTTCCTGGTGTTCTTCCTCGGCTCCCGCGGCATCCCCTCGTCGCAGACCCCTTACGTCCTCGGCGCGCTCGGCGCCGGCAACCTGGTCGGCCCGGCGGTCGGCGGCTGGCTCGCCGACCGCGGCAGCCGCAAGCTGACCATGCTGACCGGCCTGCTCGGCACGGCCGCGGCGCAGGGGGCGCTGTTCGCGGCGCCGAACGTGGCGACCATGGCCCTGGCCGCGATCACGCTGAGCGCGACGGCGACGATGGTGTCGCCGGCCGCGTCGGCGACACTGGCCGACAGCGTCGGGCCGGCGCGGCGGCGCGAGGCGTTCGCGCTGATCGGGTGGGCGGTGAACATCGGGACGGCGGTCGCGGGGGTGTTGGGCGGGTATCTCGCGGCGCATGGGTATTGGATGCTGTTCGCCATCGATGCGGGGACTTCGCTGGGGTATGCGGTGATCGTGGCGGTACTACTGCCCGGCAACGCTTCTCAGGAGGCTGATGCGATCCCGGAAGCCGAACCTGTTGCGGTAGCGGCTTCGGAGGATTCCTCCAGTTCTTCCAGTACTTCCAGTACTTCCAGTACTTCCAGCTCCGGTTACGGCGTCGTCCTCCGCGACCGCCTGGTTCGCAAGCTCCTCCCGCTCCTGGGCGTCCAACTCTTCATCTACTCCCTCACCGAGAGCGCGCTCCCCCTGGGCATCCGCACCGACGGCCTATCGCCCTCGGTCATGGGCCTGGTCGCCGTCGTCAACGCCGGCCTGATCGTGGCGCTCCAGCCCGTCGCCACCACGATCCTCGCCCGGTTCCCCCGCACGCCCGTCTACCTCGTTGCCAGCACCCTGATAGCGCTCGGCATCGCCCTCACCGGCATCGCGCACAGCCCGGCCATGTACGCGGCCACCGTCGTCGTCTGGTCCCTCGGCGAGGTCGCCGTCGGCGGCATCCCCGGCGCCCTCATCGCCGACCTCGCACCCGCCGACGCCCGAGGCCGCTACCAGGGTGCGTTCAGCTGGACCTGGGGCGTGGCACGCTTCCTGGCCCTCACCGCCGGCACCACCGTCTACACCCTCGTCGGCCCGGCGTTCCTGTGGTGGAGCGCACTCGGCGCGGGAGCGGCCGCCATCATCGGCATCGCCGCGCTCGGGCCCGCGATGGACCACCGGTCGGCCGGGCGGAGCTGAGGGCAACCTTTATCAGGGCTCGCTGGTCCCACCATTCGAGTCCCGATTTCCGGGACATTTCATGGTTCTTGGGGAGAGTCCATGCCAAAGCACCCAAGGCGGCGTTCACTCGCGCTGTCCGCGATCCTGTCGTCCGCGCTGCTGCCGGCCTTCGGGCTGGCCGCGCCCAGCGCGCACGCCGTCAACCCCGGCCCGGCCGGCAGCATGCTGACGATCAGTGACGGCACCTCGACCGTGCTGGTCGCCGGCCGGCCCGTCACCTTTCCGACCACCGTCACCGATGCGACCTGGGCGCCCGACGGGAGCCGGCTGGCCTTCGTGGACGGCGCCGGGGACCTGGTCTCCGCGCTGCCGGACGGAACCGGGACGCGGGTCCTGGCGCACGGCGGGCCGGGCATCGTCATCTCCGGCCCGACCTGGAGCGGCGACGGCCTCGGCGTCGCGTTCGCCGAATCGGTCGGCGGCCACACCGGCGCGATCAAGGTCGCCGAGTCCGACGGCTACGGCGACAGCGCCTCCGGCGGCGGCGACGGCTCGGTGATCGTCGACGCCCGGGACATGAACGACGGCGGGTCGTACTCGGCCCCGGACGCGGTGTACATCCCGGACCGGACCGCGCCGGGCCGGAACATCATCCCGAACTACGTCTTCCAGGAGACCCCGGTCGGCGGATCGACACCGGAGATCCGGTCCCTGCTCAACGCCTCCCCGGGCCAGCAGTACAAGATCGCAGACGGGACGCAGCCCACGGTCGGCCCGGACGGCAGGACAGTGGCCTTCATCACCCCGGACGAGCAGATCGCCGTGGTCGACGTGAGCGACCCGTTCAAGCCCTCGCAGCCGAGGATCCTCACCACCGACATCAGCGTGCACAAGCAGCATCCGACCTTCTCCCCGGACGGCGACAAGATCACGTATGAGGCGCTGGACGTCCGCAGCGGCGCCCCGGACGTCCCGAAGGACGTCGAGTCGGTCCCGGTGACCGGCGGCGCCGCGACGATCGAGGCGACCCGCCCCGGCGTCCCCGCCTACCGGCCGGAGGCCGTCACCCACGTGACCCGGCTGGCCGGCCCGGACCGGACCGGCACCGCGGTGGCCGTCTCCCAGGCCGAGTTCCCCGACCCGGGCACGCCCGCCAGCCGCCCGTCCGGTCTGCTGCTGGCCCGCTCCGACCAGTACGCCGACGCCCTGGCCGGCAGCGTCCTGGCCAAGAACGCCCCGCTGCTGCTGACCCCGTCGAACACGCTCGACGCGGCGGTCCGGGCCGAGATCATCAGGGTCCTGGGACCGGCACAGGGCCCCAACCTCCCGGTCGTGACCCTCCTCGGCGGCCCGCAGGCGCTCTCGCCGGCCGTCGAGAAGGCCGTGGCCGCCCTCGGCTACCCCGTGCGCCGCCTGGGCGGCCCGGACCGCTTCGCGACCGCCGTTGACATCGCCCGGGCCGACCTCGCGGTGCGCCCGTACGGCAGGAAGTTCGTGGTCGCCACCGGCGAGAACTTCGCCGACGCCCTGTCCGCCAGCGCGACCGGCGACCCGATCCTGCTCACCGACGACCAGGCGATGCCCGCCGCCACCGCGGCCTTCCTGAAGTCGGTGGCGGCCCCCACCAGCGCCGGCCCCGCGACCTTCTACGCGGTCGGCGGCCAGGCCAAGGCCGCGGCCGCGAAGCTGTGGCCGCACGGACCCGCCGGCGCCGAAACCGTCCCGCTGGCCGGCACCGACCGCTACGAGACCTCATTCCTGGTCGCCCGCGAATTCTTCGGCGCCACCCCCACCGATCCCGGCCGCGTCTACCTCGGCGTCGCCACCGCGACCAACTGGCCGGACTCCCTGGCCGGCGGCGCGGCCATGTCCAACCTGCCGGGCCCGATGCTCCTGGTGAACCCCAAGACCGGCCTGAGCCCCGAGGAACAACAGTGGGTCTGGGCCAACGCCGGCACCATCGACAGCGCCCTGGTCTTCGGCGGCCCCGACGCCCTCTCGTCCACGGTCGACGCACAGCTCGGGGACACACTGTCCGGCCCGGCGGGATTCGTGATGGCCACTGACCCGGCGAGCATTCCGGAGTAGGCGGTCCTGCTTACGAGCTCGGGTGGCCGTCGCTGTCAACGACGGCCACCCAGCACCGGATGCTCATGCGGTGGCATGCTCTCGAATCCAGGCTACGAACCCGCCCATCATCACGTCGTCGTCCAGATCCCCAGCGGTAACGGTACGGATCATCCTGTCAACGTCAGCCGGGTCGGGCTCAGCCCACGCATAGCCGTTCACCTGAAGGAACACCGTCATGGACACATAAGCGAGCCGCTTGTTGCCATCTGGCATCGCATGGTTCTTGGACAGGTGCGAACACAGCACGGCTGCCTTGACGATGGGATCGGGGTAGAACTCGTGACCGCCGAAACTCGCGGCAGGCGATGCCAAGGCGGAATCGGCCAGGGCGACGTCGATCACCTTGGCAAGATCTTTGGCGGGAACGCCGAGGACCTGCTCGCCGATGACGAGCAGGTCCTCCAAACGCGGGTACCACATGTTCACGTTGTACTGGGTCGCTTACTCGGCCAGCAGGTCCAGAGCCGCCTGACTGCGCTCAACAGTGGCCTTCACCAACGCCATGAACTCAGGATCGGCCTTACGGGCCTCGATGCGCTCCAACAGGGCGCCCCGGACCTCCTCGGCGACCGAGATACCGTCGGTCTTGGCAATCAGCTCCAGCGCTTCAGCCTGTTCTGCGGGGACACGTACAGTAAAGGCGCGGGTTTCGGTGCTGCTCATGGTTCTCCCTCCGGTGGAGCTGCTTCCAATACGATACCGCACCACGGTGCATTGCACCAGAGTGCGCGCGTCGGCCAGCTCCCCTCCCGTTCATCCCACGACCTGCGCGCTTGACAGGGACAACCACTCTCAGTAACGACTGGACTACACGTTGAACCGGAAGTCCACCACATCCCCGTCAGCCATCACATACTCCTTCCCCTCGATCCGCGCCTTCCCCCGCGACCGCGCCTCGGCCACCGAGCCGCACTCGACGAGGTCGTCGAAGGACACGATCTCGGCCTTGATGAAGCCGCGCTGGAAGTCGGTGTGGATCACGCCGGCGGCCTCGGGGGCGGTCGCGCCCTTGCGGATGGTCCAGGCGCGTGATTCCTTCGGGCCGGCTGTCAGGTAGGTCTGCAGGCCCAGCGTCTCGAAGCCGACGCGCGCCAGCTGGTTCAGGCCCGACTCGTCCTGGCCCATGCCCTGCAGCAGTTCCAGCGCCTCGTCGTCGGGGAGTTCCATCAGCTCGTGCTCGATCTTCGCGTCCAGGAAGATCGCCTCGGCCGGGGCCACCAGGGCGCGCATCTCGTCCTTCAGCGCGTCGTTGGTGAGTTCGTCCTCGTCGACGTTGAAGACGTACAGGAACGGCTTGGCGGTCAGCAAGTGCAGTTCGCGCAGCGGCTCGGGGTCCAGGCGGGCGGCGAAGGCGGTCTTGCCGGAGTCCAGGATCTTCTTGGCCTCCTCGACGGCGGCGACCGTGGCGGCCGTCTCCTTCTTCATCCGCGCTTCCTTCTGCAGGCGCGGCAGGGCCTTGTCGATCGTCTGCAGGTCGGCCAGGATCAGCTCGGTGTTGATGGTCTCGATGTCGTCGGCCGGGGAGACCTTGCCGTCGACGTGGACCACGTTGGGGTCGGTGAAGACCCGGATCACCTGGCAGATCGCGTCGGCCTCGCGGATGTTGGCCAGGAACTTGTTGCCCAGGCCCTGGCCGTCGCTGGCGCCGCGGACGATGCCGGCGATGTCGACGAAGGTCACCGTGGCCGGGACCACCTTCTGCGAGGCGTAGAGCTCTGCGAGCTTGGCCAGGCGCGGGTCCGGGACGCCGACCACGCCCTCGTTCGCCTCGATGGTGGCGAACGGGTAGTTCGCGGCGAGCACGTCGTTCTTGGTCAGCGCGTTGAACAAGGTCGACTTGCCCACGTTCGGGAGTCCGACGATTCCGATGGTGAGCGCCATTGTCCAACTGTCCTATCGACGTCGCGTACGGGGATGCAGAGCGGGGCCGGACGCGGCCCGCCCTCCAGTATCGCAGCCCGCGCGGGGCGCTACGCCGATCGAGGGGACTCACCCCACCCCGATCGCCGCTTCCGCCGCCGCCGGAGCCGGTCACGCCAGGCTCGGGCGCGTCCGCGATCAGCGCAACGAATGCCGGAGGTCAGCGTGCGGAACACCCGCATCGGAATCAAGAGGGCCGCCCTGGCCTGCGGTGCGGCCGGGCTCGCCCTGGCCGCCACGGCCCCGGCCGCCCTGGCCGCCGGGCACTCGTACTACGCGAGCTTCGACTTCGCCGGCGAGAGCGTCACCGATCCGGCGGTCAACTTCCCGCCCACGCAGATCACCACGGACAGCACGGCGCCGTCACAGGCCTCGGGGCAGAGCGCGTTCCTCAACGGCTCGACCCCCTTCGCCCAGGTCTTCGGCAGCTCCCAGGGCAAGCCCTACGCGCTGCTGCGCTCGGCCAAGGGCCTGAACCCCTCGACCACCGTGCTGCACTTCGACCGCCCGCTGGTCCCGGGCAGCTGGGGCTTCGCGCTCGGCGACGTGGACGCCGAGAAGGTCCGCGTCAACGCCTACGACGCCGCCGGCGACCAGGTCCCCACCTCCGCACTCGGTTTCCAGGGCTCGTTCAACTACTGCCAGGGCACGCCGCTGCCCAGCTCCTGCGGCGGCACGCCGAGCACCGACGAGCCGAACTGGGATCCGGGGAGCGCCTACCTGGTCGGCAACGTCGCCGACACCAACGGCGCCTCGGGCTGGTTCCGGCCGACCGCGCGGATCACGACCCTGGAGCTCTACTCCGTGGTGCAGACCGGCATCCCGGCCTACCAGTTCTGGCTGGCCGCCCTCGACCAGCCGCCGGCCGCGCGCAAGCTCCCGGCCCAGCCGCCGGTCCTCACCCCGCCCGGGCAGAGCGTCGTGATCCCGGTGTGCAGCGGCGTCTCGAAGAACATCGACCTGATCAGCGGTGCCGAGCACGGGAAGATCACGGCGCACGGCGACTGCACCGTCACCTACACCCCGCGGCCGGGCTTCGTCGGCACCGACACCTTCACGCTGCGCATCGAGACGGGCGACGGCAAGGTCCTGGTCCGGAGCTTCGACGTGAAGGTGGCCAGGATGCTGCCGATGACCGGGGTGCCGAGCGGTCTGGGCGACGACGCCGCGGCGGCCGTGGCCCTGCTCGGCGCCGGAGTCGTGCTGACGGTCGCGACGCGCAGGGCACGGAAGGAATAGCGCACTCCCGGCACGCACTCCCGACGCACCGGCGTGCCGCAGGGGACAATATGGACCCATGATGCCTGTGCTGCTGCTGGTGATCGGTATTGCGTTCGGCGTGCTGCTCGGCGTCCTGTGGGAGCGGTCCCGGCGTCTGACGGTGAACTCGCAGGCGCTGGACCAGTCCGCGGACCGGCTGCTGGCGCTGGCCGGCTCGCAGTTCGACGCCGCGGGCCGGCCGATCAACGAGTCGCTGTCCCGGCTCGACGACCGGCTGCGCGAGATCGAGCGGAGCCGCGCCGCCTCGCAGGCGGCGCTGGCCCAGCAGATCGACGACGTCCGGAACGCCGCCGGCACGCTCGGCACTCAGACCGCGGCCCTGGTCACCGCACTGCGGCGGCCGGAAGTGCGCGGCCAGTGGGGTGAGATGCACCTGCGGCGCGCGGTGGAGCTGGCCGGCATGGTCGACCGCTGTGACTTCGAGACCCAGACCGTGCTGCCCGGCTCCTACGGCGCCACCGGCTCGGAGGGCATGCTGCGGCCGGACCTGGTGGTGCGCCTGGCCGGGGACAAGTACGTGGTGGTGGACGCCAAGACCCCGCTGGCCGCGTATCTGGACGCCGCGGAGGCCACGGACGAGGCCGACCGGCAGCAGTTCCTGGTGGCGCACGCCAAGCACCTGCGCTCGCACGTGGACCAGCTGGCCTCGAAGGCCTACTGGCGCGCGCTCGGCGCCAGCGGCCGCCCGACACCGGAGTTCGTGGTGCTGTTCGTACCCGGCGAAGCTTTTCTTTCACAGGCTGTGGATATCGATCCCGAACTCCTGGAGCACGCCGCCACGCGCCGGGTGGTGATCGCCACCCCGACCACGCTGATCGCCCTGCTGCGCACCGTCGCCTACGCCTGGACCCAGGACTCGCTGGCGGCGAACGCGCGGCAGGTGTTCGAACTCGGCCGGGAGCTCTACGCGCGGCTGAACACCATGAGCGGGCACCTGGACCGGGTCGGCAAGGGGCTGAACTCCGCGGTCGCCGCCTATAACCAGTCCGTGGGCTCGTTGGAGACCCGGGTCCTGGTCACCGCGCGCCGCCTCAACGAGCTCGGCCTGGTCGACGAGGAGTTGGCGGTGCCGGCCCAGGTGGAGTTGCAGCCGCGGACTTTGGCGGACTAGTCCGGGCAGCGATCGCGGCCGCCGGCAAGTGATAACAAAATACGTACTCACCGCGACACGCCGCCGCCCGGAACCCGACCACCGCCCCGACCTGCGCACCGAGCGCGGGCGGCGTTTCGTTACCCGAATTGCACGCGATCGCGTCGTAGGTTCGGATCTGTGAACGAAGGAGCCAGCCGCCTCGCGCCCCGTCCGGCCGCCGGGGTCCCGCAGACCCGGCGCGATCGCGACGCGCTGCGCCGGGAGCGGATGGCCGCGCCGCTGGACTTCCGCTCTACGGGCCCCACCCGGGCCCAGGCCCGGCCGCGTCCGGGCGACCGGCCCGGGACGGCGGCTCGCACCGCCCGGCCGCGCGTGCAGCCCGGGTCGGCCCGGTCGGGCGCCGGCGTCGCCGCCGGCACCGGCGCCGGAGGCCGTACCGCGCAGCCCGCCCGGCCCCGTCCGAAGCAGCAGCGGCAGGCGCTGACCGCCTGGGGCGTGCTGCTCACGGTCACCGGCCCGACCGTGGCCGCCGCGGTGCTCGAGGCGATGGTGACCGGTGACGTGCACTGGTTCTTCGACCTGGTCTTCATCGCCGCGTCCTTCCACGCCGCGACCCTGGTCCGGCGGCGCGATCTGCTGGCCGGGGTCATCGTCCCGCCGCTGGCGTACTGCGTGGGGCTGCTGACCGCGGTGCAGTTCGGGGTGATGCAGGCCGGGCACGGGCTGGTCGGCCAGGCCACCTCGCTCGGCGCGCTGCTGGCGGTCAAACCCCGGCCGCTGTTCCTCGGTACGGCGTTGGCCGCGGCGCTGATCGCGATCCGCTGGGTAGGCATGCGGTACGCGACCAAGCAGCGATCACGGCTGAACGACTAGGACCGGCGAGACGGGCGAGACGGCCAGGACTGGTAAGTCGGCTAGGACGGCTGAGACGGCTAGAACGGCGGGACATGAACGGCGAGATCTGGTTCGAGATCGACCCCGGCGGCCGTTTCGCCCTCGACGACTACGGCCGCCGCTTCCTGGCCGGACTCCGGCGCTCGGCCCTGACCTGGGGCCCGCTCGGCGTGATCGCCTTCGACTCCTGGGCCCTGGCGCTGGCCGGACCCTCGGTGCTGGCCGTGCTCACCGTCCCCGAAGCCGACCCCTTCGGCCTCCAGCTGCGGCTGGCCGGCGGGGAGTTCGGCGGCTACTGGGGTGACGACTGCTCGATCTGGGACGACTACGCCCCGGACGCGCCGGGCTACATCTACGTGCAGGACCCGGAGGCCTCGCCGGAGGAGATGGCCGGGCGCGCGGCGGACTGGATCGCCACGCAGCTCTCCAGACCGCTGCTCCTGGAGGAGCACCGCAGTTCCGCTCTAGGGCTGCGGCACCGGACGTGGGTCTTCGACGACACCGGGGAACGCTCGCCGTGCTGCCGCAGCTGTCGTAAGCCGCACTTCCCCGGGGGCAGCCCGCGACGCGGGCAGACGCTGGTCGCACACGTGCGGGACGTGGCGCCGAGCGCCGCTTGGTAGTCCCGCTCTTTCGCTACGCCACCCTCGCGTCGGCTACGCCTCGCCGCCCTCGCGCATGTCCTTGCGCAGCTCCGGCGGCAGCGCGAACAGCAGCTTCTCCTCGGCCGAGCGGACGATCTCCACGGTCCCGTACCCGCGCTCGGCCAGCCAGTCCAGCACGCCCTCGACCAGGTCCTCGGGCACCGAAGCGCCGGAGGTCAGGCCGACCGTGCGAACGCCGGCCAGCCAGTCCTCGCTGATCTCCGAGGCGAAGTCGACCAGGTGCGCGGCGCCCGCGCCGGCCTCCAGCGCCACCTCGACCAGGCGGACCGAGTTCGAGGAGTTCTTGGAGCCGACCACGATCACCAGGTCCGAGTCGGCGGCGATGCGCTTGACCGCGATCTGCCGGTTCTGGGTGGCGTAGCAGATGTCGTCGGACGGCGGGTCCAGCAGCAGCGGGAACTTCGCGCGCAGCCGGTCCACGGTCTCGGTGGTCTCGTCCACCGACAGCGTGGTCTGCGACAGCCATGCCACCTTCGCCGGGTCCCGCACCTGCACCCCGGCCACCGAGTCCGGGCCGTCGACCAGCACGATGTGCTCCGGCGCCTCACCGGTGGTGCCGACCACTTCCTCGTGGCCGTCGTGGCCGATGAGCAGGATGTCGTAGTCCTGCTCGGCGAACCGCACGGCCTCCTTGTGCACCTTGGTGACCAGCGGGCATGTGGCGTCGATGGTCTTCAGGCCGCGCCTGGACGCCTCCTCGTGCACGATCGGCGCCACGCCGTGCGCGGAGAACACCACGGTCGCACCCTCGGGCACCTCGTCAGTCTCCTCTACAAAGACCGCGCCGCGGTTCTGCAGAGTCTGCACGACGTGCTTGTTGTGCACGATCTCCTTGCGGACGTACACCGGCGCCCCATAGAGCTCCAGCGCCTTCTCCACGGTCACGACCGCGCGGTCCACGCCGGCGCAGTAGCCGCGGGGCGCGGCGAGGAGGACGCGGCGGTCTTCAGGTGCAGAGGCGTTCATGGTTCCCATGGTAGGCGGCCCCCGGCTCCCGGCAGCCCATGATCGGCTCTCTCCACAAGTTCGCCACGTCCGCGCCGCGTCACTGCCGATGACTACGCTCCTCTGTATGGCGATGCAATCCTCGGCTGAAGAACCGATCCCCGTCCGCGCGGTCTCCGAGGCGGTGGCCGGGTGGATCTCCCGGCTGGGGGCGATCTGGGTCGAGGGCCAGCTGGCGCAGATCAACAAGCGGCCCGGGTCACAGATGGTGTACCTGGTGCTGCGCGACCCGTCCGCTGACGTATCCGTGCAGATCACCACGTTCCGCCGGGTCTTCGAGGCGGTCGTGCCGCCGCTCACGGAGGGTGCGCGGGTCATCGTCTACGGGAAGCCGGACTTCTACGTTCCGCGCTCCTCGTTCTCCATCCGCGGCGAGGAGATCCGGCAGGTCGGGCTCGGGGAACTGCTCGCGCGGCTGGAGATGCTGAAGGCGAAGCTCAAAGCGGAGGGCCTGTTCGATCCGCGACGGAAGAAGCCACTCCCGTTCCTCCCCCATTGCGTCGGCCTTATTACGGGACGCGCCTCGGCGGCGGAGCGGGACGTCCTGGAGAACGCCAGGCGCCGCTGGCCGGGAGTGCAGTTCCGGGTGGTGAACACCGACGTGCAGGGCCCGAAGGCGGTCCCGCAGATCCTGCCGGCGCTGGCCCAGCTCGACGCCGACCCCGAGGTGGACGTCATCATCATCGCCCGCGGCGGCGGCTCTGTAGAGGACCTCCTCCCGTTCTCCGACGAGGCACTGATCAGGGCGGTCGGAGAGTGTGAGACCCCGGTGGTCTCCGCGATCGGCCACGAGCCGGACTCGCCGATCCTCGACCTGGTCGCCGACTTCCGGGCCTCGACGCCCACCGACGCGGCCAAGCGGGTCGTGCCGGACGTCGCCGAGGAGATGGACCGGGTCTCGGAATTGCGGCGCAATGCCTGGCGTTCCGTGGCCCGGATACTGGAACGCGAGGCCATGGGGCTGGCGTCGTTCCGGCAGCGGCCGGTGCTCGCTTCGCCGTACTCGATGATCGACGGCCGCCGCAACGATCTCGACGAGCTCATCCGGCGGGCCCGGTCCAGCGTCGGGCACCGGCTGGATCGCGCCGGGGACGACCTCGGGCACGCCCTGGCCCGGGTCCGTGCGCTGTCTCCGATGGCGACGCTGGAGCGCGGTTACTCGATCGTCCTGGCACCGTCGGGCCACGCAGTGCGGGCGGCGGCGGAAGTGGGCCAGGGGGACATGCTGGACATCCGCCTCGCCTCCGGACGGTTGGAGGCAGCGGTTTCGGAAGTGTTCGCCGAAGTCCCGGCCGCCGATGCTACAGAGCAGACCAGCGAGTAAGCGCGCGGCCCACGGGGTCGACGAAACCGAGGTCGAGATAGAGGGACTCGCCGAACTCGCTGGCGTGGAGCTCTATCCGCGGGATGCCCAGGGCGGTGTACCAGTCGATGAGCGCCTGCATAACGAGGCGTGAGTAGCCGCGCCGCCTATAGCGTTCGTCAGTACAGATTCCGTATATATAGCCGGAGCGTCCTGACGGGTTCCGCTGGTTCGGCAGCCGTTCGTCGATCGCCCCGATACCGGCCGTCGCGAGCCCGTTGCCGTCGGCCGCGTCTATGACGAAGCACGCGGTCCCCGCCTCGTCCCCGGCCTCCAGCCACCCGCGGACCTTCTTCACGGCGGCCACATGGTTCGGCTCGTCGGCGGCCGGCGGCGTCGTCCCGAAAACGGCAGCGGCCATCTGGTGCCGCAGCCGCTGGATCTCTTCTTCGTCACCGGGCACGGCCCGCCGCACCCGCACTTCGTCGATACCAGTCACAGCCGGAAACTATCCTGAACCCATGGCGAACGAGACGACTCCCACCGCGGCCGAGCCGCAGGACCTGTCCCACCTCGGCTACGAACAGGCCCGGGACGAGCTGATGGACGTCGTCCGGCGATTGGAGACCGGCGGGCTCACGTTGGAGGATTCGCTGGCCGCGTGGGAGCGCGGCGAGGCGCTGGCCAAGCACTGCCAGGCGAAGCTGGACGGAGCCCGGGCCCGGCTGGACGCCGCGATCGGCGCGGGGAACGGCGAGGGCGGCGAGGGCTGACGCCGCGGGAGTAGCCGGGAGTAGCAGAGTAGTCGGCGACTAGGGCCAGAGCTACTGCCCGGAGTCACTGCCCGGAACTACTGCAAAGACCCCGCAAGCGTCTCCAGCTCCGACAGCTTCCCGGTCCCGGACACCACGACGCCCACCTTCCCCTGCGTCGTGGGCGCCGCCGTCCCGACGGGAGCGGTGGTCCGCACCAACGCGTGCCGCTTGCCGTCCGGCGTGACGTAGACCTGCCACTGGTAGCCGCCCGCGGTCACCGTGCCGCCCGCGCCGGTCACCTGGGTGGCGTCCGGGGCCTGGACGCTGAGGATGCCGTCGACGCCCTTGCCGTCGGCGACCTGGTCCAGGGCGGCGTACTGGTCGTCGGCGGTCTGGAAGCCCAGTTCCCAGCGCAGTTGCGCGCCGGGGTCGAAGTCGGCGTGGATCGATGTGGCGCGCCAGCCGGCCGGCAGTGTGGCCGGTGCCAGGGCCTGGAACGGCAGGTCCGGGTCGCGGCGGGCCTGGGCCAGCGGGATCGTGTAGTCGACCGTTTGGGCCGCGTCGTCGGGGTTCTTGGAGTCGTGCGGGAACCACTCGACGATCGCGATGATCGGCAGGGAGATCACCGCCATCGACAGCAGCATGTCCCGGAGGGACTTCTTCAAGGGAGAGACGCGGGCCATACGGATATGGTCCCATCCGTCCCCCTGGGGTCTGCGCCCGCCCCGGCATTTGCCTGGCATGAGCCCCGCCACTTCGCGGTACCGGGTGCGCGCCGGCCTCGATACGATCTCCCTCGACATCCCTCGTGAACCGCGACGGTGCGGTCTCCCTCCTCGAGGAGCTTCTTAACTCATGAACGCCGCAGTCCCGCAGGCGAACGACACTCCGACCTCCGACACCTCGACCTCCGACACCGAGGCCCCCGACCGCAACCTGGCGCTGGAGTTGGCCCGGGTCACCGAGGCGGCGGCGATGGCGGCCGGGCGGTGGGTCGGCAAGGGCGACAAGAACGCCGCCGACGGCGCCGCCGTGAACGCGATGCGCAAGCTGATCAACACCGTGTCGATGCGCGGCGTGGTGGTCATCGGCGAAGGCGAGAAGGACCACGCGCCGATGCTGTTCAACGGCGAGGAGGTCGGGGACGGCACCGGCCCGGAGTGCGATGTGGCCGTGGACCCGATCGACGGCACCACGCTGACCGGCAAGGGCCAGCCCAACGCGCTGGCCGTGATCGCGGTGGCCGACCGGCACAGCATGTACGACCCGTCCGCGGTGTTCTACATGGACAAACTGGTCGCCGGGCCCGAGGCGGCGGACGTCGTCGACATCACCGCACCGGTGGCCGAGAACATCCGGGCCGTGGCCCGGGCCAAGCGCCGCGAGCCGGCCGACATCACCGTCGTGGTGCTGGACCGGCCCCGGCACGACGGGCTGGTCGCCGAGATCCGCGAGGCCGGCGCCCGGATCAAGTTCATCTCCGACGGCGACGTGGCCGGCGCCATCATGGCCACCCGGCCCGGCACCGGCGTGGACCTGTTGCTCGGGGTCGGCGGGACGCCCGAGGGCATCATCTCGGCCTGCGCCATCAAGTGCCTGGGCGGCGTGATCCAGGGCCGGCTCTGGCCCAAGGACGACGCCGAGCGGCAGCGGGCCCTGGACGCCGGGCACGACCTGAACCGCGTACTGCTCACCGACGACCTGGTCTCCGGCGAGAACTGCTTCGTGGCCATCACCGGCATCACCGACGGCGAACTGGTCCGCGGCGTGCACTACATCAGCGGCGGCGCGACGACGCAGTCGCTGGTGATGCGGTCGAAGTCCGGGACGGTGCGGATGATCGATTCCGAGCACCGGCTGGACAAGCTGCGGCAATACAGCGCGGTGGCCTTCCACTAGCCTTCCATCAGCCCGGCCACCAGCCCGTCCACCAGTCCGGACCGGGTCACCGAACCTCAGCATTCGAACAGAGATACGCCTCACCCATTCGCCACGCACCCTGGCACCCCCGCGGTTTCCGTGGTGCTCTGGTGAGGTGAGTCAAGAGTCGATATCAGGCGGCTCCGGCGGCGGCCGGCACGCGGCGGCCGCCGGCGGCGGCGAGAAGAACGAGGTCGCCCTGGTCTTCGCCGGCGTCATGCTCGGCATGCTGCTGGCCGCGCTGGACCAGACCATCGTCTCCACGGCGCTGCCGACCATCGTCTCCGACCTCGGCGGCGCCAACCACATCTCGTGGGTGGTGACGTCCTACCTGCTGGCCTCCACGGCGCTGACGCCGCTGTGGGGCAAGCTCGGCGACCAGTTCGGCCGCAAGCGGGTCTTCCAGACCGCGATCGTCATCTTCCTGATCGGCTCGGCGCTGTGCGGGCTGTCGCAGAACATGGGCGAGCTGATCGCCTCGCGGGCGCTGCAGGGCGTCGGCGGCGGCGGGCTGATGGTGCTGGCGATGGCGCTGATCGCCGACGTCGTCCCGCCCCGCGACCGCGGCAAGTACCAGGGCGTGGTCGGCGCGGTGTTCGGCGTCGCGAGCGTGATCGGCCCGCTGATCGGCGGCTTCTTCGTGGACAACCTCAGCTGGCGCTGGGTGTTCTACGTCAACCTGCCGGTCGGCGCGATCGCGCTGGTCGTGGTCGCCATCGGGCTGCGCACCCACACCGCGCACCGCAAGCCGGTGATCGACTACCTCGGCACGTTCCTGATCGCCGCGGCGGCCAGCTCCCTGATCCTGATCACCAGCTTCGGGGGCAGCACGTGGGCCTGGAGTTCGTGGCAGGTGTACGGATGCGGAGCGCTGGCGTTGGTGCTCCTGATCGCGTGGTTCTACGCGGAGAGACGCGCCAAGGAGCCGGTGCTTCCGTTGCACCTGTTCAAGAACCGGGTGTTCGCGATGTGCAGCACCATCGGTTTCGTGGTCGGTCTATGTATGTTCGGCAGCCTCACGTTCCTGCCGCTCTACCAACAGATCGTGCACGGCGCTTCGCCGACCCTGTCCGGTCTCCAGCTGCTGCCCCTGATGGCCGGTCTGCTGTTCGCCTCGATCGTCTCGGGGCAGCTGATCAGCCGGACCGGCCGCTACAAGATCTTCCCGATCGTCGGCACGGCGGTGATGTCGGTCGGCGCCTGGCTGCTGTCCCGGATGACCGACACCACGTCCACGGCCTCCAACGCGGTCGCGATGCTGGTCTTCGGCCTGGGCCTGGGCCTGGTGATGCAGGTCCTGATCATCGCGGTGCAGAACAACGTCGACTACGAGGAACTGGGCACGGCCACCAGCGCGGTGACGTTCTTCCGCTCGATCGGCGGCGCGTTCGGGGCCTCGCTGTTCGGCACCATCTTCAACAACAAGCTGACCGCCGAGCTCAAGACCGCCGTCGCGGGCGGGAAGATCAACCCGGCCTTCCCGTTCCAGAAGGCGATCGAGGACCCGAAGATCATCAAGCAGTACCCGAAGTCGGAGACCCAGCCGTTCCTGCACACCTACGCGCACGCGCTGCACTACGTCTTCGTCTACGCGATCCCCTTGTGCATCCTGGCTTTCCTGCTCGCCCTGTTCCTGCGCGAGGTCCCGCTGCGCACCACGACCCGCGGCACCGGAGCGGCCGAGGCGGCCACCGGCCCGACCCAGCGCACGTCGATCGACGAACTGGAACGCGCGCTGACCCGACTGTCGAGCCGGCAGAACGTCAAGGACCGCTATGCGCAGACCATCGCCAAGTCCGGCATCGACATCTCGGTCCCCGAGGCCTACGGCCTGTTCCGGCTGAAGCAACACGGCCCCACCCGCATCGAGGACGCCCCGGCCCGCCTGAACCTCTCGATGGCCGAGATCCGCCCGCACCTGGACGCCCTGGTCGCGAACGGCCGCGCCGCCATCCAGGGCACGCCGCCGAACCAGACGATCGTGATCACCGAGGCCGGCGACGCCGCCGTCGACGCCCTGAGCGCCGCCCGCCGCGCGATCCTCACCGACCAACTGGACGGCTGGTCGCCGGACCAGCACGCGGAACTACTGAACATGCTGCGCCAGCTCGCCGACTCCTCGCTGGATCAGGAGGACCGCCGGCTGTGGGCGGGCGACGGCGCGGGCAAGGCGCCGGTGGATCTTTGAGGTGGGACCGGTTCAGCCGGGATTCGGCTTGCCGGAGCGCCGAACACCTTCTTCCCGCCCGCCTACGGAAATGTCGAAGGCCACAGCGATCCCCGACGGCCGCGGACTGTCTGGGGCCGGCAGGTCAGGCCACCGCGTCGGGCAGGACGTGGCGCTGCCGGGAGCGGCGATCTGTATAGGCGAACAGCAGTGACGCCAGCGCCGAAATCGCGAGGACTGCCTCGGCGGCCAGGGCCGGCCCGGTGATGCCCTGGAACCGGAGGACCTCCCCGACATCTTCACCAGGCATGACGAAGGCCAGCCTCAGCGTCTGCTCGACGACGACGAGGAGCGCGAGCGGCCAGACCGGCGAAACCCGGGCCCGGCTTACGCTCCAGACGGCCATCGCCCAGAAGCCGACCGCGAACACAGCGGTCATCGCGGCCGAACCACCCGGCTGGCGCGCCGCGACGCCCACCGCGATCGACCCGCCGATCCACGCGGCGAACCACCAACGTCGGCCGGTCAGCGCAGGCGTGCCGGAACGGAAGGCCACGATCGCGCAGAGCATCAGCAGGATGTTGTATGTGTAGCCGGTAGAGGCGAACGTGGTGATCAGGTCAAACAGGTACCAGGGTCCGTAGAAGCTAGCAGCCGTCAGCTCCTGGTAGACGAGCACCAGCAGGACCAGCCCGCACAGCGCGCGGCCCAGTCGTCGCCCGCCCAGGAGAAGCAAGACGAGGATGACTGCGGGAAGCAGCAGCGGTTCCAAGGGGGCAAACCACGGTTCGCCCCCGCCCCGGCCCCAGCCGCTGCTGGAGAAGAAATCCCAGTGGACCGCGTCGATGCACTCCGCCACGAGGCCGACGAGCACCGCACGGCGCAGGACCTGCCCGACGAGCCCGGAGCCGGCACTCGCGGGGCGTGGAGCGATGCGGAGTCGGACGGCGAGCACCAGTATCGACAGCGTCTCGCGCAGACTGGGACGCGTCTGTCCCGGATCGGCCGCGTCCATGAGCGCCGTCAGCATCACTTCGGCACGATCGTCCTGGTACGTCTTGGGCAGGAGCCGGAGAATCCTGGCATACCGCTGTTCCAACGTCGTCACGCCAGTCCCCCCGCTATGTCGAGTCCGGCGGACCGCGCCGGGGCGGTGAACTTCTTGAGCCGTTCCATCGCCACCGCCGCGTCCGCGGCCATCCGGCTCGCCTCCGCCGCGAGCGCCTGCGCGCCGGTTTCCGTCAGCCGGAAGTACCGGCGCAGACGGCCGGACTCGACCGCGTCGCCGTGCTTTTCGACCAGCCCCTCCGCGGCGAGGCGGTCCAGGGCTCCGTAGAGCGTGCCGACGCGCAGGTCGACACGGCCGTCCGTCACGCGGCGGACCTCCTGGATGATGCCGTAGCCGTGGCGAGGCTCGTCGGCCAGGGCGGTGAGGATCAGGAAGACGGGTTCGGTCTTCCCCCTGATTATCATGCCCTGATATATATCGGCCCGCGAGATATTACGCAAGAGTTGAACCAGGTTCGTCGGTGCTACGCACCTGCGAAGACTGCGAAAGCCGAGGTTCCCCATCCGCTGATCGCAACCACCCGATGGAACGACTCGCCGCCGCGTGATGCGGCCACGTAATGCGACCGCGCGGGGGTAGGGCCCCTCGTCCGAGCGGCCCTACCCGCGATCCCTGTTCCGTCCTACCCGATCTGCCGCAACCGGGGCAGCGCCTCGGCCAGGCGCTCGGCGCGCGCCACGGGGTCGTCGGTCTGCACGATCAGCAGCGGGTCGCTGACTCCGATCGCCACGAACTCCTCGACCGTGCGTTGCAGCGCGTCGAGGTCGTCGCCGGCCCGGATCTGCACCGAGCGGCGGATGGTCGCCGGGTCGCGGCCGACGTCGGCACAGTGCCGGTCCAGGACCGCCGACGCCTCCGCCACCTCGGCCGGGGTGCCGCCGGCGGCGTTCCACACCGCGGCGTACTCGGCGGCCATGCGCAGCGTGCGCTTGCGGCCGCTGCCGCCGATCCAGATCGGCGGGTGCGGGGTCTGCACCGGCTTGGGCTCGGCGATCGCGTCCTTGAGCTGGTAGTGCTTGCCGTCGTGGGTGGTGCGGGGCTCGGTCCAGAGCGAGGTGATGATCTTCAGGGCCTCTTCCAGCCGGTCCGCACGGTCGCCGGCGGTGCCGAACGGCAGCCCGAGCATCGTGTGCTCGTTCTCCGCCCACGCCGAGCCGATGCCGAACTCCAGCCGGCCGCCGGACAGGTGGTCGACGGTGACCGCCATCTTCGCCAACTCGGCGGGGTGCCGGTAGGTGCGGCTTTTCCAAACCCATCGAACGCGCATACGATCACGGTCCATGACAGCGATCAAGCCTCTACGTGCGGTTCTAGCTCTCCGGATCTCCGACCTCAAGGACGAGAGTACGAGTATCCCGCGACAGCGTGAGCGGTGTACTGCGCACGCTACACAGCGGGGAATGGTCGTAGTTGGGGAAGCCTGCGATGAGGACGTGAGCGCGTCCACGGTGTCACCGGCCGACCGTCCCAAGCTCGGGGCATGGATGCGCCGTCCCGACGAGTTCGACGCGTTCATTTTCTGGCGGCAAGATCGCGCGGTCCGCTCAATGTCTGACATGGCGGACCTCTGCCGGTGGGCTCGGGACCACGGTAAGCGACTCCTGTTCACGGAGGGCGGTATTCCAGAGGTTGACCTCACCTCTCCTACATCAGAGTTCATGGTGATGGCCTTCGCCTTCGCGGCTCAGATGGAGGCGCAAGCGATCAAGGACCGGGTGAACTCCTGGTATGGCTACGCCCGGTCAACTGACCGTTGGACCGGCGGAGCCGCGCCGTTCGGATACCGCACGGTGCCGCATCCGGACGGAGGAAAGACGCTTGAGGTCGACCCCGAGACGGCTCAGCTTGTCCGTGAAGCTGCCGAGCGGGTGCTAAAGGGCGACTCGCTGAACGAGATCGTGCAGGACTGGAACAAGCGCGGTATACCGACGAACACCGCGAGGACGCGCCTCGCCAAGGGCAAAGCACCCCGCGAGACGTTCTGGTCTGGCTTCACTCTCGGGCGGGTTCTTCGGTCGGAGGGCCTGCTAGGCCGCAAGCAAGAGACAGTTCGGGACGAGAACGGCAAGAAGGTCGGCATGAAGTCCATCCTTGTCAAGGGGTCTTACGTGCAGATCGCCGAGCCCGTAGTCCCGTTGGAGGTGTGGCATCGTGTCAGCAAGGTCTTGAACCAGCGGGCTACTACCAGGGAGCGAAGCTTGGAAACCTCGGCTCTGTTGGGTGTGGTGTTCTGCGGAGCATGCGGCCGTCCCCTGTACCAGAACAGAAGCAAGGCCAAACGGCCAGACGGGACAGCCGGCAAGGAGTACCGCTACTACCGTTGCATCGGCGGCAACGGCAACAGGGGATGCCCACGTGTGCGGTTCCGAGGTGACGACTCCAATGGCCTTGAGGCGTTGGTCGAGATGCTGTTCCTCAGCAAGGTCGGTCCTGTCGAGGTCCATCGTCGCCGCCACGTCGAGGGGGAAGACCACAGCGCCGAACTCGACTCAGTAAACCGGCGTATCCGCCGATTGCGTGACGACCGCGAGAGCGGCCTATACGACGGTGAGGACGACGAAGCGGAGTATTCGGAGACGATGCGTTGGCTGATGAGCGAACGCAAGCGGCTAGAGGCCATGCCGACCCGTGAGGCCACAGTGGTGAGCGAACCGACCGGAGAGACGTATGCAGAGGTGTGGAGTCGCCTCGACACGGAGGGACGTAGGCGGTTCCTGATCGACACCGGGGTTCGCTGCGAGATTGGTTCTGTCGAGGGTGCACGTCGTCAGCCCCTCATCGCCGATGCAGGGGAGGCAGAGGAGACAGCCAACCGGCCCTTGCTCAACCTCATGCTCCCGGAAGACCTGGAGCAGCGTGTTCAAGCTTGGATGGACGGCCACACGTTGCCCGAAGTCACTACGCGAACCTCGGTACTGCTAGATCCTGAGATCTTGTCGCGGTTCACCAACGTAGAGCTGTAGACGATCGTTGAGGCCCCCGGCTCGTGGCCGGGGGTTTCGTGTTGCACCGGCTGTCTTGGGTAGGAGCTGGCGTGATGTGCGTGCAACTTCGTGCAACTCTGTAGCCGCCTGATCTCTGGCGGTGCAACGCTGAGCGCAACGGCAGGTCTTTGTGCACCAGGGAGGGCATCATGGCACTGCGATTCCTCGGCATCGACCCGAACACGGGCGACCAGGGGTCTCCGACTGTATGGCTCGACGACGAAACCGGCGATCTTGTGATCCAGTCTTATAAGGCTGACGCCGCAACGCTCGCCGCCTGCGCCGAAGTCGGCTCGGTCCCCGGACACTCGACCGACGTTCCCGAGCACGAAACCGTGGTTCGCCTTCCCGGCTACATGCTTCAGTTCTTCCCGAAGCCATGACAGAGAGGTCAACGTGGCAACAGACGACTTCCTCGAACTCCTGAACGGATCGAAGCACTCCGCCGTTCACATGGAGATGCGAGACGTTTACGCCGTCAGTGACGAAGATGAGGGCTTCAAGAGGTGGAAGAACGGCCATCGGCTCGACGAGGGGGACCGGGAGAGTTGGTGGCGTCCGTGGCTGACGCTCATGCAAGACACCATCGCACGCGGGGTGGTGGTCAGACGCGCGAGAGTCATCAGCGAACCGGTAACTGAGTACATCCGGTACGAGCATTCGTTTACCTTCACCAACGTGGCCGCCGGTGAACAGGTCAGGTGGCTCCCTCGCAGGCTCGCATCCGATCTCGCCTTTCCGGGCAATGATTTTTGGCTGTTCGACAACACGGCGGTCATGTTCAACGTCTGGACCGGTGACGGCGATTGGGCGGAGAACGGGCGAGAGATCAGGACTGAGCCGTCAGTGATCGACCTGTGTTCCTCATCTTTCGAAGCCGTCTGGGGGCGCGCGACACCACACGCCGACTATCACATCATCTAGTCCACACATGGCAACATCACCGTCGTCTAGCGCGCAGCAGGCCAGGCAGGTTCTCGGTTCCCGACTCGATGAGATTCGGAAGCATGCGGGACTGTCTGGCCCTGCCCTTGCCGCTCTCTGCGGCTGGCACAAGTCAAAGGTCTCTCGTATCGCCAACGCCGTAACGCCTCCGTCCGAGGCGGATATACGAGCTTGGGCGGCGCATTGTGGGGCTGAGGATCAGATCCCCGATCTCATCGCGTCTTTGCGAACTGTTGAGGGCATGTGGGTCGAGTGGCGCCGACAGACCCACGGGGGTCTACGTGCGATTCAAGCCGCCTTCGTATCCCTCTACGAGAAGACCAGGCACATGCGTACGTACTCGTGCTGGTTACTTCCGGGACCGGTCCAGATTCGACCCTATGCCGAGTCGATCATGCGGACTGTGCAGCTACGCGACGGCCTCATTGACGACGTAGAGGCCGCGACAGATGCGCGCCTTGAGAGGCAGCGCTACCTCTACGAAGGCAACCACACGTACGCCTTCCTCATCGAAGAGTCTGTTCTACGTTGCACGGTGGTAGACAACGACACCATGGCCGCGCAGCTCGGCCACCTGTTGACCATCGGCGGTCTTCCGAACGTGAGCCTCGGCATCATTCCGATGAGCACGAATCGAACGCACTGGCCGTGCGAGTCCTTCGGCATCTTTGATGACCAGCTCGTCAACGTTGAACTGGTTTCTACCGAGGTAACCATCCGCCAGCCGCGAGAGATCGCACTTTACGACCAACGGTTCAAGATCTTGTCTTCCCAAGCAAAACGCGGACCCGACGCCCGGAAGCTAATCACGAAGGCGCTAGACGCGCTCGCGTGAATAACTGTGCAACCTCGTAGAACTTCATTGAGACGCAGGTCACGCCTTTCGTAGCGTCATAGCCATGCTCCAAGAAACCGAGAACCCCACCCCCCACGGAATCTTGGCCCGGTTCACTGAGCTGCCCCCGTACCTGCCCAGAGGGCTTTACGAGTTCGACGATCCCCAGACGCTCGGGGACTTGGCAAGTGGCCAGGCGATCGCCATCGATCGACGTTGGTACGACGTGCTTGGATGCACGTCCGTCAACGGCTGGGTGAGCGTGGACACGACCGGACCGAAGCTCACCGCGCACGAGACCACCCCGGTTCATCTCGCGTGGAGGGAGCCGGACCGTGAGCCTGTGGCCACCTGGGTCTAACCGTCTTCCCGCCTCAAGCGTTGCTCCAGGCACCGAAGTCCTTCAGGGCGGTGCCGTGCGCGTGTTCGAGCGCTGTGAACAGTCGCCCGGCGGCTCCTACTGGCTCGTGTGGTGGCGCGGCCGTGACGAGCCCACACGCTTTCAAGAAGAGCCCACCTTGACTGTCTGGCCCGCAAAGCAGCGGGCCGCATAGATCCCGGCTCGTCCGCCGATCCCGTACCGGTCGGCGGGCCGGCCAATTGCTGTAAAGCGCGCTGATCCACCCGTCCGCTTGATGAGGCGACTCCCCCCGTGACGCGTACCGGGCGGGCGGGTGTTCCACCCTGCCCACTAACGAAAGGCGCCCTCGTGGCGGACACACCCGAGCCGATCAGCGGAATCCCCCAACTCGACGCCTACCTGCGCACGCGGCTGACCGCTGACGAGCAGGAGCAGATGCGACAGACCTACGTCGATGGAGACCCGGAGGGCAGTCAGGCAATCGTCAACAAGGCGAACATCCGCAATGAGAACAAGAACCAGTAGTACCGAGGTCTACGAACCTCCGCCGAATCCTGACGACTGGATCTGTGACGCACTGCCCTCGCGCCATATACCCGAGTTGCCGGATGTTCCTCAAGCGGCGCAGGAACGCCGTGAGGAGCCGATCACGTGGGCTGCGGTACGCGCTGCCCGGCCTGTCTATGAACCGCGCCACGGTGGCCTGACGGCCCCCTAGTCATGCACACCCCTCCGAGCACGGGAGAGCACATGAAGCGGAAGGCACTGGGAACACTGGTCCTCGCTGCCGTGGTTATCGTCGGCACAAGCGGTGCGTCCGGCGGATGCGGGAGCGGTGGTGACGGAGGCACATCCGCGCCTGCGGTGGGGGCGGGCGGCGAACAGTCCGCACCGAGCGAGGAACACAGTTCGGCCGAGGAGACCCCCAACGAACCGAGCGAGCCCGCTGAAGAGGGTCACGACCCGTGCATCAACTCGTTCGGCCAGCCCGGCAAGGAAATCACGGTGAAGGGCCAAACACTTGAGGCTCAGGTTTCAATCGGCCCTTGTGACCCCGAACCGACGCAGTACGGCGGGGTGCTCCAATTCGCCTACACCCCGGACAGCCCGCCTGGACAGTGGCAGCCTCTCGCATCGGTAGCGGTGTACGGCACAAGCGGAACCACCAAGACATCTACCGGCTGCAAAGATGGATGGTGGGTGGTCGTCTACACCGCATCGGGTCGTGACGGGAACGGCAACGACTTCCAGCATCCGTACAGCTCGATACCGAGGGACATCGAATGCCCGGCAAAGAACTGATCCCGATCGGTCGTCTCCTGGCGAGTGAACAGGAGGAGGAATCAAATACCGCGTACCTCCTGCTTCAGAAGATCGGTGGGTACAGCGGTACGCGCACCCTCTATCGGCAGAGTGTCGAGCGCGTTGAGGTCTACGTACCCGAGGTATGGCCGAACGCTGCCCGCGCAGCCCTCAGAACCCTGAACACGGATGACGCGGAGACCCACCCAGCAACGATCGTGGTCGATGGCAGTCCCCGTGACGCCGTGGAGGTTCGGGGAAGCGCCTCCCGCGCGCTTGCAACGAAGATCGATGGGGGGTGGATGTTGGTCGTGACGATGCCGCCGGGCGGCACGGTACCGGAGGTCAGGCTGTTTCCCGGAGAGAAGACCTCCGCTGACGGAGCCGTTCATTTCACGCTGCCTCCGGGCGTGGCTGAGTCGCTAAGAGGAGAGCAAGACTGATCAGGAGCGCATCGACGTGGAGCTGAAGAACGAGCCGGAGGCAGCGGCTAGCGCAGAGGCTTGACGATCGGCTACCTTGCCGGAAACGTCAACGGCCCCCGGAAAGAGCGGGAACTCTCGCCAGGGGCCTACACCTCAGACTCGGCTAGGAGTCGTCAGTGTCCCCCAAGCGTATCGCCCGTGCCCTGGTACTTGCCGGAATCGGGATCGTCATCCTCGCGGCCGGAATCCTCAGCTTCTCGGCGCTCCGCCGGCTCGGCATCGCCGCAGGCTGGACCCCTGGTCTTGCCGCATTGCTGCCCGTCTCCATAGACGTGTATGCGTTGATCTCCACGGTGTCGTGGCTTGTGCTGGCGGAAGGAGAGGCGGACCGGCGGCGGTCCGGCATCAACGCTTCCGTGGCCGTGTGCCTTTCCGTGGTAGGGAACGGCATCGAGCACCTGAACGCGTTCCACGTCCTCACCGTGGGGTGGCCCGTGGTCATCGCCGTTTCGGCGGTTCCGCCCGTCGTAATGGCCCTTTCCGTTCACCTTGCCGTTCGGTTTCTCGCCGAGACGGAAGAGGCGCAGACCGTTCCGGCGGTTGCCGCCGAGACGGTAACGGACGACGGGGAGAACGGCCCGGAGAGGGCCGTCAAGGGTGGATGGAAGACACTCCCTGAACCTGTGAAGATCTCCCGTGCCAAGGCCGCTACGGAGCGGCTGAAGGCCGAAGGAACGCCAGTCACCGGGGCATCCCTGGCGGGGATGCTTGGGACCACGGACCGGACTGGTCGGAACTACTTGGCGAAGTTGAACGCCGCATAGGCTCTCAAACGCAAAGAGGCCCCCACGCCCGAAGGCGTGGGGGTTTCTCGTTGGCGTCACCAGACCGACGGTCCTAAAAGGCATGCCGCTGACCAGCGGGGCAGAAAACAGAAACGGCCGGACAGCGACGCTGACGGCCGTACAGAAAAGGCTAGGGTGAATCGATGGGGACGCACTACAGCACGCCCCTACGGGCCTCTACGGCCCTTTCTTGATAGGCGTCATCGTGACTGACTCCGCATGGCGCGTGCACCAAGCTTCAACCACGCATCGGTGCACATCCAGCCGATAGCCGCACTGGCCGCAAACAAGCACTCTGCGGCTAGAACTAGTCGCCACATGTCACCGTCCACCGTTGGGGTAGTCGGCGCTGATGAGCGCCATGATGTCCGTCGCGGCGTCATACTCCGGTTCAACCGACAGCCGCGCCCGGTCGGACGGGTTCAGCCCCAACCGACCCCCATACTTCAGCATCAGTTCCGCCTGATCCTTGACGATCTGAGCGGCCGGATTCTTCACTACCGACCCTTCACGGCCCGGCACAAGCGGGCCCTTGTCGTTCAGTGCCGCGACCGCCTCCACATAGGCGCCCCAGGCGTTGCAATAGACGACCAGCGCAGCCCTATCAATCAGCGTCGTAACGCCCATGCGCGCCAGCTCAGGCGCTACCCGGTCCCACTCTGCACGGGCCTCCCCGAACAGGTCGGCTGGTGGTTCGGGCAGTCCCTTGGCCGGCTGAGGCTCGGACGCGGGGAACGTCCCGCGCCCCTCCAACACCTTCATGTGCGTTGGCTTTGGTGGGCGACCATTCACGGTGTACCTCCAGAAACGAAAAAAGCCCCTCGACCATCGAGAGGCAGTGAAGACGGAGGGAAACCCCTCCACTAGTTATATACGTGTCCCCTGAGCGAATTAGGGTCGGCGAGGAACGTAACAATTCAGCTACGTAGCTTGGACGTGCCGCTTTGAAGCGTGCACGCCTTCACCTCATAAACTGCTGTCACATAGGCAGATGCGTGACACCCAAAGCTGCGTGACGTTACTCACGTAACAGTTTGAGTCCTGCCCAAAGCCGAGAGTTTCCGGGGCATGTAAATATTCCTGCGCGGGTCGTGGACGAAACGGACATTAGACTTTTGACACCCCCATAGGGGTAGTGTCTTCAATCCGTGTTCCTCTACTTCGCCGAGAGTGATAACAGCACGTCACTGGCTGGCCGGCTGTGCCAGCCGACAGTAACGGCTAGTTCCTTCACCAGGTCACGGCCCGACCGGGCCGAAGGTCATAGGGGCGTAGCTGTAGCCACCCCCGGAACCATGGCGGCCGTAGCCGCACAGACCTCTACGCCATTGCCTTATGTGGTGTGCAGGGCGGCCCTGGCACGGCCGTACAGCAACCCATAGAGGCTTGGTGAAGAACTTCATGACCGAGGTTTCCATGGGCCGCGTGCGGCCCTGTATAGCCACTTCCTAGGGATATCAGCCGTACAGCGTCAGGCCGATTCGTCGGCCAGGCTGTCGGAGCTGGGAACGGCTTCCGGACGCCGCTGCCGCGACTCAAGGCGACGTAGCTTCTCCTCAACCGGCTGCGCTTCCCATTCTTCTTGCCGACGCCGCTCAGCGGCAATCACATCAGCCTGTCGTTCAAGAACCTCGAACACGCCGCGCTCGGCGGCTACACGGTCCAGATCATCCACGTCCCCGACGGCTTCCCAGCCGTCCGCAGTCTCGACAGCAAGACCAACCGATTCCAGTTCATCAAGCGCACGGCGACCCGTGCTTGCAGAACAACCAAGTCGAGAAGTCAGGTCGGCCCGTGACAGCGGGCCTAAGACTTGAAGCATCATCCACGCCCGACCGGGCGTGATGCCTAGACCAGATACGGCCCTGAAGGCCGGGTGTGTCATTAGAGCCACATCCATAGGCTCTATAGGGGGACAGTCTATAGATGTAGCTCCGATGACACGTGGATACGTGTCCACCAGCAACTTGAACCTGTTCGTCGTCCCGTCAGGGGACAGACCCTGTATCCATCCGGCGGCCTCAAGCCGCCCCAGACCCTTCGACACAGCCGAAGGCTTGCCCGCGTTCGCTTCAATAGCGAGCGTCCGCAGCGACGGCGCCTGAACAAGGTGCCCGTTCCTGTAGGCAATCAAGCACAACGCCATGAGTACGCGAAGGTCATAGCCGCCAGTGCGGCCACCCCACGGCGTCAACAACGCCGCGTCCCTCATCATGTCTGCGATGCGCTTACGTGCCGTCTCCTTGGTGAAGTCCGGCGTGGACGCAACATGCTTCCCCGCCCTTTCCCACGTGTTCCACAACTCTCGTTCGGCAGCCGCCGGACCCTGGTTCGGGATGATGTCTTCGTGAAGCTTCGCCCCGCCCTTGTTCGAGGTGTTCAGCATCATCGCCCGGAACTCGTCAAACCCCCGGTTCTTACGGCGCATGCCGAGAGCAATTGAGTACAGGGTTCCACTGCGACCACGCAGTCTTCCCGCCGTGTCTCCATGGCGTACAAGGGCCATCACGTAGTCCGACAGTTCCCCGGCCACATCCGGTGGCCCAAGTCGCTCAAGAGCCTCAGCAACGCCCTCAGGGGCGATCAGGTAGGGCTCAATGCCCGGCGTCCGATGCGGAGACAACGGCGGACGCATCTTCAGGCCCGCCCGAACGTGGGCCTTGGGGATACCGGCATGGTTGATCAGTCCGTCACGCAGTAGCTCCCGCTGCCCCTTCGGGACGAACACCCAGATGTGTTCGTGCGGCTCCCCGTCGCCCGTGACTCGGCCGGATGCGACCCGGACAACCGAGTTCCCGAACCCGTGGCCCTCAAGCCACTCAAGGACGTGGGTAGCCGAGAACGGCAACGCGTCAAGGTCCAAGTCCACCACCAACAGCGTGTCTTTCGGCGTCACCAAGAACGCCCGGCCCGACTCGGCCGCCTCATCAACAGAGCCCCACTCCCGCAAGGACGTGTTGTCCTCAGCGAGGAACTGAGCGACTGAGTCTTTACGGACCACGGCGCGTGCCAGCGCCCGCACATCAGCCGGTGAAGTCCCCACCCTGAACCTCCCCACTGATGATCTCGAACCTACGGGCGAGGGAGTCTAGCGATCACGGCCGACAGGCGACGAGCGGGTGTCGCCAAAACGAGTCGCGCACCCACCGAGAGACCGAAACGTGCCTACCTGCACTGTTACATCTATGTCAGAAATCGTGTACAGTCTGAGCCATGACAGAGATGCCGCACACGCACCCGACCACCCCGGCTACGGGCCGTCTGCGCCTGGTGGCGCTTCTCCGCGTCTCCACCAACGGACAGGTGGACGCGTACGGGTTCGACGCTCAGGCCAAGGACGTGAAGCGGTTCGCGAAGAACGCGGGTCACCGCATCGTCAAGACCGTCCGGGATGAGGGCATAACCGGCAAGGCCGATGAGGACGACCGTCAGGGCCTGGCTGAGGCGCTGGCGATGATCGCCAACGGCGAGGCTGACGGACTCCTGGCCCCGAACCTTGACCGGCTGGCACGTCAGCTCACCCAGCAAGAAGCCATCCTGTCTGTGGTGTGGGCTCACGGCGGCCGGATGTTCACCGCCGACCACGGCGAGCACCTTCCCGACGATGACGACGACCCCATGCGCACATTCGTCCGTCAGGTCATGGGCGCCGCCGCTCAGCTTGAGCGCGGCCTGATCACGAAGCGCCTGCGCAACGGCCGCAAGGCCAAGGCGGAGAAGGGCGGTTACGCCTACGGCGCTCCGCGCTACGGCACGCAGGCGAACACCAAAGGTGAGCTTGAGGAGAACCCGGAAGAGGCTGGCCGGCTGGACCAGATGCGCACGTGGCATGCGGCAGGAATGAGCTTCCGCGCCATTGCCACCAAGGCGAACGAACTCGGCTGGACCAGTAAGCGCGGTGGCCAGTGGCACCCCACCACCGTTGCCCGTGCCCTATCTGACACGGCCCGCGAGAAGGCCAACGAGAAGGCCGCACGCGCACGTAAGGCCGCTAAGGAACGCGCTACCCAACAGCGCGCCGAGAAGGTCATCGGACGCGTCCTGTAGGCCGTAGAACGGCTCCGCAGACAAACAAAGGGCCCCGTCCGAAGACGGGGCCTATTTCGTTGCCGCTGTGATGTCTGTCACGACGGAAGTTCGGCGCTTTTGATGTCTTCCCAGCTCATCAGGCTCTCTGGTCCAAGTTTGGCAACGTCGCTCGCCAGGGTGCCGGTAGGTGTTGCCCGTGACGGAACATCCGATGCGGACCCGCGACGTCAGCGCCGCCGCGCCCGCCAGCGCCGTCCAGGCCTCGAAGATGTCCTTGGTCTCGTCGCCGCCGAGGCTGGCGAAGTGGTCCATGTTCCAGACGTGGTCGAAGCCGGCTTCGTCGGCGATACGCCAAACCGCCTTGTACTCCTCGATCGTCGCGTCCTGGCTGAGTTTGATCCCGAAACGGAGATTGGCCATAGGCCAGTCCTACCCCATCGGGATGTACTACTTAGCCGTCAACGCGCCAAGCTTCTTGCCCGGCCGCTTCGCCGCGAGTTCCTCCTCGGCCAGTGCCAGCCAGGGCCACGCGCCGAGCCGCGCGAACCGATCCGCCGCCGCTTCCAGCCGCGCGCGGTCGCCGTCCTGACGGCCGTAGGCGAGCAGCGTGCGCGCTTCCTCATAACGGTCATCGGTCTCTGCGTGCAGCCGCAGCGCCCTGTCAAAGTGCTGCTTCGCCTTGGCCGCCTTGCCGATCTGACCGAGACAGCGTTCTGCGACAGCGCGCACCACTATCGACATCGACGCGGCCGCCTCGTCCTTCGCACGTTCCGCGGCCTTGCGCGCCAGCGCCATCTGGTCGGCCCGGATCAGCGCTTCCACCAAGTCACCGGCCAGCGGCAGCACCGACGGGTCCTGGACCCCCAGTTGCTCCAGCCCTTCGGCCACCCCGCTCAGCACAGTCGCCGCGGCGTCCCACTTGCCCTCGGCCAGAAATGCCGTGCCGACCGCGTGCCTGGGCCACAGCACATAAGCCTCGGCCCCCGCGGACTCCGCTTCCAGCGCCGACGCCTCCTCGGTCGGCGCGCCCATCAGGGCACTGACACGCAAGGCCAACCCCCGCGCCACCGCCCGAACCGGCTGCTGTCCCAACCGCGACGCGAGCGCCGCCGCCTCCATCGCGTCGTCCCGCGCCGCCGGCCACCGCCCGGCGCGATAGCCCACCTCAGCCCGTACGATCAGCGCCGCCGGCAGGTGCTCGGCCGCACCATACGCGCGCAATAGTGCGATTGAGCGGTCCAGCAGAGCAGCCGCGCCCCGCACGTCGCAAGTCCACATCGCCCCGGCCGCGATCGCGGGCAGCGTCAGCGGCCCCACATCCAGCGGATCGGACATCAACGCCGAGGAGACCACCGGAGCCAACATCGCTTCGGCGTCGACGGCCCGGCCGGCCAGGATCAGGCCGATCGCGGTGGTGTGCCCGCCGACCTCCAACAGAGCCTTGATCCCGGTCTGCGGAGTGCGCAACGCCGAGGTGCGGGCGGCGATGCGGTCCAGACGCTGATTGAGCGTCGCGTCGTCGGTCAGGACCCGCGCTTCGCGGATCGCCCGGCCGACGCCGCCGAGGTCGCCCAACAACCGTGCGGTGTCGGCGGCACCGGCCAGCCAGCGGGCCCGCGCACCGGGATCAGGGGACAGAGTCGCCGCGCGTCCGTACGACGACCGCGCGGCCTCCAGCGCTCCTCGCCCGCGCGCGCCGTCCGCGGCCCGGCCCAGCGCCTGAGCCGCCGCGCCGTCGGTCCCGGCCGCCGCCCCGGCGAGGTGCCGGGCCAGGATCTCGCCCTTCTCGGTCTCGCGCAGTCCGAGGATGGCGTCGACGAACGCCGTGTGCGTGCTCTGGCGCTCGGTCGGAGTGGCGTTCGTGTAGACGGCCGTGGCGACGCCGAGATCGCGGAACCGCCAGCCGGTGGCCGTGGCCTCCACGACGCCGTCCGCGACGGCCGGAGCCAGATCGCCGACCTGCAGCCCGAGGTGGTCCAGCGCGCCGCCGATCTCATCGATGTGCCCGGTGGCGCTGGCCGCGAGGACCAGCAGCGCCCGCGTGGTCGCCTTCGGCAGATCGCCGGCCGGGGCGGGCCGCTGAAGCTGGACGGCCACGGCACCGAGTGCGCCGAACGGGGCCCGCCGCACGTCGTCCAGCCCGATCAGCCACGCCACCGGCGCCCGTCTCGTAGTCCGGACGGCCACGGAAATCGCCGTCGCCGACTCCGGATCGAGCAGCTGGGCGTCGGTGATCACCGCCACCACCGGCTGCCCGGCCGCGGCCTGAGCGATCAGTTCGCCCGCGGCCCGGCCCGCGTGACCGGCCCCGCGATCGAGGTCGAGCCCGGATTCACCGCCGAGCAGCGGTTCGCCGTCGAGCAGCGGCCGCACCAATTCGGCCAGCCCACCGAACGCCGACGCCTGCGCGACCGGCCCGCCACCGCCGGCGCGCAGCACACAGAAGCCGTCCACGACGGGGCCGGCGATCGCCGCCGTGTCCGCCGGAAGCGCGCCGCCGAGCAGGACGACGCCGCCCAAGCCACGCCGCACGTGCTCAAGGAGGGTTTGCACGGGCTGCCGCATACGTATCAGCCTACTGGCGCGGCGCTCGCGATATGTCGGATCGGGCGAACCGGGCAGCGGAACGGGATGAAGCGGCGGTGGAAACGGGGTTAACGGCGGGGTTAACGGCGGTCGAGCCGATAAACCAGCTTCAGGCCGGACCATGTGCCGTCGATCGCCGCGATCTTCACGTCCACCAGGCCGATCGGCAAGGCGAGCGCGTCTTCGCGCACCACGCTCTCAGTGACATCGGTCACGACGCCCGAGGCCTTCTTCGGCCAACACATCCACAGCGCGCCGTTCTTGGCCATCAGCGGTGGCAGGGTCGCGAAGTCCCGGGTGAGGGCCGCCCGGTCGAGGGCGAACGCCACGATCACGTCATACGGGCCGGCACCGCCCTCCTCGGTCGACTCCAGGGTCACCTCGTAGGGCAGCGGCTGCGGATCGAAGTCTTCGGGCGCGTCGTGGACGAGCACGTAGTGTCCGGTCTTGATACCGAGTTTCTTGGGAAGCGGGGTGGCGGAGTAGTCGGGGTGGTCGGAGTCCTGCGGGGAAATCACGTCCGCAACACTAAACCGGCCGGTCGGCTATGCCAGGTAATTGAGCGCGACGAAGCGGCGGCTGTCGGCTGTCCACATGTGGCGGGCTACGTAGCCGAGCGGGATCGCCAGCGCCATCAGCGCCTCGGATCCGATGCGGGCCCAACCGAATTCGTCCCCGTTCCTGCCGCTAGGAGCGACGCCGGCCGAAGGACTGGCCGAAGAACCAGCAGAAGAACCGGCAGAACGACTGCTCGAAGGGCCGGCAGAGGCGTTGACCGGATCGCCGCCGAACCCGAACCGCACCCGATACCGCAGGTCGATGTCCTCCGCCTCGGTCTCGACGATCAGCTCCCCCACGCCGGGCCGGATCAGCGTCCGCAGCCGGTCCAGCAGCGCCCCGGGGTCGCCGCCGATGCCGATGTTCCCGTCCATCAGCAGTGCGTGCGGCCAGCGGCCCGCGCCCGGCAGCCGGTCGAAGACCGACCGGCGCAGCGCACTCGCCCCGTTGGCCCGGCTCAGCAGCAGCGCGAACGGCGCCACGTCCACCCCCAACGCCGGCACGCCACGCCCGGCGAGCTCGGCGACCAGCCGCCCCGGCCCGCAGCCCAGATCCAGCGTCGGGCCCTGACAGCGGTCCAGCACCGCCTTGTCCACGGCGTCCGGCGGCGCGCTGAACTTCGCCGCGTCGAGCACCAGGTGCTCGCCGGTGTCGGCGTGCAGGACCAGCCGGGCGGACGGATCGTTGATCGCCCGCGCGTAGGGCGCGCTGGCGGTCCAGGCGCGTTCGTCGCTCACGCCGGGACCGGCAGACCGGCGCTCGCGGCGTGGGCCGCGGCGGCGAACCGGGACGCGGGAGCCGCGGCGGCGACGGCGGCCACGTCCGCGATGGTGTCGACGTCGCGCAGCACCGGTAGCGTCCGCACCCTGAGGCCCGCCGCGGTGAGCCGGCCGAGCTGCACGGCCCCGGTCGTGTCCGTGGACATCGGCACGTCGAACAGCAGCCGATCGAGTTCCACCGCGCGCGGACGATGGAAACCCAGCGACCAGAAGCCGCCGTCCTCGGCCAGGCCGATAGTCGCGTCTTCCCATGACGTGGGCAGGCACGCTTCCAAGAGCGGACCGGTCACCTGCGGCGTGTCCATGCCGATGAGGAGCGCGGGACCGGGATCGAGCGCCGCGGCTTGCTCGAAGGCCGCGGCCAGCCGCCGATCCAGGCCGCCGCCGGATTGCGGCACGACGGTGAACCCCGACGGCACCTCGACCAGCCCCGGCTCTCCCTCCAGAGCCAACAACCGACGCCGGAACCGTGCCGTGGCAACGGCTTCCAGCGTGTCGGCCAACGCCGCGGCGGCCAGCCCGGCCCCCTGCTCCGGCGTGAACGGCGGCGTCAGCCGGGTCTTCACCCGGCCCGGGACCGGCGCCTTCGCGATGACGATCAGGGTGCTCATCGGGTCGCGGCCCTCCAGACTCGGCGCATGTCGCGGACGGCTTTGACTGTGCCGCCGACCGTTCCGGTCACCTTCGACTTGCCGGTCCGCGGCGCGTACGGGACGTCGGTCTCCGCGATGCGCCAGCCCTCGCGCGCCGCCTTGAGCACCATCTCCAGCGGATAGCCGAACCGCCGGTCCTCGATCCCGAGCGCCAGCAACTCCTCGCGGCGCGCGGCGCGCATCGGCCCGAGATCGCGGATCCGCACGCCGGTCTCGCTCCGGATCCGCCGGGCCAGCAAGCGGTTGGCCAGCCGGGCGTGCGGGGGCCAGGCATCGCGGGTCAGGGGGCGGCGTTGGCCCAGCGCCAGGTCGGCCTGCCCGGCGCGGACCGCGTCGGCGACCTTCGGCAGGTCCTCGGGGTCGAAGGAGCCGTCACAGTCGAGGAAGCAGACGACGTCGGCCGTGGCGGCGAGCAAGCCCGCGTGGCAGGCCGCGCCGAAGCCGCGGCGCGGCTCGTGCACGACCAGCGCGCCCAGCGCCGCCGCCACCTCGGCCGAGCCGTCTGTGGAGCCGTTGTCGACGACGATGGCCCGGTAGCCGGCCGGGATGCGGGACAGGACGTACGGAAGGGCCTCGGCTTCGTCCAGGCACGGCAGGATGACGTCCGTCGGGCCCAGACTGTCCAGAACGAGTCCCGCGGCGCGGTCGACGGAATCAGCGGAATCGGCGGAATCGGCGGCGACGGTCGTTTCGCGACGTTTTGTCGCCGATCGCCTACGAAGTGTCTTGAAAGCCAGTTGGCCCGCGTAGACGGCCACAACCGCCACCAGAGCACTGCCATACCCCTGGAACGCGGTGCCGCCCAGCTGCACCATGTATCCCGCGTACGCCACCCCGACCCATGCGACGCTCCGCCAGCCCGCGAAGGCGATGAAGAGGACCAGCAACTCGGCGTACCAGGCGAACGGCGGCGCGGTGACCAGGAATCCGACCCCGGTCATCGCCAACGCGCCGTGCCAGGGCCGCTCGGGATCGCTCAGGCGCCAGACCAGGAGGGCCGTCACCGCCAGGACGGCCACCGCCGCCGGCTTCACCAGCGACGTCGGCATCACCGAGTCCAGCAGCGCGAACCGGCTGCCGCTCTGGTAGCCCTCCTCGTCCAGATAGCCGCCGAAGAAGCCCTCGACGCCGCTGCCGACCGCCAGGACGTGCGGCAGATACACCCCGACCACCACGCCGACGACCGATCCCAGCAGGAGCAGCGGCCGACGCCGCAGGGCCGCCGGCACGGCCAGCGCGGGCGTCACCTTCGCCGCGATGCCCAGGCCCAGGAAGACGCCGCCGCGTCCGACCCGCTTCGAGGCCAGCGCCAGGAGCCCGCAGGCGGTGAACAGGACAGCCAGGACGTCGGCGTGGCCCCCGTTGCCCGCCTCGATCGCCACGGTCGGGCACCAGGCCCACAGCACGGCGTTGCGGGCGTCGACACCGATCCGCGGGAGCCCCGCCAGCAGGAGGAACGTGACGCCGATCGCGAGCACCGCCGCGGAGATCTGGATCCCGCGCGGTCCCCACCAGTGCGCGAGGAAGTAGTACGCCTCGGCCACCGGCGGGTAGATCGTGTGGACGAGCGGACGGTTGAGCAGGGTGCAGCCCGCGGTGATGCCCGGCGCGGACGTCACACAATGCGAAGGGTCGAGCCCGCGGCCGGTCGGCGGGAACAGGCCGGATCCGGCGCGCAGGCCGACCAGGCGGGTCGCCACCGGCACGTAGCGGTAGGGGTCGATGCCCGCCGCCTGGACGCGGCCGTCCCAGACGTAGCGATAGAGGTCGTCCGAGAAACGCGGAGCTGTGGTGAACGCCACGATCTGGGTCGCCGTCGCGCCACCGAGGATCAGCCAGCGGGCCCACCGCACTCGCAGCCCCGACACCGACCACGCGCCGACGAGGTAGAGCGCGAACAACGCGCCGATGACCACTCCGGCCCAGCGGCCATGGCTGAAGTCCGAGGTAGCGTGGACGCGGACGATCGCGTAGACGCCGATGGTCAGCAACATCACCGCCCCGAGCGCGACGACCAGCCGCGTCAGTTCGGCCGGGCCCGGCCGTGCCGCCTCGGGGGTGCGAGACGAGCGCACGCTCGTCTCGCGGGGAGCCGGAATGAGCACACGGCCCGCAACCTCTGTCATGCGCTCAGACTGACCGCCGACCGGCGCCCGCGGCGATGCCCCGCGCCGGGCCGTCACAGATCCGTAAGGAGTGGAAAGCCCCGATCAGGGCCTCGTACCGTGTTTCCTTGGACCGTAACAACGACCGCACGACCGCACCACCGCGGACCGGTACCACCAGGAGGACAGCGAACCGATGAGCACGCCGGAACCCGCGGCCGCCGGGGCTGTCACCCAGGGTGGTGAATCCAACACTGGACGTCCGGACGGCGAGCCGCCGCTGGACGTCCTGGTCGTCGACGACGACGCCACCGTCGCGGAGGTCGTCGCCGCCTACCTCACCCGGGCCGGCTACAGCGTCCGGCGCGCCGCCGACGGCCCGTCCGCCGTCGCCGCGGCCGCCGAGCGGCTGCCGGACCTGATGGTGCTGGACCTGATGCTGCCCGGCTTCGACGGCTACGAGGTGCACCAGCGGATCCGGGCGCTCGGCGAGGTGCCGGTGATCATGCTCACGGCGCGCGGCGAGGAGGGCGACCGGATCCTGGGGCTCCAGGTCGGCGCGGACGACTACGTCACCAAGCCGTTCAGCCCGCGGGAGCTGGTCCTGCGGGCCGGGAGCGTGCTGCGCCGGGCCCGCGGCCACGGCCGGGGCCGCGGCTCCGGATCGCCGCAGCCCGCTGAGTTGCTGACCCTGGGCCGGCTCGAGGTCGACCTCACCGCGCACCAGGCCCGGCTGGCCGGCGAGCCGCTGGCCCTGACCGGCCGCGAGTTCGACCTGCTGGCGTTCCTGATGGCCAACCCGGGCCAGGCGTTCAGCCGCGCCGAGCTGATGCGGCAGGTGTGGGGCTGGTCCTTCGGCGACCAGTCGACCGTCACGGTGCACGTGCGGCGGCTGCGGGAGAAGATCGAACCCGATCCGGCCTCGCCGTCGCTTATCGTCACCGTCTGGGGAGTCGGCTACCGGCTCCAAGCACCGGAGGACCTTGATGCGTGACCAGTTGGAGATCATCGCCATGGGCGCCGGCTCCGCGGTCGGCGCCTCGCTCATCGGCTGGCTGGCGCTGCGGGCCCTGCGCGGGCGCTCGCTGCGGGCCTCGCTGTTCGCCTCGGCCGCGACCGCGGCCCTCGCGGTGGTCGCCGGTATCGTGATCGCCTCGCGGGCGATGTTCATCTCCTCGCACGACGCCGGGGTCTCGGTCATCGTCTCGCTGTCCGGCGCGGCGGTGACCCTGGCCCTGGCCGCTCTGCTGGGCCGCAGCCTGGCCCACGACAGCCGCACGCTGCGCAGCGCGCTCCAGGCCCTCGGCGAGGGCGACGCCGCCCCGGCCCCGGTCCAGAACGGCAAAGCCCTGATGACCGGCGAGCTGGCCGACCTGGACCGCGAACTGCGGGCCACGCGGGCGAAGCTGGCCGAGTCCAGGGAACGGGAGCGCGCGCTGGAACGGTCCCGGCGCGAACTGGTCGCCTGGGTCTCCCACGACCTGCGCACCCCGCTGGCCGGGCTGCGCGCGATGGCCGAGGCCCTGGAGGACGGCGTCGCCACCGACCCGGCCCGCTACCACGTGCAGATGCGGCAGGCCGCCGACCGGCTGGCCAGCATGGTCGACGACCTGTTCGAGCTGTCCCGGATACACGCCGGCGCCCTGCGGCTGACCCTGGAGTCGGTGGCGCTGGCGGACCTGGTGGACGGCGCGCTGGCCGAGGGCCAGCCGCTGGCCCGGGCCCGCGGGATCGAGCTGTCCGGCGTGGTGACCACCCCGGCCACAGTGCGCGGCGATGTCAGGGAACTGTCACGGGCGCTGTCGAACCTGGTGGTGAACGCGATCCGGCACACCCCGGAGGACGGCGCCGTCCGGATCGAGGCCTCGGACCTGCTCCCGGCCGCCGGGGACGGCGAACCGCGGGTGCTGCTGGCCGTGACCGACGCCTGCGGCGGGATCCCGAGCGAGGACCTGGACCGGGTCTTCGACGTGGCGTGGCGGGGCACGGCGGCGCGCACGCCGGAGGTCGAGAGCCCGGTCGGCGCCGGGGCCGGGCTGGGCCTGGCCATCGTGCGCGGCATCGCTGAAGCGCATTCGGGTGCTGTCACGGTCGGCAATGTCGACGGCGGCTGCCGGTTCGAGATGCACCTCCCGGTCCCGGTGTGAGCTTTGCTACGCGTTTTGTTGAGGTAGGGGCGGCGATGCGCTAGGTCCCCTCTAGGGTGGTCGGTCGGGACTACGGAGGGGATCACATAATGAAGCGCATTCGTTTGACCGCGTCCGCAATAGCCGCCTCGTCGCTGGGCTCGCTGGGTCTGGTCGGTATCGGGGCCACGAGCGCCCACGCCGCCAGCACCACGCCCAACACGGCTTTCAGCGGTAAGGGCTTCGACACCTGCATCGCCCCGAACTCGGCGATGATGGACGACTGGTACGCCCACTCGCCGTACCGGGGCGTCGGGGTCTACATCGGCGGGGCGTCCTATCACCCGGACAAGGACTGCGCGTCCACCGCGAATCCCAACCCGCCCGCCGACGGCGGCTACACCAAGGACTGGGTCCAGCACCAGGCCGCGACCGGCTGGGGCATGTGGGCCATCTACGCCGGCCAGCAGGGCCCGACGTTGACCGCCGCCGGCGCCGACCCGACCGCCCTGGGCACCACGGACGCCGCTGACGCGGTACAGAAGGCGACCAACCTCGGGTTCGCCCCGGGCACCACGATCTTCGTCGACATGGAGCCGTACCACGAGGACGCGACCGCGAAGGCGGTGGTGGCGTACCTCAAGAGCTTCGGGAACGCGTTGAACGGGACGGGGTTCAAGCTCGGTCTCTACGGCACGTCCGGGAACCCGGCCAGCGGCCACAGCGCGCTCAGTGACGCGACCGCCGACCCGGCGCTGACCGCCCAGATCTCCGCCGTCGACATCTCCGGCACCACCTCGGACCAGGCGAACTTCAACGCCACGACGAACGACCCCTACGTCCCGGCCACCGACTGGGCCAAGCACCAGCGGATCCACCAGTACTTCCTGGACGTGAACCGCCAGTACGGCTCCTCGCCGGCGATCCAGGTCGACGAGGACGACGTCGACCTCTCGCCGACGTCGCACGTCACCCTCGACCCGACGCAGGTACACGCCGTCCGCTGGGCCGGCAACGACCGCATCGGCACCGCGGTCGCGGTCTCCCAGAAGCTGTGGCCGACCACGACCGACAACCAGGCCGACTTCTACGCCCCGGCCGACAAGCGCCCGCTGGCCAAGAGCGCGGTCCTGAGCCGCTCGGACCAGTTCGCAGACGCCCTCGGCGGCTCCGCCCTGGCCGCCCACGACAGCGGCCCCCTGCTGCTGACCGAGACCAAGGCCCTGAACCCGGCGACGGCCAACGAACTGCGGCGCACCCTGGCCCCCGGCTCCAACGTCTACCTCCTCGGCGGCAACCAGGCTCTGTCCCCGGCGGTGTCCACGGCCGTCCAGAAGCTGGGCTTCAACCCGGTCCGCGTAGCCGGCCCGGACCGCTTCAGCACCTCGGTCGCGATCGCCCAGCAGATGGCCGGCGACATGAAGGACTCCAGCGGCCACCCGGCGGTGCAGCGCGTCCTACTGGCCACCGCGAAGGACTTCCCGGACGCCCTCGCCGCGGGCACAGCCGCCGGCGCGACCCCGGACACCGTCCTGGTCCTGACCAACGGCACCCAGATGCCAGCCGCCACCTCGACCTTCCTGCACCAGTGGGCCGGCACCCCGGCAGGCGCCAACGTCTACCCGGTCGGCGGCGCGGCGAACACCGCGGCCAAGACCCTCGGCGCAACCGTCCCGGCCGGCAACCTGAAGCTGGACGGCCTGGTCGGCGCCACCCGCTACGAAACCGCGGCCCTGGTAGCCCACCAGTTCTTCGGCGCCACCGGCACCCCCCACATGTACGGCGTCGCCACCGGCGTCCAGTGGGCCGACGCCCTGTCCGGCGGCGCCGCGATGGCCACCTTGGACGGCCCCCTACTCCTGACCGAGCCCACCAGCCTGGCCCCCGCCACCCGCGGCTTCCTCAACGCCGAGGAGGCCGGCGGCTCGATCGAGGTCGGCGTGGTGCTCGGCGGCACCGCCGCGATCTCGAACGGGGTGTTCAACAGCTTGTAGGGCGGTAGGGCGGTAGGGCTTGAAGGCCTGCGGAACGGCATGGCTTGAGAGCTTGGAGAACGGCATGGCTTGAGTCGGCGGCACCGGATTCGGTGCCGCCGACTTGGTTTTCCGGGAGCTGGTGCTGTGTCAGGCGACGGCAACGGCAACGTTTGCCCGGCAGTTCGCGCCGGGGCGGTCGGGGGCGGGATCTGTTGTTGGCTGGGGTTTGTTG
>NZ_JAAFYZ010000077.1 GCF_018274385.1 Catenulispora pinistramenti | reverse complement strand
ACGAACCTCGAAGTCGACCGGTGACGGACGATCAAGACCCCAGACAGCCGCGCACGACCAGCACAAGCACCAACGAACCCTGACACACCAGTATCCCGACCAAGCGATTCAGGATGGCAGCCTCTCAGTGATCCAGTACAGGTGGGTCAAGCAGCTACCGCTCCGGCACACCTTCGGCCAGGATCTGCATGATGCCGGCGTCCCGCTGGACACGATCCAGAAGTTGATGGGCCACGACAAGATTGCCAGCACACAGGTCTACTCGAAGCCCACCATGGCCGACCAGTGGGTCGGCCTCAAACATCTGGAACAAGCCCGCTCGGCGCGGATCACCGGCGACGGGAACGTCGTGCTGCTGCCGATTCCGACGACGCTGGCCGATCATCCGAGCCACGATGGACTGCGGCAGCTGCGCAGAGAAGGGCAACGTCGCACGGCACGGACGTGCCTGCCAGTTCGGGAACGAATGCCTGAACTGCTTCTTCTTCCGTGCCACCGTGAGCGATCTGCCGGACCTGCATCGGACCCGCCACCGAAAAGCACGGCTGCTCGCACAACAGCAGGCACGCCTCATGCCCCAAGGCCGACTCGCGAGCGCATCGGCGGTCAAAGTACAGCTAGAAGTCGAACGCCTTGACGACCTGATCGCCACGCTGGAGCAGGAGATCCGCTCCAGCGACCTGATCACCGAGGACGACCGGCAGATGATCTGGGAAACGCTCGACTCCATGGAACGCATCGACCGCGAACTGCTGGAGCCGATGGGCGCGAAGCGAGGGCCCGTACGAGCGCTCGTGGACGAGCGCACCTTCCACCCGCTCGCCGCGGCCGAATTGTCCATCACAAGTGCTGGCCAGGAGCTGATCCCATCATGAGTGGGAAGAAGTCGACCCGCACCGAGATCCTGACCAGCGGACGCATGAAAGCCATCGACCAGAACCGCGCCAGCAGCGGCCAGGCGCAGCGGCGGGTCGAGCAATGCTCAGAACCTGTGGATCGGCTCGGTGGGGGCGTACCCTCCCGAGTGATCGATTCGAAGGTCACTGAGTAGGCCGACGCGCCAACGTCGGCTGGGAGGGCACGCCCATGCTTACGGTAGTCAACGCCGACAGTACGACCGAATCCGGCTCCCTGATCGATGAGATCGTACGCGAGGGCGCCCGGCGGATGCTCGCCGCAGCGCTGGAAGCCGAGGTCAACGCCTATATCGCGGAGCTTGCCGGGCAGCGGGACGAGGCAGGACGGCGCCTGGTGGTGCGCAACGGCTACCACGCTCAGCGCGCGATCACCACGGCGGCCGGGCAGGTGGAGGTCAAGGCGCCGCGGGTGAACGACAAGCGCGTTGACGCCGAGACCGGCGAGCGGAAGCGGTTCTCCTCGGCGATCCTGTCGGCCTGGGCACGCAAGACCCCGAAGATCGCCGAGGTGCTGCCGCTGCTGTATCTGCACGGCATGTCCACCGGCGACTTCGTGCCCGCGTTGGAGCAGTTCCTAGGCTCGACGGCCGGGCTGTCGTCGGCGACCATGACACGCCTGACCGCGACCTGGACCGAGGACCACAAGGCTTTCCAGGCCCGCGACCTGTCGGAGCTGGACTTCGTCTACGTCTGGGCCGACGGCGTCCATCTGAAGGTCCGCCTGGACGAGGCCAAGGCCTGCGTGCTGGTGATGATCGGCGTGCGGATCGATGACAGCAAAGAGCTGATAGCCCTGGCAGAGGGCTATCGGGAATCCGGCGAGTCCTGGGCGAACCTGCTGCGCGACGCCGAACGCCGCGGCATGCGTGCCCCGGTGCTCGCCGTCGGTGACGGGGCGCTGGGATTCTGGAAGGCGCTGCGCGACGTCTTCCCCGACACCCGCGAACAGCGCTGTTGGGTTCACAAAACCGCGAACGTGGTCGACGCCCTGCCGAAGTCGGCGCAGCCCGCGGCCAAGGCGGCCATCGCAGACATCTACAACGCCGAGGACAAGGACCAGGCCAGGAAAGCTATCCGGGCCTTCGAGCGGCAGTACGGCGCGAAGTTCCCGAAGGCCGTCGAGAAGATCACCAAGGACGAGGACGTGCTGCTGGCGTTCTACGACTACCCCGCCGAGCACTGGATCCACCTGCGGACCACCAACCCGATCGAGTCCACCTTCGCTACCGTCCGGCTACGCACCCGGGTCACCCGCGGTGCCGGCTCCCGCACCGCCGCGCTGGCGATGACGTTCAAGCTCATCGAGTCCGCCCAAGCCCGCTGGCGCGCCGTCAACGCACCCCACCTGGTCGCCTTGGTACGCGCCGGAGCCCGCTTCGAGCGCGGCGTCCTGGTCGAGCGCCGGGAAGTTGGCGCGGCATGAACGACCACACCCGCATCTGGTGCCTGCGCCACGCCGAGTCCGAGAATGTCACCGCCGCCGTCGCCGGCACGGTCCCGGCCGCACCGCTGACCGAACGCGGCCACACACAGGCTGCTGCCGCGGCCCGGGCGCTGGCCGACGAGCCGATCAGCGCGATCTACACCAGCACCGCGCTGCGCACACAGCAGACCGCCGCCCCGCTCGCCGCAGCCCGCGGCATCCATGTCCATACCCTGCCTGACCTGGCAGAGGTCGGCATCGGCGGCGCCGAGGGCAGCACCGACCCAGCGATCGGCCGGCAGACCGCCGAGGTGCTGCGCGCCTGGATCCTCAACGAGGACTTGGCACAGCACGTCGCCGACGGCGAGACCGGGCACGACGTCATCGCCCGCATCACCGCCGCCTTCGGCCGCATCGCAGACCGGCACCCCGGCCAAACCGTCGCCGTCGTCGGCCACACCGCCAGCCTGACGGCCGGCCTCGGCCGGCTCTGCAACCTCGGCGGCCGGGTCTGGGGAACACCCCTACCGCACGCCGAGCCCTTCCTCATCGACCTGGACGGCCACACCTGGCACTGCCCGGCCTGGCCCGGGACGAACCAGTGATCCACAGGATTTGACAATTGCTCCGGCGGGTCGAAGCTGTGATCGGTGAGATGGAACGCAGCGGCCGACAACTGTCCAACGCTGCGATTCGCCTCCAAGCCGACGTCCACGAGAACTGGCTCTACGAACATCGCGACGTGAAGGCATACGCAGACCGGGTACGTGCCCAGATCCGACAGGACAAGATCAGTGCCGCAGCAGCCGGACAAACGGAACTGGCCGAGCAGCTGAAATCCGAAAACGCGCAACTGCTCGCGCGGAACAAGGCGCTGGCCGGCCAGCTCCACGTCGTTCAGCAAGCGTTCGCGGAAGCCCGCGCTGACCAGATGGATGGGACCATCGGCTGCGCCGAGCTGGACCGCATCGGAGCTATGCAAGATCGCATCTCTGATCTCGAGGCCGCTCACCGGAAAGTGACAATGGAGCGCGACACGGCAGTCATCGAAGGTCTACGACTCCGGCGTGACCTCTCGGCGACGCACGCCGCCCTGGTCATCGCCGAGCGGCGAAGCGCAGTTTCGGACTGAAGCAAGGGCACTCTGATCTTCGATCGGCTGGTCGTCGAGCACGGCGCGGACGACATACAGGCTTTCATGATCACCCGGCTGCCGAAACATTGCTCCACAACTGGGGCCAGCCTGTCATGCTCGACGACGTGTGGAACCAGGAACAGGTGCGCCGTCGGCTTCGCGAACTGGCCGACGCGGACCCACAACTCCGACAGTTCGGCGCCAGACAGCACCGATACCAGCTGGGTCGGACGACTTCGGCAGAAGACCTCACACGGTTCGAGCGGGACAACGGCATCGCGCTGCCTGATGCCTATCGGAAGTTCATCACCACGGTCGGCGACGGCGGCGCGGGCCCCTACTTAGGGATGTATCGCCACGACGGCACGGACTGGGACAACCCGAACTACCCCTCGGAAGAACGCCGACCCGGTTTCCTGGCCACCGCATTCCCACACACCGAGCGGTTCCAGCCCTACCGGCCAGGACTGAGCGACGAGGACATCCTCTACGATCCGTCCTGGCTATCCGGGTCACTCGTGCTCGCCGCATACGGCTGCGGCGCCTACTTCCGACTCGTGGTCACCGGCGACGCCCGAGGCCAGGTTTGGTTCGATGACTTCGCATCGGACGAAGGGCTGACCCCGGGCCCTGACTTCCACGACTGGTATCAGGCGTGGCTGGATGATCCAGAACTCGGAGCACAGTGACGTCACTTCTCACCGAACTTTCGGCGTCCTCAACCCTCCGAGCGACGCCCAAACTCACCGACACGCGACGTCAGATCCCAGATCTCAAATTCAGAGCCAGGCACTCCGGCCCACCAGTGACTTGGCCGACCATGTAGCTGGTCCGCTCGACCGATCTCCGCAGACAGAGACCACGACTCTGGTCCCACCACCGCAACTAATGCTCAAGGTGCAGTCCCTGGCCGTGGACACGATCCATCGCGCGGGCAGCGCCGGGCATCTGCAGTTCCGGCACCTGCTGACGGGCTGACGGGCTCGTTTCGGCGCCGGCCGCCGCAGGGCGGCCGACGCCGAAACGGTGCCGACGGGATCAGGAGAGAAGGGCGGAACGCACGTTGGTGATCTGCGGACGCAGATTGCTGCCTCGATCCCCGGCCGGGTACCAAGACCGAAGCGCAAGCACGGAGTTCCCCAGGGCGATGTCATAGCCGTTCGACACGTCGCGTGCCTGGCAGCCGGGCACCCCGATAATCGGGTGGGTCAACATCGTCGCGACGTCCTGCACGTAGGGGAACTCCGACCACCGAAGTTCCCACCGGTTGCCGCAGCCGCGAAGGACTCGGCGAAACCCATAGGGACTGGAGGTCTGCGGGGCGCCGGGGCGGTCCAGCGGGTCCCAGAACCAGTACCCCATCGCCCATCCGCCCTGCGGATCACGGGCGTCAAGCCGCACGGCAAGGGCGGCGAGCAGGATCTCGATTGCCGGCGTCATCTCCGGGATCTGCGCGAGCGCCTGCATCTCGGCTTCGGTGAGTGCGAGCATTCCCAGTTCACGAGCGGTCGCGATCCGTGAGCGCTCGTTTTTCACGGCCCCGGGTTTGACGCGGCCGGTGACCCGGTCAGTGATGATCATCTCGGCGCCGGAGACGATGTCGAGGATGTGCAGTGTGTGCTGGCTGCATTCCTTGTCGGGGTTGTAGCGCAGTCCCGGAACGCGGAGTTCCTCGCCGCGGGCGACCATGCGACCGGCTACGTTGCGCGGACAGTCGGTGATGATCACCAGGCTGTCCAGGCGGGGCGAGAAGGTGACGTTGTAGCTGCACACTGCGGGGCAGCACCACGAGTTGTCGGCGTGGTCCTTCTCGTAGTCGTTGAACAGGCCGAGCGCCAGAAGGACGCGGAGCCTTCGCTGGGGGTCGGTACAGGTGTCGAGCCCGGGTGTGCCGTCACGGGCGGTGCCGGCTCGGGCGGCGACGGGTACCTCGCCGGTGAACGCACTGCGCTGCAGCGCGGAAGCACGCCTGTTGGAACGCATGGCGGACAGCCTTTCTGCTGCCCGGCCAGCATCTGTCACACCTGTCGGTGAATTGTGTGCAGCGTTCGATGGATGCGGAGTGGGCGCACCACGCCCCTGTGGCTGGCCAGCGAGTCACGCCGGGTGACTTGTGGCGTCGGCGTTCCAGGCCTCCGCGGCCCGGCATCGTGATCACGGTAGCGGATCCGGCCGCGGTCACATGCTCAGGCCGGATCTGTTCGAGTTGGCGTGTCGTGACGCCACCCGTCGTATGTCGCGGTGTCGGAGACGCTTGTCCGTGCGCTCTGTGAGAATGGCTCTGTGACGGACAGTGTGGACCGGGCGAGGCTCCACGAGTTGGTCAAGGATGTCGTTCTCGGCCTTCATGCCTACTCCCACAAGGCCATGGATGCGATTCGCGATGAACTAGGCCTACTGGAACCAACAGTCGAAGACCCGACGCTGGCCAGGAGGGCACAGGCCATGGCGTCCGCCCTGCAGGACACCGACGTGGTCCCCCTGGCCCGGCGGATCCTGGAGCTCCGGTCCCTCAGCCTGACCCTGGCGACACGCTTCGCCATTCAGGATACGTTCTGGGCCGCCGACGGCTTCCCGGAGATCCCGAAGAAGGCCCGCCACGAACTGGCACGCAGCCTTGATCTATCGGACCTGGTTCGCGACGCGCACCGCTTCATGGCGTTGCTGGACAGCCTGTGGGTTGTCAGCGGCGGCGGCCTGGACATCGTCTCGGCCGCGCTCTTCCCTGGCCTTGCGACGAAAGGACTTCGCGACCAGATCGATCAGCACGTGTTCCGCAATCCCGGTGACTGGACGACCGAGTACCTCTTCGAGCAGCTTGGGGCGTTCGCAGCGGGTGACCGGCGGTTCGCACTGTTCCTCGAGGGCCTGGTCTCCCCGGATCTCGTGCCTGACGAGCCGGTTCAGCGAAGCATCACCGACACCATGAACGAGCATCTGCTCCCGGTTGGCGTCGAGCTCCGTGAGACCGGCAGCGACGGCGGCTACCCCGTCTTCAGCGTGGTGGCGTTGAACTCCCCGCGCGGCCGACCGAAGAACATCATCTTCGCCTCTCCGCGGAAGCCGGACATCCGGTTCCGCGACGCCCTCGACAACGACATCGAGATCGCGAGCAACCCCGACGATGTTCTGATCTACGACCGGCCCATCGGCTCCGACGGCGTCCGATGGCAGGATCTTCAAAACTGGTGGAAGGACACCCGCCAGATCGCGGAGGACGACGAAGCGAAGACGACCCTGTATCAGAGGCTTACCGCCAGCCTCCCGAAGGACTCCCCGCCGCAGTACAACCTGTACCGGCTCTACCACGAGATCCACGGCAACGCGATACTCGGCCTGCCGGCACTACTGCCCGAGGTATGGCTGCACTGGGATCCGAAGACCGTTCAGGAAAGAGGCCCCGAAGCCCTGCTGCGCTTCCGCATGGACTTCCTCCTGCTGCTTCCGCACGGGCCCCGGATCGTCATCGAAGTGGACGGGCAACAGCACTACACGGGCGCCGACGGACGACCCAGCCCCGCCAAGTACGGCGACAACGTACGCAGTGATCGGGACCTGAGGCTCGCCGGGTACGAGGTGTTCCGATTCGGCGGGTCTGAACTGCATCGCCCTGAGCCGGCCCGCGTCCTGCTCCAGCGATTCTTCGCCGACCTCTTTCACCGCTACAACGTCCGGCCTACCGAGTAGATGCGGGCTCGCGGACGTAGTGTGCTGCTGTGACGAACCCGGTGAACCCCGAGACTGCCAGCGCGTTCGCCCATCCGTTCGTCGGCCACCTTCCCGGATACGCCGCCGAGTGCCAGACAGTCGGCACGGCCCCCCTGACGAGGCCACATACAACCGGTACCTGACGAAGCGCTGGCAGGAACTCCTGGACAGCCCCGACTCACAAGACGAGCGGCTGCTGCACACCTTCCTGGAACGACACCCCTCACTCTTGCCGGGCAGCGCCGGCGTCGACGGCGACTCCGGACACTGGTGTCAACGGCCATGAGGAAGTCGGGGTGGGCGGCCGGGTGATGTCGAGGCTGGCGGACATCAGAAATGGTTCTGGCGCTGATCTTGTGACTGGCCGGGTTCGTGATCTTGCCTGGTCTCTGCGAGGATCGCGCGGTGCCTATCACAGTGTTCTTATGAACTCCTGCCGCACCTTGCCGGCGTCATCGTCGAGCAGATCGAGCGCGGCGTCGGGTCGGTAGTGCTGGGCGCTCGCGCCCGTAGCAACTCGGCGGCATGTCCGAACTGCGGCGATGCCGCGGGCCGCGTCCATGGCCGGTACGTGCGCAAGCTGCGGGACGTCGCGATCGGGGGCGTCGGCGTTGTGATCCGTCTGACGGTACGGCGGTTCCGCTGCCAGAACCCGGCTTGCCGGGCTGTCACGTTCGCCGAGCAGATACCGGGGCTGACCAGCCCGCACTCCCGGTTCACGCCGCTGCTGCTCGACGAGTTCGACGCGATCGGCTTGGCGCTGGCCGGCCGGGCTGGAGCGCGGCTGTCTGCGAAGCTCGGTATCGCGGTGAGCAGGCACACCCTGCTGCGGCGGGTCCGCGCGCTGCCCGAGAGCCAGTCGGCGACCGGGCCGCAGGTCCTCGGGATCGACGACTTCGCCCTGCGCAAGGGCCACGTCTACGGCACGGTACTGATCGACATGACCACGCGTCGACCGGTCGAGCTGCTGCCCGAGCGCACCGCGGGCCCGGTCGCGGCGTGGCTACTCGCGCATCCCGGCGTCGAGGTGATCTGCCGCGACCGGGCCGGCGCCTACGCCGAGGCCGCCCGACTCGGCGCCCCCGACGCACTCCAGGTAGCTGATCGCTGGCACTTGTGGAACAACTTGTGCGAGGCCGTGGAGAAGACGGTCGCCCGGCACCGCGGCTGCCTGCGCGAACCGGTCGCGGGGCCCGCCGCACCGGCGACGTTGGACCTGGCAGCGACCGAAGCGACCACCTCGCCTCTGGCTATCCGCACCATCGAACGGCACCGCATGGTCCACGAACTGCTGGATGAGGGCGCGACCCTGACGAAGATCCAGCGCAAGCTCGGCTGGGACGCCAAGACCGTCCGCCGCTACGCCGACGCCGACAACCCGTCCCAGCTCATGGGCGGTGTCACCCGGCCCAGCGTGCTGGACGACTTCAAGCCCTACGTCATCGAGCGCTGGAACGCCGGGATCACCGATGCCGTCGTCATCACCGCCGAGCTGCGCGACCTGGGCTATGAGGCCACCGACCGCACCGTGCGCCGGTTCCTGGCGCCCTACCGCAAACAGGCCGCGAAGATCCCGGCCGTCCCGGTGCCGCCGACGGTCCGGGACGCCACCGGCTGGCTGACCCGCCACCCCGAGGGCCTATCCGCCGACGAGCAACAGCGGCTCAAAGGCATCCTGGCCCGCTGCCCGGAACTGGACGACCTGTCCGGGCTAGTCACAGACTTCGCCAAAATGATGGTCAACCTCGACGGACACCTACTCAACGCCTGGATCACCGAGGTCCGCATCGCCGAGCTGCCCGACCTGATCCCGTTCACCAGGGGCATCGTCCAAGACCACGCCGCCGTCACCGCCGGCCTGACCCTGCCGTTCAGCTCCGGTGCCGTCGAAGGCCACGTCAACCGTATCAAGATGCTGAAACGCCAGATGTATGGCCGCGCGAAGTTCGATCTGCTCCGCAAGCGGGTGATCTACGCCCGAAGATCACGGACGCGGCCGATCACAAGATCAGCGCCAGAACCACTTCTGGTGTCCGCAGAACCAGACTCTGCTGTCCGCCCAACAAGACTTTGACACGTCCGCCGTCACACTGGCCATTCCCACCGGCCGTCATCTCCAAGCCGAAGCTGCCCGGCCTCAGCGACCGTGAACCAGACTTCATGTGGATCGCCACCGACAGCGCCAACCTGTACCCGGTCCTGATCGAGATCGAGACCCCGCACAAACCCTGGTTCTACGGCGACCGCGCGGAGATCCACAGCAGCTTCATCCACGCCCAGGGCCAGCTCGCCGAGTGGCGTGCCTGGTTTAACGAAGGAACCAACCCGCTCGCCTTCCTGGACCACTACGAAGTACCCGACCTCTTGCGACGGCGGCAACTGGCGCCTCGATACGTGCTGATCTACGGCCGGAGAGATGACTACGCAGGGTCACAGCGACGCCTGGAGAAGCGGGCCCAGCTCGCCCGCGAAGACGAGCGACTCATGTCCTTCGACCGGCTCACGCCGGCGAAATACGGCCCGATGCTCGCGTGCGTCGCCAAGCGACAAGACGGGTACCGCGCCGTGTCCGTCCCGCCGTCATGGACGATCGAGAACGACGGCGACGACTACCTTCCGGTACAGGGGTGGGACAGCGCCCTCGACGCGGCCGAGGATATGGCTGAGGTGCGGCGCAGGTACCTGAAAGCCGAGCTCGGCCAGCTGCTGGCCGATCCCCACCGGCACTATCAAACCGGCGATGGAGGAGTTCGGTTCCGTCATATCCGGTGGTTGTAACCTCGCCAGACCCCAGTACGACTGCGAGCGGAGTGGGCCTGCGAAATCTCAATATCCGCACGTCAAAGACAGTTTCGAGGCCGTTTCCTGGCCCATCTCTGGTCCACGCGACATTTCGACAGAAAGATCAGGGCGTTGATGAAGCTGAGGCGAGGCCGGGCTTTCAAGACCCCTGGTCCAACCCTGGGCCATGCTCCTGACGATCCGCTAGAAGCATCAAGATCAAAGAGAAAATCCCAGCTCAGAGTACCTGAACTGGGGGCTTCAATGGGAGCGCCGCCAGGGACTTGAGCCCCGAGCCCGTGGATTCTGGTCGGGACGCGCTTGGTCGGCGAAACGTTGAAGGCGCTGAGCCTCTTCGCGTCGGACGAGGTCGGGGCGCTGGACACGCCTGAGTCGTACAAGCAAGCGATCGCAGGCGCTCGCGGCTTCCCGGTGAGGTGTGCTACTTCTGCGAGGAGTGTCGGTACCGCCTGGCACTCTGGTGTGATGGCCATCACGCATAGGGCGGACGACCTCCCGAGCGCCTTACTCGGCATGTCCCGGGCGGACCGCTACGAACGCCAGAAAGCTCACTGGCAGGAGCGCACACGCGCTTGGCGTGCGGAGATGCTGCCGGTCTTGGCCGAGTTGCGTGCGCAGATCGCCCGGATCGAATCCGGTTCGGCTGCCTTGCGCGAGGAGATCGTCGCCACGGTACGCGGACTGGCCGATCCCCGCGTTGCGAAGGTGGCCGACGTACCGTCGCTGCTTGCACAGTGGGCCGATGCCGAGGACCCGCGTCGAGTCGGCCTGCGCGACGCTAAGGCGCGCGATTGGAAGTGCACTGTCGAGGCGTCACATGGCACTTGGCCGGCACCGCCGAAAGACCGGAGCCGTGCAGATCGCCCGAGTATGTGTCCACGGTGCACGGGAGCGGCCCCGAGCACCGGTGAACTTCCCGCCTACGAGCGGTCGGTGGCTGCAGTCGCGCCGTTGGCCGCCGAGCTCGACCCCTCGTCTGGTACACGGGAATCCATCAGTTACGGCAGCAACGAACTGGTGCGGTGGCGGCACGTCGTGCCGGCGGTCTGCCCCACGACGGGAGTCTGGTACTTCGCCACCCACGTCTGGGAGCAGACTCCTAAGAGCCGCACTGGACTGAGGACCAAGGCCGACGGCACCGTGACCGGTGTCAACGGCTGCCGGATCTGCAACTCTGACGAGGCCGATGCGAGCAACTGTCTGCGCTCGTGGTACCCGGAGCTGGCACAGCAGTGGATCTCGGCGCCGGGAGGCCGTACGCCGGACAACACCCCTGTCGGGTCAAAGATCGACGTCGAGTGGACGTGTCTGGAGCCGGAGCATCCGACCTGGACCGCGCCGCCCAACCGGCGAACGGCCAAGGCTCTGCGCTCCGGATGTCCCCGGTGCAGCAAGAATATCTCCGATAAGCAGGTCGCCCTCTTCCACGAACTTCGAACGCACCTGCCCGCCCTGGAGTTGGAGGCACCGATGCTGGTGCCACCGCTTCCAGGCGAGCGGTACAACGTGGTGCGAGTCGACATGTGGGACGAGACCATTGCCCTGGTCGTGGAGTTCGACGGCTGGAGGACCCACGGGCCAGCGGCCTGGCGCGACCGCAGCGAGTACGACCGCCGCAAGACCCAGCGCCTGACCGCTGCCGGGCAAACCGTCATCCGCGTGCGCGAGGACGCCGACGTCCTCGGCTCGAACGACGTCCGTGTTGGGTCGGGCTGGTCGGCGTGGAAGGTCGCGCTCGCGGTCCTCAAACGTATTCACCAGCTTGGCCTCCACGAACTGCCCGGACTAGCGGAGTACGCAGCGCGCGGTTCGGATGCCGCTGCCGCCGACACGGAGGCGGCTCTGTTAGGGACGCCCTATGTACCCCGGCGTGCCACGAAACCGCCGCGTGCGCCGAAGCCGCGCGAGCTCAAAGTCCTCCCGCCCCATACGGACAGCCTGCTCACCCCGATCGGCCCGCCGTACGAGAACCCGATTCCCCGCCGCGGAGCACTGCGCAACTACGAATGCGGGTGTCCGAACAAGACTCGCGTCATTGGCGCCGTCCAAATCGACGTCCACCGCGGCAACACGAACAGCTGCGGCTGCAAGGCGCAGGCCACAAAACGCCGGAAGCGCAGCGGTCAGGGACGGCCGCCCGCCAAACGCGTCCGTCATTGGGCGGCCAACGTCGGCGTCGATGCCGGGTCCACGGGGGCCGTGAGCGCGCGCGTGGTCGCCTCCTACCGTCTGGACGTCGCCGGGCGGCGCGATCTGCTCGGCGAGGACAACCTGATCCCTGAGTCGGCGGTCTTCCAATGGTTCGACGAAGCGGGGAAGGCGAAGCTCAGCCGTGAACGCATGCCCTCGGACAGTTGGCTGGACTACGCCGAGGCCATGCTCGAGCAGCAGCCTGAACAGCCGGACCTGTAGGGCTGGACACCCGCGTCCGGCTTCGGCACCGGGCGGCCCCCGCGGCAGTGGTGAACGTAGCCGCTGGAGCAGGTTACGCCGACATGCGCCGCGCACCGGGCGAAGGGTCAGGCCGTGTCGAAGCGGGTGCTGCCCTGGATGTCGTGGATCCCGACCATGTACGGGTTCTCCCACGCCGAGATGAACTTCACGGTCGGGCCGGCGTCGGTGACGACGTGGAACAGCGGGTCGCCGGGCAGGATCGCGAGCACGGTGGCCGGGTCCGATACCGGGGTGGACACCGCGACGGGGGCCGTGGCGGAGCGGCGCGTCTTTGTCTTGGTGCCCCGCAGCGTCTCCCCGACGGTCGCGGTCCACAGCGTGCCGTTGTGCAGGTAGGTGATGGAGTAGAACCGCCGCCCCGGCGGCGGGACGGGCGCAGAACACAGCTGGGCCCAGCGCGCAAGCCGATCTTCGAGGTCACTTTCGGGAACGCCGGGGATAGAACCCATCAACCGGACATTCTCTCAGATCCTCCGCGCGTCGCTGCCCGGTCGCCACGGCGCGAGGCCGAGGGCACCTGGGCGAAGCACACCGGCCAGCCTGTAGTTGACGTGACCACGAGCGCTACCCTGAGCGGTGACCCAAATGCATACGGTTGACAATATAGCTTGACTGGGCTGCGCGTTTCACGGTAAGCACTGTGTATTACGGAAGTACCCGCCGAGCAGGTAGTCATAGATCCGCGCGGGATGGGCCTTGCCGCGGTCGATCGCCGGCGGCGTCCACTCCGGCAGCCGCGAACCGTCGTCGCCGATCGACTCGTCGGTCATCTTCGACCCCTCCCGGTGAGGAAATTCGTGGTGGGCGTCCCACGTGTCGATCAGGCTAGCCGAAGATCGTCGAGCCCTGATACCTCGTGCGGCGCCGGACCGACAGTGCGGCACCGGGCCGAAGCCGATGCGCTAGGTTCACTTGTCGAATGATTCGCCGCAGCCCGCCGGGAGTGCCAGGAAATGATCGGTAACGCCCTGGTCGCGGGCATCGACTCGGCGACCCGGTGGTGCCAGGTCGTGATCCGCGACGCCGCCACCGGGGAACGGCTGCGGGCCGGCGCCGCACCGCATCCCGACGGCACCGAGGTGCACCCCTCGGCCTGGTGGGAGGCGCTGGGCCAGGCGGTCGCCGCGGCCGGCGGGCTGGAGGACGTCGCCGCGGTCTCGATCGCCGGGCAGCAGCACGGCATGGTCTGCCTGGACGACGAGGGCGCGGTGGTGCGCCCGGCCCTGCTGTGGAACGACACCCGCTCGGCCCGGGCCGCCGCCGACCTCGTCGCCGAACTCGGGGGACCCGCGGCGTGGGCGGACGCGGTCGGCACCGTGCCGGTCGCGGCCCTGACCGTCGCCAAACTGCGCTGGCTGGCCGGGAACGAACCGGCGCGCGCCCGGGCCACCGCCGCGGTCTGCCTGCCGCACGACTGGCTGACCTGGAAACTCGGCGGCGGCCGCGATATCAGGATGCTGACCACCGACCGCAGCGACGCCTCCGGCACCGGCTACTACTCCCCCGCCGCCGACGCCTACCGGCCCGATCTGGTCCAGCTGGCCCTCGGCCGCCAGCCGCTGCTGCCGAAGGTGCTCGGCCCGGCCGAGACGGCCCGGATCCTGGAGCCGTCGGCCGGATTCGCCCCGGCGGACTCCCCGCGCATCCGGCTCGGCGCGGCCGAGCTGAACCCGCTGCTGGTCGCCGCCGGATCCGGCGACAACGCCGCCGCCGCACTCGGCCTGGGCGCGGGCCCGGGCGACGTGGTGGTGTCGATAGGCACCTCCGGCACGGTGTTCGCCTGCTACGACGCCCCCACCGCCGACCCGACCGGCGCGGTGGCCGGCTTCGCCGACGCCACCGGAGGCCACCTGCCGCTGGTCTGCACGCTCAACGCCGCACGGGTCCTGGACGCGGCCGCGGCACTGCTCGGCGTCAGCCTCGGCGAGCTGTCCCGGCTGGCACTGTCCGCCCCGGCCGGCGCCGACGGCCTGACGCTGATCCCGTATCTGGAAGGCGAGCGCACCCCGAACCGCCCGGACGCCACCGGCACCCTGCACGGCCTGCGCCTGACCAACTCCACCCCGGCCCACCTGGCGCGCGCCTACATCGAGGGCATGCTGTGCGGACTGGCCGACGGCCTGGACGCGCTGAGCGCGGTCGGCGTGCCGGTGGAGCGGATCCTGCTGGTCGGCGGCGCGGCCCGCTCCGAGGCGGTGCGCACGATCGCACCGGCGGTCCTCGGCCGCCCGGTGCTGGTGCCGCGCGCCGGGGACTACGTCGCCGACGGCGCGGCGAAGCAGGCGGCGTGGGCCTTGAACGGGTCGGCGGCGCCGCCGGCGTGGGACGTCTGCCAGGCGGAGAAGGCCGAGGCCGAGCCGGTGCCGTGGCTGCGGGAGCGCTACCACGGGCTCCGGGACGCTTAGCGGCCGAGCCGCCACACGCCGTGCGGCCGGGTTCCGCGGGAGGCGGCGCTAGCTGCGCAGCTGCGCCGCGAGGCGGGGGTCGCCGTAGGCGCGGAACAGCGCGATGCGGCCGTCGCGGATCCGCAGGATCTGCACCGACATCACACTGAACGGCTTGCCGGTGGTGGTGATGGAGCCCTTGGTGTTCACCTCCACCACGATCACCTCAGGGTCCTGAGTCTGGTGGACCGCGGTCACGTCGAAGTCGTCGATGCGCAGCGGCGAGGCCGCCATGCGGCGCGCGTATTCGCCGATGGCCTCTCGGCCGGCCAGGCGCAGGGGCGCTTCCGGCGTCCCCTCGAACGGCATCTCGATCACGGCGTCGGGGGCGAACAGGGCGGCGAAGCCGTCGGCGTCGCCGTCGAGGATGACTTGGCGGCGGCGGTCCAGGAGGTCGGCGGGCGTGGCGAAGGACATGAGGCGCTCCTTGGGGCTCGTTCATTCAACGCTTGTTCAATGAACGAGCCTAGGCGGCATCGCGGGTTCGGTCAACGCTCGTAGAATGAACTGATGACGCCCGAATCCGCACCCGTACCCGCGCCCGAACCCGGCTCCCGCGCGCAGCAGCGCAGCCGCACCGAGGCCCGCATCCTGGAAGCCGCGACCCGCTCGTTCTTCGACGTCGGCTACGAGCGCACCACGATCCGGGCCGTGGCCACGGCTGCGAATGTGGACGCCGGCCTGGTCATGCACTACTTCGGGTCCAAGCAGGCGCTGTTCCAACGCGTGGTCGACGCCGCCCCCCTGCCCGAGATCGACGCCGCCCCGGGCCAGGCCGGCGAGCACATCCTGGCCGGACTCGCCGACCGCCTGGCCAACGAGCCGGTCGCGTCCCTGAGCATCCTGCGCTCGATGCTGACCACCCCCGAGGCCGCCGACGCCGTCGGCACCGCCGCGATCCGCTACCAGGCGCAGATCGCGCAGGCGATCCCGGCGCCGGACGCGGACCTGCGGGCGGCGATCATCAGTGCCGTGCTGCTCGGGATCACGGTGTCGCGGCATCTGATGAAAGCCGACGCGCTCGCCGACGCCGAACCGCAGGAAGTCATCCGGCTGCTGCGCCCGGCGATCCAGTCATTGGCTGACGGCCGCGATCTGTGACGCCGGAGCCGGAGCCGGAGCCTCGTCCAACGCAGGATCCTCCTCCAGCGAACGTATCCGCAGCACCGGCCCGGCGAACAGCCAGAACACCGACATCGCCCCGCCGACCGCCGCGACCACCAGCGTCGGACGCAGCCCGATCGTGCCGGCCAGCGCCCCGCCGGCCAGGGCGCCGAGCGGGCGGATGCCGTAGTTGACCGTGCTGTAGGCACCTGCGACCCGGCTGCGGACGCCTTCTTCGACGATGGCGGCCTGAAGGGAGTTCAGGGGGATGTCGAACAGCATCACGCCCACCCCGCACAAGAACTCCGCCGCCCCCAGTGCCATCGCGCACCACCACACCGAGCCGCCCGCGACGGCGGCGATGGCGATCGGCGCCGGGAACAGCACGGCACCGATCGCGACACAGCGACCGACCCCGACCAGACGCGCGATCCGCGGCGCGAGCACCGCGCCCAGCACCGCGCCGCTCGCGCCGAGACCCAGGGCCAGGCCGATGGCGCCGGCGGACAGGTGCAGCATCCGGGTCGCGAACAGGATCAGCAGGCTGGAGTTGGCGATGAAGGTGAAGAAGTTGATCGTGGTGGCGCAGGCCAGGGTGGCCCGCAGGACCGGCTGGCGGGCGATATAGGCGATGCCCTCCTTAGCCCGGCGCGCCACCGACAATTCAGCCGCCTCCGGTTCCGGCTCCACCACCTGCACCCGGCCGATCATGAACGCCGAGAACAGGAACGACACCGCGTCGGCGGCGACGGCGAACGCCGCGGAGGTCGCCGCGATCAACGCGCCGCCGAGCGCCGGGCCGACCATGAAGGACGCGGAGCGGCTGCTGGAGAGCTTGCTGTTGGCCGCCACATACTGCGAACGCGGCACCAGGCGCACGAAGAAGGACGAGTACGAGGTGTTGAACAGCACCGCCGCGACGCCGCACAGCAACGCGATCAGATAGAGCTGACCGAGCGTCACGGTATGGAAAGCAGCGGCGATCGGCAGACTCAGCAGGATCGCGGCGCGCGCCAGATCGGCGCCGATCATCAGGCGGCGCTTGCGCCGCTGCCGATCCACCCAGGCGCCCATGAACACCCCGATCAGGTTCGGGGTCCAGGTCACGGCGGCCAGCACGGAGGCCTCAGCGGTGGAGGCTTTGAGGATCTTGGCGGCGATGTAGGGCAGGGCCAGCTCGGTGATGCGGTCGCCCAGCTGGGAGACGCTGTCGCCGATCCAGAAGCGGCGGAAGCGGGGATCGGGGTCGGGATGCGGTGGTTCAGGGGGCTGCGAATCAGCTGCCGGCGAGTCACCTGCCTGCGGCGAGTCACCTGCCTGCGAGTCAGCTACCGGTGAATCAGTTGCCAGCGAGTCAGAAGCCTGTGATGTGCCGGCCCGCGGATCGGATGCCGGTGATTCAGTTGCCAGCGAGTCAGATGCCTGTGATGTGCTGGCCCACGGGTCGGAAGCCGGTGATCCGGTGCCGGGTATCGGTTCCTCGCCGGCATCGCTTGGCGAACCGGCACGGGCATCGGCTTCGGTATCGACATGGGCATTGGCGCTGGCCTCGGCCTCGGCCTCGGCGTCGGCGTTGGCGTTGGCGTTGGCGGTCATGCTCCACCGCCCGCGCTGTCCGGCTCGGCATCGATATCCCGCGCCTCGGGCAACGCGTAGCGCAGCAGCCGCACGCTCCGGCTCCCCGGCGGCCGCTCCCCGGGATCGCGGTTCACATACGGCGCCAGCACCTCCTCGATCCCGTCCAGGATCGCCGCCAGCTCCGCGGTGTCCACCACGACCCGGGTGTTCGACACCCCGACGGCCTGCTCCCACTCGCCTTCCAGGCCGGGCTCGACGTCGGTCAGCCACTGCGCCAGCCGCGCCTGACCGTGCACCATCATCTCCCGGGCCAGGGCTCGGGCCGCACTGCGCCGCTCGGGGTCGGCGCCGTCGGCGGGGAGGTCGAAGCGGAAGCCGCGCACCGCCGACTCCCAGCGCCGGGCCCGGCCGTCGGGGTGCGGCGCGCCGTCGCGGACCAGGCCGAAGCCGGCCAGGTGCCGCAGGTGCCAGCTGGCCGCGGACGGGCTGATCCCCACCCGCGGCGCCAGTTCCGTCGCGCTGGACGGGCCTTCCCGCCGCAGGATGTCCATGATCGCCAGCCGGGCCGGATGGGCCAGGGCCCGCATCATCCGGGGATCGGTGACGACCAGATCGCCGAGTCGGTTGCGCTGCTCGCGCTCCTGAGCCATGGATGTGAAAGTATTGCTTCACATATCCGGGCGTCAACACCCGGCGCGGGACGGTCATCGGGCAGCCGGTAAACCAGGTGGCCCGCGACCGGCCCCGCACTAGGCTGGCCAGAATGCGCATTCTGATGTTGGGCGGCACCGGCTTCGTCGGCCGGGCCGTGGTCGAGGACGCCCTGTCCCGCGGCCATCACGTGACCGTCTTCACCCGCGGCCGCTCCGGCGCCGCCTTGTTCCCGCAGGTTCCGCGCCTCGTCGGCGACCGGGACACCGATGACTACTCCGCGTTGGCGACCGGCACCTGGGACGCGGTCGTGGACTCCTCCGCCTACGTGCCCCGACACGTCAACAAGGCGATGGACGCCCTCGGCGAGCGCGTCGGCCGCTACGTGTTCGTCTCCAGCCACGCCGTCTACGAGCGCAGCGGCGTCGGGCCCGGCTCGACCGAGGACACGCCGCGGCGCCCGCCGGTCCGTGACACCGAGGAGTTGTTCGAGGAGACCTACGGCCGGCTGAAGGTCGCGTGCGAGGACGACGTCCAGGCCCGCTTCGGCGAGCGCGCCGGCATCGTGCGCCTGGGCAAGGTCGCCGGCCCCCACGACCCGCAGAACGGCCTGACCTACTACGTGCGCCGCGCCACCCGCGGCGGCCGACTGGCCCTGCCGGGCCGCCCCGAGCAGCCGGTCCAGGTCGTCGACTCCCGCGACGCCGCCCGGCTGATGGTGCGCCTGATCGAGGACGGGCGCGGCGGCGCGTTCAACGCGGTCGGCCCCGGCACGCCGGTGACCCTAGCCGAGGTGATCCAGATTTGCGCGCGGGCCGCCGGGACCGAGGTGGAGATCGTGCCGGTGCCGGAGCAGAACGCGCAGGGCACCTTCTTCCCGCTGATCCGCGACGAGGACGAATGGAACCGCATGCAGCGGGATCCGGCGCGCGCCGTGGCGGCGGGGATGCCGCAGACGCCGTTCGAGACCACGGTCGCCGATGTGCTGGCGTGGGATCGGGAGCGCGGGCTGCCGCCGCTGAAGTTCGGGTTCACCGAGGAGGAAGAGGCGAAGGCGCTGGCTGAGGCCGGGGCCGGGGCCGGGTCGGCAGAAAGTAAGTAGCTCAAGCTTCGAGGATGTAGCCGAGCACAGCCCCGTCCCTCTCAAGCCCGTCCCGCCGGAACCCGCACTTCTCCAGCACCCGCGCCGAGGCGGCGTTGTGTCCGGCGACGTAGGCGTGCACCGGCCTGATGGTCAGCTCGCACAGGAACAGCGCCAGCGCGGTGGTGGCGACGCCGCGGCCCCAGTGGTCGCGGCCGAACCAGTAGCCGACCTGGCGCTGTTCCCATTGCGGCCAGCAGGTGATGGATCCGGCCACGGCGCCGTCGACGACGACCGTGCGGGCCAGGGTCGCCGGGTCGGTCCGGATGTCGTGCCACAGCTGCTCGTGGTCCCGGCGGGCGGCCGGGGCGGTCCCGGCCAGCCGGGCCGCGAGCGGGTCGCGCTGGTACTCGAAGAACAGCGGGACGTCGGCCGGGCCGACCGGCCGCAGACGGATGTCCGGGGCCGGTCCGCCGACCCGCGCGTTGTCCCCCGCTTCGGCCGCTGGACCACTCATCTTGGTCGACCTTTCGCCCGGTTTCCCACCGTTGTTCCCACCGCCGTCGCGCCGCCGTCACCGGAGTGTCACGCCAGAACAGTATCCGCAGGTGCGCAACCCATTTTCGCCTTTAATCGATTGGACTCCGAGGCCGGGCTCCCTTACAATCAAAGGCATACAGCCGATGCGATCAAAAGGATCCAAGGAGTCAACGATGAACTTCGCCTCGACCTACGAACTCGCCGCCGCCAACGCCCGTCTGGCCGAGCTCCACAAGCAGGCCGCCGACGCCCGCCTGGCGCGCCTGGCCAAGAAGGGCCGCCGCAAGGGCGCCTGAGCCCAGCCGACAACGACATCCGAACGACATCCAGTGGGGCCGCCCGTGATGGGCGGCCCCACTGGCGTACAGAACCCGCAAAACCCTTAGGCCCGTTCTCGGCCCGCGCCTAGGAGCGTTCTGAAAATCTTGAAAACGCGCCCCACTTGCTCCGGTTTGCCCAGATCGGCTTTTCGGGGTAAAAGGTGGCGAAACCGGCGCGCCGAGCAAGATCTTCAGCAGTCTCCTAGGGTGCACGCCATGACTGCTGAGGTCCCCTTCCGCCCACTGCCCCTCGACGTCCCGGTCAGCTACGCGCACGGCCCGGATTCGGTGCGGCGGCCGGAAGTGCCGCCGGGCAGCACGGTCGAGTTCCAGTGGCGCGAGAGCGCGGTCTATCCGGGGACGTCGCGCAAGTTCTGGGTCCACGTGCCGGCCGGATACGATCCCGCACACCCGCGGCCGGCGAACCTGATGGTGTTCCTGGACGGCTGGTGGTACCTCGACCCGGCCGGGGAGGTGCGTGGCGGCATCGTGCTGGACAACCTGGTCCACGCCGGCGACATCCCGATGACCGTCGGGGTGTTCGTGGATCCCGGCGTCTTCGAGGGCTCGGCGCGGCCGAAGAACCGCAACGTCGAGTACGACGCCTTCGACGAGCGCCTGGTGACGTTCCTGACCACCGAGATCGTCCCGCGGGTCGCGGCGCGCTATCGGATCGCCGACGATCCCGAGCGCTGGGGCATCTGCGGCGGCAGCGCGGGCGGCGACGGGGCGTTCACGGCCGCGTGGCTGCGTCCGGACCGGTTCCGTCGGGTGATCTGCTACCTGGCCAGCTTCGTGCAGATGCCGGGCGGCAATCCCTATCCGGCGCTGATCCCGGTGACCGAACGCAAGCCGCTGCGGATCTTCATGCAGGCCGGGCACCGCGATCTCAACTGGGATCAGCCGACCCGCAACTGGCTGGCGGAGAATCTGCGGACCGCCGCGGCGCTGGCCGAGGCGGGCTACGACTTCCGGCTGGTGCTCGGCGACGGCGCCCACAGCCCGAATCACGGCGGGGTGCTGCTGCCGGACGCGCTGCGGTGGGTGTGGCGGCCGGACGGGGATTGACCGTCCCGCGGTCGCCGCCGTGCCGAGCACGGCGCCGAAACCACGCCGAGGTGAAGCCGAGCATGCGTGCGACGGTGCCGGGGTCTGCTGGACGAGTTGCCGCAGGGCGGCTGTCCGGCCGGTGAGGATGGGGATGTCGGCCGCAACGTGAACGTGCCGTCGGCGGCCCGATGCCTGACTCCCGGATCACTCGCTCCGCAGCACTTCCGCGACCGTGAGGCGGGCCGCGGCGCGTGCCGGGATGAATGCGCCGAGCACTGCGATCAGGACGCCCGCGAGCGCTAGCACGCTGAGCATTGGCGCGTGCCAGACGTGCATCATGGATGCTGGCATGTCGATGCCCGCTGCGCGGGCGCTGGCCGGCACGATCAGGCGGTGCGCGATGATGCCGACGGGGAGCCCGAGCAGCCCGCCGATCACGCCCAGCGGCACCATGGACGTGATCATCATGAAGGTCACCTGGCGCGGCGTCATCCCGATGGATTTGAGCATGCCCAGGTTCCTTCGGCGTTCCCTGGTGTTGAGGACCACGGTGTTGAAGACGCCCATGGCCGCGATCAGGCCCAGCATCAGGGTGAAGATCGATGCGAAGCTGGTGATGACCACGGTGCCGACGCTTGTCTGGTTCGTGTCCGCGGTCGCGTTGAGTCCGGTGCCGGCAGCTTTTGTGAAGGCGGCGATATAGGCATCGGTGTTGGTGCCGGGGGCGAGTTGGATCTCGTAGTCGGTGGCCTGCTGGTCTGGTGCCAGTTCCGTCAGCGTCGCCCAGTCGCAGAATACAGAGAAGCCGCCGGCCAGGAACTCGCCGACGATTCTCACCTGTGTCCGCTTTCCGCCCAGGTCCAGGGTGGTCTGGTCGCCGACGGCCAGGCCGCGCTGGTGCAGGAAGTCGGATCGGGCGACGATCTGGCCTGCTCCGTTCATCCAGTGTCCCTTGACCATCAGGTAGCCCAAGGTCGAGGAATCGCCGCGGAGGAATTCGGCGTCCGTGGTCTGCGAGGATCCGAGGTAGATGTCGGCGTAGCTTCCTGCGGTCACATGGACGGCGCCGGGCAGCGAACGCAGCAGTCCTTCCGTTTCGCTGTCGCCGAGCCGCCGTGCGGTCTGGCCGTCGCCGGGGTCGGCTGCTCGCACGGTGACTTGGACGGCTCCGTTGGCCTCCTGGGCCTTCCCGTAGGCGACCATCGTGTTGGTCAGGCCGGTCGCGAAGGTCACTGTGATCACGCCGAGAACGATGGCCGCCATCGTCAGGGCCACTCGCGCGGGGCGGACTATCGGCAGTCCCAGGCCGAGGCTGATCGGGCGGGGCAGCCGTGTCCCGGCCAGCCAGCGCTGAGCCCGGAGTGCGCGACCGGCACGCGGTGTGCTGCCCGCGCTGATCGCCTCGACCGCCGACAGTCCGCGCGCCCGCAATGCGGGGCCGAGTGCGGCGACGGCGACTAGAACCGGCACCCCGAGCAGGCAGGTGACGTCCACTGCGCGGCCGACGCCGGCGTTGGGCACGTCGAGTCCCTGAAATGCGCCGCTCAGCAGCGGTTTCGCCAGGATGTTGCCGAGCACGACCCCCAGCGCGCACCCGGCGATCGCGGGGACCGAGATCATCGTCAGGTAGACCGCGGCCACTTGGTTCGGTGTGAATCCCAGGGCTTTGAGGACCCCGATGTGCCGGAACCCGGTGACGACCGCGCCGCTGACGACGTTGGCGACGATGAGGACGGCCACGACGATCCCGAGAACGCCGAAGACCATCAGGAACGGGACATACGCTCCGGGTCCGGCGGCGAAGGCTCGCTTCAGGACCAGGTAGGACTGCGACTCGACCAGCGCGCCCGGCGGCAGGCCGGCCGTGACGGAGGCCAGTCCGCTGCGGATCTCGGCGTCGGTCGAGGAGTCCTTGAACCGGTAGAGCATCTGTTGCTCACTCGGGTGCAAAGCGCCGATCTGCCCCGGCGATACCCAGGCGCCGGCAGACTGGCTCACGCTGTCGGCGAAACCGACGATGGTGAGCAGCGGGCCCCCGGGAACTTGGAACGTGTCGCCCAGAGCCCGCGGCACCAGGCCCTGGCCCGACGGCCGGTTCATGACGATCTCGCCAGGACCGGTGGCCCAACGGCCCGCCCACAGGTCGAGCCGGTCCACGGGGCCTGCCGGATCGGCCCGGCCCACCACCGTCAATGGTCCGAACGGGAAGCCCGCCTTGTTCTCGGTGATGGTGAGGACCGCTTTGCCAAAGGGCCCGGCGACAGCTTCCACGCCGGGTTGTTCCGCCGCCCGGGCCAGCTGCGCCCCGGAGACGGCGGTCATGTCGAAGTCCGCGACGACGTGTGCGCCGTGCCCCCTGGCATAGGCATTGGTGAAGGGTGCTGAAGAGGCCGCCAGCAGTCCCAACGCGACGACGAACGTCGCCGTGGAGAACAGAACGACGAGGCCGATGACCACGCTTTGGAGTCTGCGGCGCTTCACCGCGGCCCGCGATGCCAGCCATACCGCGCCCATACCGCGGCTCATTGCGTCGGCTTCAAACGGCGTTCGCCGACCACCCGGCCGTCGGCGACTTCGATGAGCCTGTTCGCATGCCGCGACGCGAGATCCCGATCGTGCGTCACCAGCACCACCGTCTGGCCGGCCCGGTGCAGGTCCATCAGGATCCCCATGACCTGCTCGCCGGCCTTGCTGTCCAAGGCGCCGGTCGGCTCGTCGGCGAGCAGCAGCACGGGATGGTTCATCAGGGCCCTGGCCACACCGACCCGTTGTCGCTCACCGCCGGAGAGCAGCGCCGGATACCGGCTCTGCCGATCGGCGATGCCCAATTCGTCGAGCAACTCCACGGCACGCCTGCGCGCCTGTGCGGCCGGCACACCGATCAGCCGTGCGGCCAGCGCGACGTTGTCCAGCACCGACAAATCGTCCAGAAGGTTGAAGAACTGGAAGATCATCCTGATCCGCCGGCGCCGAAGCCGCGCGAGCGCCTTCTCGTCGTGCCGCCCCAACTCCTCGCCGTCGACGACGACCGTCCCCGATGTCGGACGGTCCAGGCCCGCGATCATGTTGAGCAGCGTTGACTTGCCGCAACCGGACGGCCCCATCACCGCGACCGCCTCACCGGAACGGATCTCCAGCGACACCCCGTCCAACGCGATGGTGGCGCCGTATTCTTTGCGCACCGCGTCCAAGCGCACGACGGTCCGCCCGGCGGTGTCGTCTTCAGTACTCATACAGCGCAGCATGGTGCTCCAGGCGCACGCGGAACATCAGTCCCCGGGTGGAGCCTCCCGACCGTCTCATCCCGGGGATGTATGCCCTCGGATCCGGCGATTGCCGACGCGGCTGCAGGTACACGCTGGTGACCGTCGCATCCGAGTGCCGCAGAATCCTGCTGACCTCCGGCAGGGTCAGATGTTCGTCGGCCGACATCAGTACCGCGGCGATGTGCCCCTGGACCGGCCGGTCGCGCTACCAGTCGATGGCCTGGCCGTCCCGGAAGAAGCCCCCGGTCGGCCCGTTGTCGGGCAGCAGGGCGGCCCAGACGATGCCGGCGGCGCCGTCGTGGACCGGCCGGCCGCCGGGGCCGCCCATGTCGGTGGCGACCCAGCCGGGGCAGACCGCGTTGACCAGGATCCCCTCGGGCCGCAGGTCCGCGGCGAGCATGCGGGTCAGGGCGTTGAGCGCGGCTTTGGTGAGGCTGTAGGCGGGGGTGGAGCCGCTGGTCATCTCGGTGAGCGAGCCGGCGCCGCTGGAGACGTTGACGATCCGCTGGTGGCTGCCGGCCCGCAGCAGCGGCAGCAGGGCCTGGATGAGCTGCCATGGTCCGAAGACGTTGGTCTCGGCGGCCTCGCGGACCACCGCCAGGTCGGCGCCGACCGCGTGCTGCCAGGTGTCGTAGTGGATGGCGGCGTTGTTGACCAGCACGTCCAGGTGCCCGAACCGGTCGCGCAGCTGCTCGGCGGCGGCCGCGATGTCCTGGGCGCTGGTGACGTCCAGCCGCACCGGAACGGCGCCCGGCCCGAGTGCGGCGGCGGTGTCGCGGGCGGCGTCCTCGGAGCGGGCGGCGATGACGACGGTGTGGCCGGCGGCGAGCAGCTGGCGCGCGGTCTCGCGGCCGAGGCCCCGGTTGGCACCGGTGACGAGGGCGATCATGGTTCTCATCTTCGCAGCTCTTGTCGGCCCTTCTCGGGTCTACGCAGTTCTTCTCGGGTCTACGCAGTTCCCCTGAGCTCGTCGCAGCCCTTCTCAGCCCTTCTCAGCCCTTCTCAGTCCGCTGATCCCGGCTGCCGCCCGACCACCACCGTCGCCTCAAGCTCCTGGTCCTGCGCTATCCACGCCTTCAGCCCGGCCTGCCCGAACGCCGCCAGCATCGTCTCGGCCTGCACCTCAGTGGTCTCGATCAGCAGATGCCCGCGCGGGGCCAGCCACTGCGGCGCCCCTTCCGCGATCCGCCGGTGCACCGCCAGCCCGTCGGCGCCGCCGTCCAGGCTCTCCAGCGGCTCGAAGTCCCGGGCCTCGGCGGGCAGTGTCGCGATGGCGTCGGTCGGCACATACGGCGCGTTCACCACCAGCAGGTCCACGCTCCCCCGCAGCCGCTGCGGCAGCGCCTCATACAGGTCGCCTTCATGGATGTGGCCGCGGCCGGCGAGGTTCTGCCGCGCGTAGGCCAGCTGCGCGGCGTCCAGGTCGGCGGCGTGCACCTCGACGTTCGCCAGCCGCGAGGCCAGCACCGTCGCGAACGGCGCCGACCCGCAGCACAGGTCGACGGCCACCCGGGCGGCGCGGCCGAGTTCCAGGGCGAGCTCCACCAGATACTCCGAGCGCCGCCGGGGCACGAACACCCCGGGGCCGACGGCGATCCGCAGCCCGCAGAACTCGGCCCAGCCGACCACGTGCTCCAGCGGCTCCCCGGCGCAGCGCCGCCGCACCAGCGTCTCCAGCAGCCGCGAAGGCTCGGTGGCGTCCTTCACGGCCAACGCCAGCAGTTCCGCCTCGTCCTCGGCGAACACACAGCCGGCGGCCCGCAGCCGGGTGACGACATCTTCGTTCATGATCACGTTCTCAGTGGGGGGTGAACACCCCGGACAGCGCGTACGCGGGCGACTTGTCAAGATGTTGACGCCCGAGGTCGTAGCGCTCCGTGGTGGCGGAGTTGGCATGTCCCATATACACCTGGATGTCGCGCAGCGGCACCCCGGCGTCCAGCAACAGCGTCGTACACGCGTGCCGCAGCGAGTGCGGGCTGATCTTCTTGTCGATCCCGGCGGCCCGGGCACAGCTCTCCACGATCCACTCGACCTGGTAGCGGGTCAGGCGCGCGCCGTCGGGCCCGACGAACACCGGCCCGTCGGCCCCGCCGCCGCGTTCGGCCAGCCACGTGTCCAGGCACCCGGCGGCCGGCGGCGCGATCGCCTGGTCCTGTTCCTCCCCGCCCTTGCGCCGCAGCCGCACCACGCGGTGGCCGCGCTGGGTGGACAGGTCCGCCACGTCGATCCCGCACAGCTCCGAGACCCGCAGCCCCTGGTAGAGCAGGACCGCGACGACCGCCTCGTCCCGGGCTCCGCGCGCGGCGGCGGCCGTGAGCAGCGCCTGCGACTCGTCCCGGTCCGGGCCCAGGGTCTGCGATTTGCGCGAGACCTTCGGCAGGTGCAGCGCCTTGTCCTTGGCCGGGACCGGGCTGTGGCCGGTGTAGCCGGAGTCCAGGGCGTAGAGGTAGAAGTTCCGCACGGCGCTGATCTTGCGCGCCAGGGTGGCCGGGCGTGCGCCGGCGTCGTTGGCCAGGTGCACGGTCCAGGCGTCGACGTGTGCGCGGATCGCGTCGAAGGGGTCGACGTCGAACAGCGCGCACCAGCCGAACCACTGCTTCAGGTCGACGGCGTAGGCCGAGGCCGTCGTGGGTTTGTAGGTGAGCAGGAACAGCGACGCGACTTGTTCCGCGGTGGGGCCGGGGCCCTCGGGCCCGGCGGCGGCCAGCGCGCCGGGCACCACGGAGACGACGACGGCCGTACCGGGCTCGGGGCGGTCCGGATCGCTCACTTCGCTTCGCGCGCCTGCCGCCAGGCCGCGACGGCCTGGTCCGCGTCGACCCGCGGGATCACGACCGACGGCCCGGACTGCGGGGTGCGCCGGGCGGCGTCGGAGCGTTCGTCGTAGTCCGTGATCGCGGCCCGCAGCGCGGCCTCGGAGGCGGCCGGCCGCTCGCCGACCAGGCCCTTGCGAAGGTCCTGGGCTTCGCGCCGCAGCGCCAGCGGCACCGGCAGCCCGTGGACGCCGACGCGTTCGGCCGCGACCTTCTGCGTGATCCACCAGTCTTCGCGGTAAGGCTGGCCGTCTCCGGGCAGCGGCTTGCCGACCAGGGGGTTGTCTTCGAAGGCTCCGGTCTTCTCGGCGTAGTTGACCTGCTTGTCGATGCCGGAGGCGAATCGCTCTTGCCAGGTGCTCATACCCCATTATCGCAAAAGGGTTACGGGCTCATCGCAGGGAGGTGTCGCCGAGTCCGGCGGCCAGGGTGCGCAGCAGGTCGGTCAGGGTGCCCTGGGCGTCGGCGTCCAGTGCGGCCAGCAGCCGCCGCTCGTTGGCGACGTGCTTGGGCATCAGCTCCTCGATCAGCTCCAGCCCGGCCGGGGTGAGCCGGATCCGCACGCCCCGCCGGTCGCCGGGATCGCGCAGCCGCCGCACCAGTCCCTTGGCCTCCATACGGTCCGCGCGGTTGGTGATGGCGCCGGAGGTCACCATCGCGGTCTTCAGCAGCGCGCCGGGCGAGAGCTCGTAGGGCGCGCCGGAGCGGCGCAGCGTGGCCAGCACGTCGAATTCCCAGAACTCCAGGCCGTGGCCGGCGAAGAAGTCCTTGAGCTCGCGGTCCAGCAGCCGTGACAGCCGGCTGATGCGGCCGACGATGCCCATCGGCGCGGCGTCGAGCTCCGGGCGTTCCCGGGCCCACATCGCGATGATCGCGTCCACCGCGTCGGTGTCGGCCATCGCGCCGGTCTCGGCCATCGGGCTCGCTCCTTTTGCGGGGATGACGAAGATCGTGCCGGGAGGGAATGTGCTAGCTTCCTCTCAGCGTTGACAGTCTCAACATTAAGAGAAGTCGGCGGGGAAAACCAGGGGAGAGTTCCGATGACCGCCAGCACGACCGCCTCGCCCGTCGCGCCAAGCGCCGCGCACGCCCACACCCACCCCACCGGCACCGCCCGCGACCTGCTGCTGTCGGTCATCGCCCCGGCCAGTTGGGGCACCACCTACGTCGTCACCTCCGAACTGCTCCCCGACCACCGGCCGATGCTCGCCGCGACGATGCGGGCACTGCCGGCCGGGCTGATCCTGCTGGCGTTCGTCCGGCGGCTCCCGAAGGGCAGCTGGTGGTGGAAGACCGCGGTACTGGGCACCTTGAACTTCGGGGCCTTCTTCCCGCTGCTGTTCTTCGCCGCCTACCGCCTGCCCGGCGGCCTGGCCTCCACCCTCGGCTCGGTGCAGCCGCTGCTGGTCGCCGGCTTCAGCATCCTGATCCTGCGGCAGCGGCCACACAGCGCCGTGCTGGGCGCGGCGGCCGTGGGCACCGTCGGCGTGGCGCTGATGACGCTGACCGGCAAGGCCCGCCTGGACCCGCTCGGCGTGCTGGCGATGCTGGTGGCCACCGCGCTGATGGCGCTGGCGGTGGTACTGGGCCGCAAGTGGGGCCGCCCGGAAGGCGCCACGCCGATGGTGCTGGCGACCTGGCAGCTGGTATTCGGCGGCCTGCTCCTGCTGCCGATGACGCTGGCCTCCGAAGGCCTGCCGGACACACTGAGCGCCAAGAACGTCGCCGGCTTCGCCTATATCGGCATCGTCGGCACCGCCGTCGCCTACACCCTGTGGTTCCGCGGCATCGAACGGCTGGCGCCGACCTCCCTGTCGCTGCTGAGCCTGGCCAACCCGATGGTGGCCACGGTCGCCGGGTTCGTGGTGCTGCACCAGTCGCTGACGGCCCCGCAGGCCGCGGGGTTCGCGGTGGCGCTGGGGGCGCTGGTCAGCGGGCAGGTGCTGGCCTCGCGCAGGCGCTGAGGGGTGCGGCCGGTACGGCCGGAGGGCCCCGGAGCGAGGTCGCCGAACAGCCGGAGCCGGAGCCGGGATCAAATCGTCGGCCACGCCGCTCTGGCTGCGCGGCCGACGGCGTCCTAGGGTGGAGCCCACATAGTTACCGACCGGTAGTAAGGAAGGCGTGCGATGCCCGACCCGACCGCTGGCAAGCCCCTCGACCTGGTGCTGTTCGGCGCCACCGGCTTCACCGGAGCCCTGGTCGCCGACTACCTCGCCGACCACGCCCCGGCCGGCACCCGCTGGGCGCTGGCCGGGCGGTCGGCGACGAAACTGCGGGCCGTACGGGACCGGCTGGCCGCGGACCGGCCGGAGCTGAAGGACCTGCCGCTGCTGATCGCCGATGCCGGGGACCGCGTCTCACTGCGCGAGCTCGCCGAGCGGACCCGCGTCGTGATCAGCACCGTCGGGCCCTACCTGCACTACGGCGAGCCGCTGGTGGCCGCATGCGCCGAGGCCGGCTGCGACTACGTGGACCTGACCGGCGAGCCGGAGTTCGTCGACGCCATGTACCTCAAGCACCACGCCCGGGCCGTCGAGACCGGCGCGCGCCTGGTGCACTGCTGCGGCTTCGACAGCATCCCGAGCGACCTCGGCGTCCTCTACACGATGCGCGAGCTCGGCGCGCAGAGCGGGCCGGTGCGGGTGTCAGGGTTCGTCCGGGCCCGGGGCACGTTCTCCGGCGGGACGCTGGCCTCGGCGATGATGGCGATGTCCCGGCCCAAGGCGATGGCCCGTACCGCCAAGGCCCGACGCGCCGCCGAACCGAAGCAGCCGGGCCGGCGCTTCGGGGTGCTGGCCGGGCCGCCGCGGCACGACAAGACCGCGCACGCCTGGGTGACGCCGCTGCCGGTGATCGACAACCAGGTGGTGCTGCGCAGTGCCGCCGCGCTGCCGGAGTACGGGCCCGACTTCCGCTACGGGCACTTCGCCGCGGCACGCCGGCTGCCGATCGCACTCGGGGGGCTGGCCGCGATGGCCGCCTTGGCGGTCGCCGCACAGGCCAAGCCGCTGCGGCAGGCGGTCGGCAAGGCGGTCAAGCCGGGTCAGGGCCCGGATGCGGCCCGGCGCGCCGGGAGCTGGTTCACGCTGCGGCTGCGCGCCGAGGCCGGTGGACGCACCCTGATCACCGAGGTCTCCGGCGGCGACCCCGGCTACGGCGAGACCGCGAAGATGCTGTCGGAATCGGCGCTGTGCCTGGCCTTCGACGACCTGCCGAAGACCTCCGGGCAGCTGACCACGGCCGCCGCGATGGGGGACGCGCTGATCGAGCGGCTGAAGCGGGCCGGGATCAGCTTCCGGACGCTGACGGCGCCGCCGAGCGGTTCGCCCGGGCCGGTGACGGGGCCGCGGCGCTGAGCGCAGGCAAGGCATAGCTGTGGCGCCGAGCGGAAGCCTGGCTGCGGCGCCGGGCACCGGCATGGCCGCAGCGCTGCCGACCCTCAAGCAAGCCTCGGCCGGGGCACCCGCGCCCCGGCCAGCCGCCGCCGAACTCGCCGATCTCGCCGATCTCGCCGATCTCGCCGAACTCGTCTATCGCGCCGATCGCGCCACCAGAGCCGTCCAGCCCTTACTCGTCAGCGCTGGCCCAGCCCTGCAGCACACCCCGACCCAGCTCGTGCCCGCGCATCATGAAGTGCAGCACCGCGGGGGTGGTGTCGGGGGTGACGCCGAGGTCCCGGACCGACTCCACGTCGAGTGCGTGGACCGCGAAGAAGTAGCGGTGCCGGCCGGTGCCGGGCGGCGGGCCGAAGCCCACGTACTGGTGCATCCCGATCTCGTTCGGGACGTGGAACGCCGAGCCGGGCAGCGCGTCGTCGCCGACGCCGACGCCGGCCGGCAGCTCGGTGGTGTCGGCCGGCAGGTCGGCCAGGCCCCAGTGCCAGAACCCGGACGGGATCGGGGCGTCGGGGTCGAACATCGTCACCGCGATGCTCTTCGTGCCCTCCGGCACCGGACCCCAGGACAGCTGCGGGGAGATCTCCCGGCCGCCGGGGACCTCGAAGATCGCCGAGCCGTGTTCGGGCGCCAGGCGTTCCCCGGCCTTGAATTCCGAGGAGGCCACCGCGAATGACGGCACCTTCTCTGAGGTGTCATAGGGGGACGACACGCGCACCACTCCCGTCCAACCACATCGTCGACTATTGATGGATCGTGCGACCCTCCCCAACCCTACAGAAAGGGCGGCCCGCTGCCATGACCACCGCCGGAGTGCACTACCGCGTCATCCGCTCCCAGCTCACCGAACTGGCCGAAGGCCTCACCGCCGAACAGGCCGGCACCGCCGTGCCCGCGCTTCCGGGCTGGAGCGTGAAGGACACCTACGCCCACCTGGCCGGGATCAGCTACAACTTCGTCACCGGCGCCATGGCCTACCCGGACGACCCGGCCTGGACCGCCGAACACGTCGCCGCCCGCCGGAACCGCTCCCTGGCCGAGATCTGCGCCGAATGGACCGCCAACAGCGCCACCGCCGAGGCCGTCCTGGACGACCCGGCCGGCCGGCGCACCGTGTTCGCCGTGTTCGACGCCTTCCACCACGGCCACGACATCCGCGGCGCGCTCGGCCGGCGCGAGGCCCGCGACACGCCCGAGACCGCGTTCGTCGCGACCCTGATGACCAAGTTCAAGCGCGGCGGCTGGGCCCAGGGCGGGCACCCGCCGGTGCAGCTGGCCTGCGCCGCCGGCAGCTGGCGGCTCGGCCCGGCCGACGGCGAGCCGGTCGCGGCACTGACCACCTCCGACTTCGAACTCTCCCGGATCATCGTCGGCCGCCGCTCCCGGGCGCAGATGCTCGCCGCCGGCTGGAGCGGCGACCCGGAGCCGATCGTGGACCTGCTGCCGGTGTTCGGGCCGCCAGTGACCGACCTCACCGAGTAGCCACGCCGACGCCGCACCGCCGCGGTGCCTAAAATCGAGCCACACGCCGCGCCCGGCCTGGCACCGCCCCGCCCCCGCACCAGGAGTCGCCCCTTGGCCACCTTCGAGTCCCTGATGGACCTGCTCGAACTGGAGAGGATCGAGGACGACCTGTTCCGCGGCGCCTCCCCCGACACCGACGTGCAGCGCGTCTTCGGCGGCCAGGTCCTGGGCCAGGCCCTGTCCGCGGCCACCGCCACCGTCGAGCCGGACCGCAGCGTGCACTCCCTGCACGGCTACTTCCTGCTGCCCGGCGACCCCGCCGCGCCGATCGTCTACGAGGTCGACCGCTCCCGCACCGGACGCTCGTTCTCCACCCGCCGGGTCGTGGCCCGCCAGCACGGCCGCAACATCTTCGTCATGTCGGCCTCCTACCAGATCCCCGAGCCCGGCCTGGACCACGCCGACCCGCGCCCGGACGCCCCGGACCCCGAGACGCTGCCGGCGATCCCGCCCAGCCCCGCCGACGACGGCGAGGACGCGCTGTGGAACATCCTCTACCGGCGCTGGACCGCCTTCGACATCCGCCGGGTCCCGGACACCGGCCCGGAACGGCGCCAGGTGTGGCTGCGCACCTCCGCGCCGCTGCCGGACGACCCGCACCTGCACACCGCGGTCCTGGCCTACGTCTCGGACCTCACCTTGCTGTCCACCACCTTGATCCGGCACAAGCTGCTGCCGCACAAGGAGGTGCAGATCGCCTCGCTGGACCACGCGATCTGGTTCCACCGCCCGGCCCGCGCCGACGAGTGGCTGCTCTACGACCAGGCCTCCCCCTCGGCCTCCGGCGCCCGCGGCCTGGCCACCGGGCGGCTGTTCACGCGCGAGGGGGCGCTGATCGCGACCGTCGTGCAGGAAGGGCTGCTCCGGGTCCACCCCGCCCCCTGAGCCGACTGGAGCCGGCCGCGGACCGGCCCTGAACCGGCCCGCATCGACCACCGCCGCCCCCGTGCGGCCGCGCGCCACCGGACCGCACCGCCGGCCGGCACGTTACCCCTAAGGTGATCCGCTAGTCTCGACGGCGTCCTCCCCCGACCCGCCGCCCGAAGAAGAATGAGGTCAGCGCGCAGATGTCCGTGTACCAGGCGGCGAAATTCATCGTCGAACCCCTCGTGAAGCTGGTCTACCGGCCCCGGGTCGAGGGCCTGGAGAACATCCCCGCGACCGGCGGCGCCATTCTGGCGGCCAACCACCTGTCGTTCTCAGACTCCTTCTTCATCCCGGTCGTGGTGCCCCGGCACGTCACGTTCATCGCCAAGGCGGAGTACTTCAACACCACCGGCCTGAAGGGCATGTGGAACAAGTACTTCTACGCCCGGTTCGCCGGTGCGGTGCCGGTGGACCGTTCCGGCACCCGCAACGCCACGCAGGCGGCGTTGGAGGGGGCGGTGGCGGTGGTGGAGGCCGGGGGGCTGTTCGGCATCTACCCGGAGGGCACCCGCTCCCCTGATGGCAGGCTGTATCGGGGGCGTACCGGCATCGCGGAGATCGCGTTGCGTTCGGGGGCGCCGATCATCCCGATCGGGATCATCGGGACCGACCGGGTGCAGCCGCCGGGCAAGAAGCTGCCGCGGCTGAGCCGGGTGACGCTGCGGATCGGGGCGCCGCTGGACCTGGCCGAGGCCAAGGCGCTGGGCAAGCCGGCGCTGGTGCGGCGGGCGATCACCGACGAGGTGATCGAGGAGATCCAGAAGCTGTCGGGGCAGGAGTACCGGCACGTCTATGCCTCGGATGTGAAGGAAGGCAAGGCCGCCGCTTAGGCTCCGGTACAGGCCTGAAGGGCCGGCATGAGCCGAAGGGCCGGTGCGCGCGGGTTCGCGCGCACCGGCCCTTGCAGTGTGTTGACCACACCGTGGCCGGCTAAGCCGCCTGACTCAGGCGGTGGCCACGCCGCCGGCGTCGCCGCCGGGCTGCACCGAGATCGCCCCGGACAGCACGGCCTGCGCCTCGGGGTGCCCGGCGGCCGCGGCGGCCTCGAACCACGGCAGTGCCTCCTCGGGCTTGCCGCTCTGCTGGAGCAGCACCGCCGAGTTCCACATCGCCGGCACGTGTCCGGCGTTGGCGGCGGCCAGGAACAGCCGCTCGGCGTCGATCAGGGCGCCGGTCTGGGCGGCGACCACGCCCAGGGCGTAGGCGCCGGAGGGGTCCCCGGCGCTCATCGCGCGCTGGAACGCCTCGGCGGCGCCCTGCTGGTCGCCGGTGGCCAGCAGCACCTGGCCGTAGACGACCTCGGCGCCGGGGGCGTCGGATTCGCGGCCGCGCTCGGCGGCGGCCAGCGCCTCCTCGACCTCGCCGCGGGCCAGGGACAGCAGGGCGAAGTTGACCTGTGCGTGCCCGTCGCCGTCCTCGGCGCCGAGCCGGAAGCACTCCATGGCCTCCTCGACCTCGCCCTGCATCAGCAGCACGTTGCCCAGGTTGTTGACCGCGCGGACCTCGCCGGCCTGGACCGCCTTGCGGTACCACTCGGCGGCCTGGGCCAGGTCGCCGCGGCGCTGGGCCAGCACGCCGATGTTCGCCATCGCCGAGCCGACCTCGGCCTCGGCGCCGCGCCGGTACCAGAACTCGGCCTCGGCCGGGTTGTCCCAGTGGTTCATCCGGCCCAGGTTCACCGCGGCCTCCGAGGAACCCAGCGCGACCGCCTGGCTGAGCCAGGCCACCGCCGCGTCGTTCTCGCCGCGCACCGCCAGCAACGTGCCCAGGTTGTTCGCCGCCTCGGCCTCGCCGAGCTCGGCCGCCGCCGCGTACCAGCGCACCGCCTGGTCGAAGTCGTCACGGGCCTGATACACCAGGCCCAGTCCGAACATCGCCGCCCGGCCGCCGCCGGCCGCGGCCGGGGCGAAGACCCGCTCGGCCGCCGCCAGGTCCCCGGCCTCGAACGCCACGAACCCCGCGGCCACCACGGGGTCGGCGTCGAACGCCGCCGCCGGTGCCTGCGTCTCCAGCTCCGTCACCGCATCGGCGCCACCGACCTGGAGCCCGTCGGCCTCATCCGCCCCGCCGATCTGCTGCTCTACCTCGGCCACGCTTGCCTCTCCCAATTTCGAGCCCGTTCCGAGCCATGTCCCCACCCGGCGACCCTCGCCGAGGACCCACCAAAGAAAATCACACCGGCCGACAACCGGCACGACAACGGGAGTATCCGGCACTACCCCCGCCGCACGCCAGTCACCACACCGGATCATCTCCGGACCGAGTCCCGCGCGAGACCTGTGAAACCGGCCCGCGGCCCTTCGGCGGGGCCGTTTTGGGGCGTTTTCCGCGGCGCGCTCTCCGAACGCGTTCCCGGCGGCGTCCAAGCGGCTCGCGCGCGGCTCCCGGGCCGCCGGGCACCGGTGAGTCACACCTCGGACATCGGCCGGACCCGTAGGGGAAACCCCGATGTCACGCACCGGCGCCGGCCGGTGCCCGCCCAGGCGCGCCGAACCTCTGCGCGCCCCCTCCAAGGCGCCCCGAACCAGCGTCCTGACCTGCGTCATTACCCCGCAAGAGTGCCAACTTGTCGTGTCGCGCGCCGAGGGCCGTCGGGTCGTGGATGATATGCGCATGCGTTCCCCCGTCATGCTCCGAGGCCGCCTGTGCCGCCTGGAGCCCATGCGACCGGACCACATCGAAGGCCTGCTGTTCGCGGCCACCGCCGACCGGTCCACTTACGACTTCACCTACGTGCCGCGCGACCACGACGCAGTCGTGCGGTATGTGACGCTGGCGGCCTCGGATCTCGCCGCCGGGGTCGCCGTCCCGTTCACCACCTTCGCGATCGACCCGCTGACCGGCCAGGAACGCATCGTGGGCACCTCGCGCCTACGAGAACTCGAATACTGGCGGGCCGGGGTGTGGCCGCCGCGGCACGGGCACGTCAACCCCGACGGCCGCCCGGACGCCGCCGAGATCGGCTCCACCTGGCTGCACCCGTCGGCCCAGCGCACCGGGATCAACACCGAGGCCAAGCTGATGATGCTCACCTACGCCTTCGAGACCTGGGACGTGCACCGGGTCAGCCTGAAGACCGACGTGCGCAACACCCGCAGCCGGGCCGCGATCAGCGCCCTGGGCGCGCAGTTCGAGGGCATCAAGCGCGCGCACTTCCCGGCCGCCGACGGCGGCGTGCGCGACAGCGCCCTGTTCTCGATCGTCCGCGCCGAGTGGCCGGCGGCCAAGGCCAACCTGGAGGCCCGGCTGCAGCGCTACCTGGACCGCGCCGCCACCGCGGCCCTGGAGCCGGTGCTGGAGACCCCGCCGCCGGCCGTGGTGACCGTGGAGCCGCACCTGGTGAAGCCGCTGCCGGACAGCGGCGTCGAGACCGCCCCGGCGGTGCAGGTAGTACAAGCGCCAGCCTTCCCGGCGGCTTAGAGCTCGACGCACCAGCGACACCACCGGCGAGCCTCACAGAGGCCGGTACCCGACTCACAGAGCCCGGTGCCGGCCTCACACAGGCTGGTACACGACCACCGACCACCCATCCGGCCCGGTCACCGAGAACCGCACCTCATGCGGACCGGCGACCGGGCCGGCGACGTCATAGCCGGCCGCGCCCAGCCGCTCGGCGGTGGCCGCGGCGTCGGCGACCTTCACCATCACCCGCGCCGCGCCCGAGGACTCGGCGCCGGAGGCCAGCGCCAGCCGCGCGCCGCCCAGGTCGAACTGGGCCCAGCGCTCGCCGTCCACGAATGTCGGCTCGATCCCCAGCACCGCGGCCAGGAACTGCACGCCGTCGGCCAGCCGGGCCGCCGGGAACACCGAGGCCAAGCTCAAAGCCTTCTCGCCCGCCGTCTCATCTGCCTTCTTGCCGGCCGTCTCGTCCGCCACCGGACACCCTCCCTCTTCTGACGGTGCGTCAGATTAGCCGCACCGGCCTCACTTCGGTAGCCACGAAATGTGCGGCGCCACGTAGATCCAGCCCACGAACGTCACGCTGTCGATCAGCCCGTGCGCCACCACCAGCGGCATCACCCGGCCCCAGCGCCGGTAGGCCCGGCAGAAGATCAGGCCCATGACGAAGTTCCCGACGAACCCGCCGAAACCCTGATAAAGGTGATACGACCCACGCACCAACGAGGACATGATCTCCGAACGGGTCCGGGAGAACCCCAGCTGCTCGAACCGGCGCAGCAGGTAACCCAGGACCACGACCTCCTCGGTGACCCCGTTACGGAACGCGTCCAGCACCAGGATCGGCACCCGCCACCACACGTCCGGCAGCGTGGTCGGGATCACGGTCGCGTTGAGGTTCATCGCGTGCGCGACCACATACAACGCCAGCCCGGCCCCGCCGATCCCGGCCGCGACCACCGCCCCGCGGGCCCAGTCCCGCCAGCGGCCGGCGAAGTCGAACCCGAGCGTGCGCAGCGAGGCGTTCTCCCGCATCAGCAGATACGCCACCAGCGCCACGATCACCACGCTGAACCCCAGATCCAGCACCTGATACGTGAAGTCCAGCCACGGCCGCGGCGACTCCGAGGCGTTCAGCCCGGCCGCCTGCTTGTTCAGCGCCTGCTTCGCGGTCAGCTTGGCGATGATCGACACGAACGAGTACACCGCGGACTGGCCGAACGACAGGGCCAGCACCACCAGCACCTCGAACCGCAGCAGCGTCCGCCACCGCGCCTCCGGCACCGGACCGCCCCCCATGGGCACCACACCCTCGTCCACCACCGCCACGCCGGCTCCTCACCCTCGTCCACCGCCCGGACACCGTTCGCCGCCCGGCACTGCCGTAACGCATCATCGCAGCCGAAGCGCTGAACGGGTCGGCACCGGTCGGCACGCCGGACCCTCGATCACCTTCCGGTAACGAAGTGGGAGCGGACGCCAGGTAAACCCGGGTTTTCTCTTGTCCACCCGTTCACACCAGAACTACTGTTCCGCAGCAGCGGGACATAAGCGTCGGACACACCCCTTGACCACAGGAAACGGCGAAAGGCGGACGTCGGATGAACCGGCGGCGGAACACGGACGGGAACGCGGGCTCAGCCCAGCGCCCACGTGTGCGCCGGCGCGCCGCCGAGCATCAGATCCGAATACTCGATCGTCAACCGCTCCAGCGCCGACGCCCGATCCAGACCCTCGTCATCCACCAGCCGATGGAACTCCCCCGACAACCACGTCGCCCCGTTACGACCGGTCCGGCAACGACCCTCGATGATCCCCAAGAACTCGTCCCGGTCATGCCGATCGATACCGAGCGCGTCCAGACCACGACGCGCCGTCGGCAACAACTCCGACAACACCAGCTCCGGCACCGAAACCGGACCGCTATAGCGATCCCGGCGCCACTCCAACTCCGCGGCCAGACCGAAACGCGCCGCATCGTGCAGATTCCGCGCGGCATCAGCGAAGGCCAGATGACCCCACACCGGATCGGGATCGTCCATCATCGCCTTCACACACCCATAGAAGAACGCGGCGTTCGCCAACACATCGACCACCGTCGGCCCGGCCGGCAACACCCGGTTCTCCACCCGCAGATGCGGCTTGCCCCGCGCCACGTCATACACCGGCCGGTTCCACCGATACACAGTGCCGTTGTGCAACCGCAGCTCCGGCAGATGCGGAATCCCGCCCTCAGCCAACACCTTCTCCGGATCCTCGTCAGAACACACCGGCAACAAAGCCGTGAAATACCGCAGATTCTCCTCGAACAAATCCAGCGGCGAGGAAATCCAGCGCTCCCCGAACCACACCCGCGGCCGCACCCCCTGCGCCGCCAACTCCTCCACCCGGAAATCAGTCGCCTGCTCGAACAACGGGATCCGGGTCTCCGCCCACAACTCCCGACCGAACAAGAACGGCGAGTTCGCCCCCAACGCCACCTGCACCCCGGCGATCGCCTGCGCCGCGTTCCACGCCCCGGCGAACGTCTCCGGCGACACCTGCAGATGAAACTGCACCGAGGTATTACACGCCTCCGGCATGATCGACGCGAACGTGGTGCGCAACCGCTCCACCCCATCGATCTGCACCAGGAAATCCTCGCCCCGCACCTGCACGATCTCGTCGTTCAACAAGAAATAGCGATCCTCGTCCGAGAAGTTCTCGACGATCATGTGCGCCTCGTCCAGCGTCGGCAGAATCCCGATCATCAGGATCCGGGCACCGGCGGCGCGCGCCTGCCGGTCGGCGTAGGCCAGCGACGTCCGCAACTCCTCGGCCAGCTCGGAGAACACCGTCCCCACCAGCTTGTGCGGGGCGATGTTCACCTCCAGATTGAACTGACCCAGCTCGGTCTGGAAATCGCGGCTGGCGATCCGCGAGAGCACGTCCTGGTTCACCATCACCGGCCGGCCGGTCGGACCGACCAGGTCCAGCTCCAGCTCCACACCCATCAGGGTGCGGCCGCGTTCGAACCGGTCCTCGGCCAGCATGCGGCGGAACACCTCGAAGCCCGCACGCAGCCGCTCCCGGAACCGCGTCCGATCGGCCCCGGTGAACTCGGTCGCGACCACACGCTCGCCCACAGGCGCGCCCCTTTGCCATCTCCGCCCGCGGCACCTACGCGGGACGCCCACCACACCATCCGGCCGACACTCCAACTCAGATTACTGTCGGACATTCAGCGACGAAAGGGATCGTGACCACCCGTGGCAGGCAGGCATCGGTCCTATGAAGGCCCCGACAACACCCCCCGCGGCCGGGGCGGCGGCTCCGGCGGATCGTCGTTCCCGACCGGGCTCGTCGCCCTGGGAGCGGCGATCGTGCTCGCGGCCGGCGGCGGATACGTGCTCTACACCAAGAAGCACACCTCCAGCACCGGCAGCACGAGCGTCCACACCGCACAGGCCTCCGGCCCGTCCTGCAAGACGCCGACCACGCTGAACGTCGACGCCAACCCCGACGTCTCCACCGCGGTCAAGGCCGTCGCCGACGCCATGACCGACCCCTGCCTGCACGTCAACGTCACCAGCGCCGAAGCCTCCGCGGTCGAGGCGTTCCTGACCGGCACCGCCAAGGGCGGCGACGTCACCAGCGCCCCGGACGTGTGGATCCCGGACAGCGGCATGTGGCTCGATCTGGCCCGCACCGCTGGCGTGAAGTCGTTGGCCGCCGATCCCGCGCCGATCGCCACCAGCCCGCTGGTGATCGGGATGCCCAAGCCGGTCGCCGCCGCCGACGGCTGGCCCGCCAAGCCGTTCGGCTGGACGGACCTGCTCGCCAACTTCAAGAGCACCAAACTCCAGACCGCCGTGCCCGACCCGACCACCTCAGGACCCGGTCTCGCCGCGATCACCATGCTGCGCTCGGCCGTGCTCGCCCCGGCCGGCACCGACAAAACCCAGCAGCAGCAAGCCCTGCAGAACCTCACCCAGGTCTACCGCGTCATGAGCACCACAGTCTCCAGCTCCATGACCTCCCTGCTCGCCGACCTGCCGACCAAGGGCGCCACCGCCGCCGGCTCCGGCGGCATCGCCGCCTTCCCCGCCACCGAACAGAAGATCGCCGCCTACAACGCCGCCGGCCCGGCCACCCCGCTGGTCGCGCTCTACCCGTCCGACCCCGGCATGGGCACGATGATGATGGACTACCCCTACACCATCAGCTCCAGCCTCGACGCCGCCCACGCCAAGGCCGCGGCCGACTTCCAGACCCTGCTGCACAGCGCCTCCGGCATCAGCACCCTGCAAAAAGCCGGATTCCGCGACCCGAAGGGCGCCGCCGCGGGCCCGCTCACCGCCGCCAACGGCGTCAACCCCGCCGTCCCGGCCCTGGCCCCCGCCTGTCGCTTATACACATCTG
>NZ_JAAFYZ010000076.1 GCF_018274385.1 Catenulispora pinistramenti | reverse complement strand
CCCGGTGCCAGACTGTGATGCGGGCTGACAAGCCAAGCAATGCCGACCTACACGCGAACAGCACCTGCCAGACACATTTTCGCGCCGACACGACGGCGCTGCAACGCGCCAGACCACTGTGATGAAGAGCCGGGCCTCCGGCGGGCCTCGGCAACCTCAGGGAAACTAGCGCGGTTCCCTCAGGTGGCTGGGTCAGTCTCAGCGGCGGCGGTTTGTGAGGTGGTGCGGTCCGTTCCCCACGGTCGCGTCGTCAGCCCGGGGGGTACAGCACCGGTGTCCGGGGGTAAAGTCCGCGCGCTTGCGGTCATGCGTGTGAGCTGCGGTTTTGTTCGGCGCGAACTTGACCCCCGGCCACCGGCACTGTAGGCGAAGCCCTGCCGACGCGACCGAGGGGAACGAACCGAAAACCAGCCGGAGAAATACAAAACAGGGGGTGCGGGTACCGGAGGCTCGGCAAATACGGCCGCCGGTCCAGGTACTGGCCAACGCGCCAGTGCCGGTGTGCACATCCCTGGTTGGCGGGCGCCGGATCGACCCGACTATCAAGATGGCCACCGCCGGATAGCGGATTGACCTGACCGCCAACGCCGATGCTGCGGGCAGCAAGGCCTGCCGGGATATCAGCAACTGGCGGTTGGCTGTTGTGGGCGCAGTGTCCCGCACCGCACCCGGGTATGTTCTCGACCAACTGACCACCGACCCGCCGCCACGCCCTCACCGGCAGCCGCATCGCCGACCCGCGTTGTCGGTCCCTGCGATTGCCATTCTTCCGGCTGGTTTTCGGTTCGTTCCCCTCGGTCGCGTCGGCAGGGCTTCGCCTACAGTGCCGGTGGCCGGGGGTCAAGTTCGCGCCATACGAAACCGCAGGTCAAATGCTCGACCGCCGCGCGCGGACTTTACCCCCGGACACCGGTGCTGTACCCCCCGGGCTGACGACGCGACCGAGGGGAACGGACCGCACCACCCCACAAACCACAGCCGCTGAGACTCACCCAGCCACCCTAGGGAACCGCGCAAGTTTCCCTGAGGTTGCCGAGGCCCGCCGGAGGCCCGGCCCTTCACCACAGCTCTTGACCTTGACCTTGACCTTCAGCTCTTGATCTTGCCTGTGCTGTTGATCTTGCCTGTGTCCTTGCCCTGACTTGCCGGAGTTGAAGAGGCCTGAGGTGCGGCGGGGTTGTGAACGCGCGAACCGGCGGCCGAGATACAGACCCACCGCCCCGAACCCCGAACCGGCACAACTATGACCGAAGGCCGTAAAAAGCTTTACAACCACAGCCTAACCGCAACCCGGCCCCCAAACTCCAGCCCCAGCAGACTCCACCCGCCAACGGATCCCGCCCGCCGACCGGCACATCACGAACCACATCGCGAACTCCCGAGCAAAGCGCGAACTCCCGGGCAAACGTTGCCTGATACAGCACTAGGCCGAAAGCTACCTGGAGATCTCCGGTATCCGTCCACCCGGTTCACGGCACCGTGTAGGGGGCGCCGACGATCCATCCGCCGGCGGCAGGCGGGTCGATGCCCTCGGGCGGCTCGATCAGCTCCACATCGTCCCCGACCCGGATCACTCCCGGGGCCGCTGCCCACGAGTCCAGCGCGAAGCGGCCGTCGTGGCCTCGCAGGATGGTGCGCAGCACGTCCAGGTTCTGCTCGCCGGTATCCGGGTCGATGGTGGTGACTATGCAGCGGGCGCGTAGCTTGAGCATTCCGATCAGCACGTCGCCGATCCGCAGGGTCAGGCCCGGCCAGGTCCGCTCGGCCAGGCCCGGGACGCCGCCGATGACGATGTTCGGGCGCAGGCGGCGGCCGTCGTGGCCGAGTGCGGCGATCGCGCCGTCGGTGGCGACCATCAGGTTGAGGACGTCGAAGCGCTCGGGGCCGGTGTAGCGGACCAGTTCGGCGTCGGGGCCGGCGGCCGCGCGGACGGCTGCGGCGCTCTGGTCGCCCGCCCACGGCTCGCCGTCGACGAGGATTTCGCCGTTCTGATGTGTGGTCGCCGACATGCCGAGCAGGTTGTGGCGGGTTCGGCCGGTGAGGACGCCGCGGCGGTCCCGTACGTGCAGCAGCCGGTCGCCGGCGATACCGTCCGGCGTCACCTCCGCCGATGACAGGCGCTCCCCGCGCATCGACTTCACCGGATAGCGCCACAGTTCTTTGACATACATGCCGGTCACTCCCGGCCCTCGGGGTCGGCCGGCATGGCTGGCATGGCTGGCATGCCCGGCATGGCCGGCAAGCGGGTCACCGGTGAGAGCAGCACCGGCAGGACCATCAGTGCCGAGCCGGTCGCGACGGCCGCCAGACCCGCCCGCGGGCCCATCGCCCCGGCGATGAGGCCGCCGGCCAGGCCGCCCAGTGCCCCGCCGCCGAACAGCACCGTGCGGAACGCCGCGTTCATCCGGCCCATCAGCGGCTGCGGGGTGGACGCCTGCCGCAGGCTGATCACGACGACGTTGGCGACGCCCAGGCCGAGGTACGCCAGGAAGAACGAGGCGATGAACGCCGTCAGCAGCACCGGGCGCGGGCCGGACGCCAGCGGGATGAGCAGCGGAGCGACGAACACCGCGATCATCGACACCGCGTACAGCGCGCCGAGCCGGAAGCGTGCGATCAGCCGGCGCGAGAGCGCCGCGCCGATCAGGCCGCCGACCGACGAGGCCGCGAACACGATCCCGACCTGTGCCGGGCTCAGCCCCGCCCCGCGCGTCGCGTAGAGCAGGAACATCGTCCAGACGCCGACCATCGAGAAGTTGCAGAACGGCGCGATCAGGGCCAGCGGCCGCAGGATCCGGTCGCCGAAGACGAAGCGCAGTCCCTGGCGCAACTCGGCGGTCAGGTGCCGCTCGGCCTGCTGCGCGGGTGCGGCCGGACGCGGCTCCGGGGTGCGGATCCACAGCAGCGTGAGCAGCGAGATCAGGTAGGAGACGCCGTCGAGGGCCAACGCGGTCGGCGCGCTCAGGGCGCTGATGACGGCCCCGGCCACCCCCGGGCCCGCCACGTCCGCGCTGGAGGAGGTGACACCGAGTTTCTGGTTAGCCTCGACGTAGTGCTCCGGTTCCTTCACCAGCGTCGGCACGAACGCCATCCAGCTCACATCGAACAGCACCGAGAAGACGCCGACCGCGCAGGCGATGCCGAGCAGCAGCCCGAGCGTCAGGCGGTGGGTGGCCGACAGCACCGGGATGGACGCGATCAACACCATGCGGGCACCGTTCGCCAGCATCATCACCGGCTTGCGGCGCCCCCGGTCCACCCACACGCCGAACACCATCGCCAGCCCGAGGTACGGGACCAGTTGCAGGAAGCGGAGCAGACCGACCTGGGCCGGTGTCGCCTTGAAGACCAGGACGGCGGTCAGCGGGATGGCCAGGGTCGTGACCTGGGTCCCGAACAGGGACAGCGTCTCGCCGGACCAGAACTTCAGGAAGTCCCGGTTGCCCCACAACGACGCGGGCCGGGAAGCCCCGTCGGGGCCCCGGCGCTCCTCGGCGGCCGGCACCGCGGTGACGGTGGACGTCATGTCCCCCACTTTCTAACGGTTGTAGTGGCTGGCAACAGTTAGATAATGACGGCACAATCTAATGGATGCAAGCGACTGCTATCGTTAGAAAATGAAGGAAGCCGCCGGCCCGCTCGCCATCGAGTTCGCGAACACCCGGTATGCCGTCCGAGGCAGGGAACGCGAAGGCCTAGAGACTCCCCACGCCCTGTCCACCTGGCTGCGCGAGCACTCGCTGCCGGCGGACGCGGGGGAATCAGACCTGCCGGCGTTCATCGGACTCCGTGACGCTATCCGCGCTCTGCTGCACGCCACGGCCGAAGGCGAGCCGTTGCCGACCGGCGCCGTGGACGTCGTCAACGACGCCTCGGCGCGCGCCGCACGGGCACCGCTGTTGGCAGACTCCGACGGCGGCTGGGGTGTGATCGAACTGTCCGCCGCCGACCCGCTGGATCAGGCCCGAGGAACGGTCGCCCGCGGCGCCGTCCTGTTGATCGGCGGCGATCAGCGCCAGGACGTGCGCGCGTGCCACGCGCCGGGCTGCGTCCAGTACTTCGTGAAGGATCATCCGCGGCGGGAATGGTGCAGCACGAGCTGCGGAAATCGGGCCCGCGTGGCACGGCACTACAGCAAACAGCGGGAGAGGTAGCGAGAGAACATCTACGCTCCGGCGCCGTGCCCGGACAGTAGTTCGTCAGGCGGCGTCAGGCGACGTCAGGCGCGGGGGTCGGCCCCGCCTCACCCTCACCCTCGCCATCCCACCGCACCGGCAGCCGGACCCGGAACCGGGTCTCCCCCGGCTTCGACTCGACGCTCAGGTCGCCGTGATGTCTGCTGACGACGATGCGCCAGGAGATGTCCAGGCCGAGGCCGGTGCCCTTGCCGACGGGCTTGGTGGTGAAGAAGGGCTCGAAGATCCGGTCCTTGATCTCGTCGGGGACGCCGGGGCCGGTGTCCTGGAAGTCGACGACCAGGTGGTCGCGGTCCAGGCCGGTGCTGATCGTCAGTGTTCCGCCGTTTGCCCCGTCAGCCATTCCCCCGTCGGCCATCGCCGCTACGGCGTTGTCGATGAGGTTGGTCCACACCTGGTTCAGCTCTGCGGGGTAGGCGGGGATCCGGGGCAGGTCCGTGCCATAGTGCTTCACGATGCGCACGTTGTTGGGGATCTTGCCCGAGAGCATCGTCACGGTGCTGTCCAGCAGGTCGTGGACGTCGACTTCCTGCTGGGAGGCGCGGTCCAGCTGCGAGTACTGTTTCGCGGCCCCGACTAGGTCCGAGACCCGGTGTGTGGCTTCCTCGATCTCGGCCGTCAGCCCCTCGGTCTCCAGGGTTCGGGCCAGCCAGGACAAGACCGCCGGCAGAACACTGTCATCCACGCTGCCGGTGATCTGCTCCAGGTCGTCGGCCTCAAGACCACCCTGCACGAACGTGGGGGCGAGCTGCCAGCCGTTCTCGACGCCCCGGTCTTCGAGCCAGTCGGACATCGCGTCTTCGCGGTCGGAGATCTCCAGGGGGCCGAGCGCGGAGGCCTTTTCTTGCGCGGCGAGCTCGGTGGCGCGGTTCAGCAGCGAGACCAGTGTGTCCAGGCTCGGTGCCCGGTCCCCGTGCGCGGCGAGTGCGGCCAGGTCGGACCGGACGCCGGCCACTGTCTCGCGCAGCGTGGAAGCGGCGCGCAGGGCGGCGCCCGCCGGGTTGTTCAGCTCGTGGGTCAGTCCGGCTGACAGAGCACCGAGCGCGAGCAGCCGCTCCCGGCCGCCGACGATCTGCTGCTGGATCTGGGTGCCGAAGAACAAGCCCTCCAGCAGGTGCACCGCCATGGGGAACCACTCGTGCATCATCGTGGAGAACAGTTCGGCGGACACCACGAAGAACCGCGAGGGAACCGTCACCGACAACGAGTTCCGGTAGATCTGTTGCACACGGTCGCCGAGATAGGCCTGGAACGCACCGCTGTAGACGCCGCGCTGGGAGGTCCGCGTCACTTCGACGTCGTCGGCCCCGACCCGGCGCGACAGCACGACCGTCCCCTCCAGCAGGACGTAGAACCACTGCGCGTCTTCGCCTTCGCTGTACACCCGGCCGGGCTCGTAGGCCTCGACGGTGCCGTGCTCGCACAGCCAGTTCAGTTGTTCCCCGGTCAGCTTCTCGAACAGGAACAGGCTGCGCAGTTCATCCACGCTGCACACCCGCGGTTCGCCGTGGACCGGCTCCGCGGCGGTCACAGCCTCTCCGCGTACCGGCTCCGCGGGGGTCACAGCTTCTCCACGTACCGGTGCACGAGCATGACCGCCATCGCGCCCTCCCCCACCGCCGAGGCGACGCGCTTGGTGGATTCGGAGCGGACGTCGCCGATCGCGAACACCCCCGGCACGTTCGTCTCCAGCAGATAGGGGATGCGATCCAGCGCCCAGCCCTTGATCGTCGCGCCACCGGGGACGAGGTCCGGGCCGGTGAGCACGAACCCGCGCGAGTCACGCTCCACGACGCCGTCGAGCCAGTCGGTGGTCGGAGCGGCCCCGATGAACACGAACAGCCACTGCGCGTCGACGTCCTCGGTGGTGCCGGCGTCCGAGTCCCGGAGCGTCAGCCGCTCCAGGTGCTCCTCGCCGTGTGCCTGGACGACCTCGGTCCGGGACCGGACGACGATCGTCGGGATCTGCTCGATCTGCTGGATCAGGTAGTACGACATCGAAGCCGCCAGCGATTCGGCCCGGACGACCAGCGTCACCGACTTGGCGAAGCGCGACAGGTACACCGCGGCCTGCCCGGCCGAGTTCGCGCCGCCGACGATGAAGACGTGCCGGCCCTCGCAGTTCATCGCCTCGGACAACGACGAGCCGTAGGACACCCCCTTGCCGGTGAGCTCGTCGATGCCCGGCGCTTCCAGCCGCCGGTACTCGACGCCCATCGCCAGGATGACCGTGTGCGCGCCGATGGCCGTGCCGTCCGCGAACCGCACCAGCCGCGAGGAGCCGCACATCTCCAGTCCGGCGACCTCGCGCGCGGTCAGGATCTCGGCACCGAACTTGGCGGCCTGACGGCGGGCCCGGCCGGTCAGCTGGGCGCCTGAGACGCCGTTGGGGAAGCCGAGGTAGTTCTCGATCCGAGAGCTCTGACCGGCCTGCCCGCCGGTCGCCAGCCGTTCCACGAGGACCGTCCGCAACCCCTCGGACGCCCCGTACACCGAGGCGCTGAGGCCGGCGGGACCGCCGCCGACGACGATGAGGTCATAGAACTCGCCGGCCGGCGTCGTCCGCAGACCGACGTGGTCCGCGAGCTCCTGATCGTCCGGCTCCAGCAGGATGCCGCCGTCCGGGGCGATCACCAGCGGCAGCCGCGCCTCGCCGGTGCCGGCCGCGTCCGGATCCTGCCCGGCGGCCAGCAGCAGCCGTCGGCCCTCCGGCTCGTCGGACGCGTACCAGCGGTAAGGGACCTGATTGCGGGCCAGGAACTCGCGCACCTCGGTCGAACGCGCGGACCAGCGATGGCCGACGACGCGGGTCTCCAACACCGCGCGGTGGTCCTCCGCCAGCCAGCCCTCGAGCAGGCTGTCGACCACCGGATACAGCTTCACTTCCGGCGGGTCCCACGGCTTGAGCAGATAGTGGTCCAGGTCCACGATGTTGATCGCGTCGATGGCCGCTTCGGTGTCCGCGTAGGCCGTCAACAGGATGCTGCGCGCGGCCGGGTAGATGTCGATGGCGCGTTCCAGGAACTCGACGCCGTTCATCTCCGGCATCCGATGGTCGGCGATCAGCAGCGACACCAGGTCACCGCGCAGTTTGAGCTCCTGCAACGCCTCAAGCCCGGCGGCACCGGACTCGGCACGGACGATCCGGTAGTCGCCGCCGTACCGGCGACGCAGGTCCCGGGCGATGGCACGGGAGACGCCCGGGTCGTCGTCGACCGTCAGGATGACGACGCGGGGTGCGGAGGCGGCCTCGCTCATAACGCTCCCCGCACCTCTTTCCTCGCCGATCCCCCCACGCTCATGAGGGCGCCCTCAGCGCAGAACATAAAGCCTAGCGCCAGATGACGCCAGGCGGGGCGGCCGTTCGGGGCGGTTGCGGGTGGGGGCCGGGTGCGGGCCGGGTGCAGTCCCACACCGGTCCCTCACCGGGTCCGCACCCGCCCTTCCCCGAATAGCAGTTCACCCCCACCTAGACTTCTCCCATGAAGCCGCCGGTAGCAGCCCGCCGTGACCATGAGCGTTCCCGCCACGGTGACGTCGTCAACGATCCCTATGCCTGGCTGATCGACAGGGAGGACGACGAGGTCCTGGCGTACCTCAAGGATGAGAACGCCTTCACCGAGGCCACGACGGCCGGGCTCGCCGATCTGCGCGAGACGGTCTTCCAGGAGATCAAGGCCCGGACCAAGGAGACGGACCTGTCCGTCCCCACCCGCAAGGGCGACTGGTGGTACTACTCCCGCAGCGTCGAAGGGCTCCAGTACTCGATCTCCTGCCGGGTCGCCGCCGACGGCCCGACGCCGCCCGCACTGCCCCAGGACGGCTCCGCGCTGCCCGGCGAGCACGTGCTGCTGGACGGCAACGCGCTCGCCGAGGGGCACGAGTTCTTCGCCCTCGGCACGTTCGAGGTCTCCCCCGACGGCAAGCTCCTGGCCTACGCCCTCGACGTCGTCGGCGACGAGCGGTTCACGCTCAAGGTGCGCGACCTGGCGACCGGGGAAGACCTCGCCGACGAGGTCGCCAACACCTACTACTCGACCGCCTGGTCCCGCGACGGTTCGACGCTGTTCTACACCACGATCAACGACGCCTGGCGGCCCTACCGCGTGCACCGGCACGCGCTCGGGACGCCCACCGAGCAGGACGAGGTCGTCTTCCAGGAGGACGACGACCGGTTCTTCGTCGACGTCAGCCTGCTGCGCAGCGAGCGGTTCATCGAGATCACCTGTTCCTCGCAGGTCACCAGCGAGGTCCGGCTGCTGGACTCCGACGATCCGACCGGGACGTTCCAGATCGCCGCACCGCGCCGGGACGGCGTCGAGTACTCGGTGGACCACTGGAGCCATCCCGGCGATCCGTCCCGGGACCTGCTCCTGGTCCTGCACAACGCCGACGGCAAGACCGACTTCGAACTCGCCACCGCGCCGGTCTCCGCCCTCGGCGACCACACAGCGTGGACCCCGCTCGTCCCGCACCGGCAGGGCACCCGGCTGGACGCCGTCGACGTCTTCGCCGGCCACCTCGTCGTCGGCTACCGGCGCGACGGGCTCACCGGGCTGGCCGTGCACGGCATCGACGCGGACAGCGGAACTCCGGCCGCCCACGGCGAGCCGATCGAGTTCCCGGAGCGGATCCGCACCGTCAGCGGGAGCCAGAACCCTGACTACGACAGCACCCGCTACCGCCTGGGCTACACCTCCATGGTCACGCCCTCCAGCGTCTACGACTACGACGTCACGACCGGCGAGCTGACCCTGTTGAAGCAGCAGCCCGTGCTCGGCGGCTACGACCCCGCCGACTACGAACAGGAGCGGGTCTGGGCGACCGCGCAGGACGGCGCGCGCGTCCCGGTGACACTCGTCCACAAGAAGGGCGTCGTCGCCGACGGCTCGAATCCCTGTGTCCTGTACGGATACGGCGCCTACGAGATCTCCATCGACCCGTCCTTCTCCATCGCACGACTGAGCCTGCTCGACCGCGGCTTCGTCTTCGCCATCGCCCACATCCGCGGCGGCGGCGAGATGGGCCGGCACTGGTACGAAGACGGCAAGTTCCTCAACAAGCGCAACACCTTCACCGACTTCGTCGCCTGCGCCCGCCAACTGGTCGCCGACCACTGGACCGCCCCGGACCGGCTCGCCGCACGCGGCGCGAGCGCCGGCGGCCTGCTGATGGGCGCCGTGGCAAACATCGCACCGGACGACTTCCGCGCGATCGTCGCCGGGGTCCCCTTCGTCGACGCGCTCAACACGATCCTCGACCCCGACCTGCCGCTGACCGTCATGGAGTGGGAGGAGTGGGGCAACCCGGTCGAGGACCCCGAGATCTACGGCTACATGAAGGGCTACAGCCCCTACGAGAACGTCGCGAACGTCCAATACCCGGCGATCCTGGCCCTCACCAGCCTCAACGACACCCGCGTCGGCTTCCACGAGCCGGCCAAGTGGATCGCCCGGCTGCGAGCCGAGGCCGGCGGCGAGCAGGACTTCCTACTCAAGACCGAGATGGACGCCGGGCATGGCGGCCGGTCGGGGCGCTACACGGCTTGGCAGGAGGAGGCTTTCACGCTCGCTTGGGTGATCGACAAGGTTTCTGCTGTCGAGTAGGGCGAGCTGTCGGCGGCGGTCGGGATCCGTTGCCGGCGGGGATCCGTTGCCGGTCGGGATCCGTTGCCGGGCGGGATCCGTTGCCGAGCGGCGCTGTGGGAGTTCTTTTGGGGGCGGGAGTTTGCGAGGCCGGGTGCGGTTGGCGTGTGGGTTTTAGAAGCTTTTTACGGCCTTCGGTCATAGTTGTGCCGGTTCGGGGTTCGGGGTGGTGGGTGTGTTTGTCGGCTGCCGGTTCGCGCGTTCACAACCCCGCCTCACCTCAGGCCTCTTCAACTCCAGCAAGTCAGAGCACGAGCACAGTCAAGAGCAAGAGCAAGATCAAGAACTGTGATGAAGAGCCGGGCCTCCGGCGGGCCTCGGCAACCTCAGGGAAACTAGCGCGGTTCCCTCGGGTGGCCGGGTCAGTCTCAGCGGCTGCGGCCGGTGAGGTGGTGCGGTCCGTTCCCCACGGTCGCGTCGTCAGCCCGGGGGGTACAGCACCGGTGTCCGGGGGTAAAGTCCGCGCGCGGCGGTTGGGTGCCTGAGCTGCGGTTTCGCACAGCGCGAACTTGACCCCCGGCCACCGGCGCTGTAGGCGAAGCCCTGCCGACGCGACCGAGGGGAACGAACCGAAAACCAGCCGGAGAAATACAAAACAGGGGGTGCGGTACCGGCGGCCCGGCGAGTTCGGCCACCGGTCCCGGTCTGGCCAGCGCGCCGGTATCCGAGGTGCGCGTTCCGGGTTGGCGGGCGCCGGATCGGCCCGGCGGCAACAAACAATCGATACCACCGCCGGTATAGCAGGTTGCCGAGAAAGATCGTCAGAGAGCGGCTGCGATAGTCGCCGGACTGCCTCCGGTCCGGGCCTTCGACTCTCAACGCAGGCATGGCTGTTCAGCACTGCACTTGGGCCTGTTAACTGCACTGCACCGCACCCGGGCATGCTCTCGACCAACTAACCACCGGCCCGCCGCCACACCCTCACCGGCAGCCGTATCAACCAACCGGTGTCCTCGTTCCCGGCGTTTTGTATTTCTCCGGCTGGTTTTCGGTTCGTTCCCCTCGGTCGCGTCGGCAGGGCTTCGCCTACAGTGCCGGTGGCCGGGGGTCAAGTTCGCGCTGCACAAAACCGCAGCTCACACGCATGACCGCAAGCGCGCGGACTTTACCCCCGGACACCGGTGCTGTACCCCCCGGGCTGACGACGCGACCGAGGGGAACGGACCGTAGCCACCTCACAAACCGCAGCCGCTGAGACTAGATCGGCCACCCGAGGGAACCGCGCTAGTTTCCCTGAGGTTGCCGAGGCCCGCCGGAGGCCCGGCCCTTCATCACAGCCCTTGACCTTGACCTTCAGCTCTTGATCTTGCCTGTGCTCTTGCTCTTGCTCTTGCTCTGACTTGCTGGAGTTGAAGAGGCCTGAGGTGGGGCGGGGTTGTGAACGCGGAAACCGGCAGCCGACAAACAAACACGCCGCCCCGAACCCCGAACCGGTACAACTATGACCGAAGGCCGTAAAAATCGCCTTTCAACCCAAACACCAACCGCAACCCGGCCCACAAACTCCAGCCCCCAGCAAACTCAAGCCCCCAGCAAACTCCACCCGCCAACAGATCCCGCCCGCCGACCGGCACGCCGCGAACCACCCCGCGAAAACTCCCGCGCAAACGTTGCCTGATACAGCACTAGACGTCGCGGTCCAGGCCGTGGCGCCGGGCGTAGATCATGGCGGCGGTGCGGTCCCGCGAGCCGGTCTTGAGGAAGATCCGGTTGATGTGCGACTTCACCGTGTGCGGGCTGAGGAAGAGCCGGTCGGCGATCTCCATGTTGGTCAGGCCGCGCGCGATCAGCCGCAGGACCTCCGCCTCGCGCTGGGTCAGGCCGTCCGGGGTGGTGCCGTCCTCGGCGCGGACCCGGCCGGCCGGAGCGGCGGTGGCGCGCGGTGTGGGCGCCGCCGCGGCGCTCAGCAGCGCGGCGTGCACGCGCGGGTCGAACACGGCCAGCCCGTCGGCGGCCGCGCGCAGGGCGTGGGCGATGTCCTTGCGGTCGGCGTCCTTCGTCAGGTAGCTGCGGGCGCCGCCGCGCAGTGCGTCCAGGACCGAGGCGTCGTCGAAGTAGGTGGTGAGCACGACGATCGCGACCTCGGGGTACTCGGCGGTCAGGATCCTGGTCGCCTCGACGCCGTCCATCACCGGCATGTGCAGGTCCAGCAGGATGGCGTCCGGGTGGTGCTCGGCGACCTGGTCGACGGCCTGCCGGCCGTCCGCGGCGGCGGCCACGACGTCGAAGTCGGGCAGCGCGCCGAGCAGCAGCTCCAGACCTTGGCGCACGCTGGCCTGGTCGTCGGCGATGATGATGCGCAGGCGACGGCCTGGTGTCGCGGTCATCGATCGGCTCTCTCCGGGGTCGGACATGGGACGAGGGGCAGTTCGGCGGCGACGACCCACTCTCGGCCCCGGACGCCAGCGTCGAGGGTACCGCGCAGCAGGCGCAGCCGCTCCTGTATGCCGGTGAGTCCGTAGCCGCCGTTGATGGTCTGCGGCACGCCGGTGCCGGAGCCGGCGGGCTCGTCCGCGGCGGCGCGGGAGCCGTCCGCCAGCTCGGTGACGACCGACAGCCGCACCCCGTCCGGGACGTAGGCCAAGGTGATGTCGACGGCCCGGCCGGAGGCGTGCTTCGCCGCGTTCATCAGGCACTCGCTGGCGGTGCGCAGCAGGGCGATGGTGGCGTCGGCCGGCACCGGGTGCGGGGTGCCCTCGATGACGCAGCGGACGGACACGCTGTACACGTCGCCGTGTTCGGCGGCGACCCGGGCCAGTTCCTCGTGCAGCGGCAGGCTGTCGGTGCGCAGCGCGAGCACCGCGCGCCGGGTCTCGGTGAGCCCGTCGGAGACCATGCGCTGGGCGGTGGCCAGTACGTCCAGCGCGCGTTCGGGCTCGTCGAGCTCGGTGAACAGGGCCCGGGCGGTCTGGATCTGGATGCTCAGCGCGCCCAGGGAGTGCGCGAGTACGTCGTGGATCTCCCGGGCGATCCGCGCCCGCTCGCCGAGGATGTCGGCCCAGCGCTCCTCGGCCCGCAGCTGCTCGTGCCGGGCCAGCAGCGCGGCGGCCTGTTCGGCCTGGATCCGGTAGGCGGCCCGGTTCCGGCCGACCAGCGTGCCGACCACGAGCAGCAGCGGGAAGCCGACCAGGGTGCCGACGCCCTGGCCGAACACCACCGCCCCGCCTTCGACCGCGAGCAGGCCGAGCGCGGCGAGCCAGAGCACGACGATCAGGCCCAGCTCGCTGCCGGCGGCCATCAGCGAACCGACCGAGAACGAGATCAGGACGTCGCCGGTCCCGCCGGCGGAGGCGCCGACGCAGCCGGCCACGATCACCACACCGTGGCAGCCGGGCAGCAGCACCCGCGCGGCCCGGTCCGGCAGGCCGCCGGGCCAGACGTCGATCACCAGCAGGGCCAGCAGGCCCAGGCACGCCACGACGTAGACCACGGCCTGGGTGCCGGCGCCGCCCGGCTCGGTCGGCTTCTTCACCAGGAAGGTGAGCAGGCCGATCGGGACTAGTCCCGCCAAGCGGGAGAACCAGGCGGCGACGCGCAGCATGGGCCCAGTATGACGGGACTGCGTTCGGTAGGTGCGAACAGCAATGCGCAGGGTCACCGACGACCGCGCCGGTCGGGCCGGCGACCGCGGCCCCGGCCGAGCAGGGAATCCCCGCCGCGGTCGAGCAGGGAGTCCCGGCCCCGGTCGAGCAGGGAGTCCCGGCCCCGGTCGAGCAGGGAGTCCCGGCCCCGGTCGTAGCGGTCCTGCTCGTAGCGGTCCTGCTCGTAGCGGTCCTGCTCGTAACGATCCCGCGCGTATTGCTGGTCCCGGGCGTACTGCTGGTCGCGAGCGAACTGGTCCCGTGCGGCCTGGTCGCGGGCGAACTGTTGGTCGCGCGCATACTGGTCGCGGGAGTACTGGTCCGCCCCGTAGCGGTCGCGGTACCCGTCATCGCGGCGGGGAGCGTCACCGCCGCCGAGCAACCCCTGGAGCAGACCGCCGGAGCGGCCGCCCTGGCCCCCGCCGCCGAGTAGCCCGCCGCCGAGCAGGCCGCCCGAACCGTTGTCGGGGGCGAACGGGATCCCCTTGGACATGGCCCGCGGTACGATGACCGCCGCCTGCGCGAGCCGGTTGATGCCCAGCGTGAGCAGCATCGTGGAGGTGGAGGCGGCGATGTGCGCGTGCATCGCGCCCGCGACCCCGGTCATGAGCAACCGCCAGGCGACCATCAGCACCCACAGCCACAGACCGACCGGTCGCAGCCGGGCCCACAGGTAGCCGCCGCGGGATTCGATCTGCATGAGCGCGCCGAAGCCGCAGCCGATCAGCGCCGAGCCCGCGGCGCTGAACAGCAGACAGGTGATGTCGGCGGCCGCCACGTGGCCGTGGTTCAGGTGCAGTTGGACGAAGCCCGCGACGGTGAGCACCGCCGGCAGCACCACGGTGCGTTTGATGTGTAGAAACTCGCCGCACACCTGTCTGACGATGACGTAGGCGATGATGCCCAGGGTGAGGACGACTGAGGTCACGGACACGGCTTACTTCCTCCGATCGCCGGCGTCGCGCACGGGCCTGAGTGGAACACCGACGGGGGATACCGACCCTGACAATCCTGGTCGCGGGCCGGCGGCGGCGCCTCGGCTCAGGGGTCGCATCCCGGTATGAGATGGGACGGGTGGCCCCGGGTGGTGTCATGGGCCCTGGGTACGCACCCCCGCGGTCCGGCTCCTAGTACCGCGGTATGAGTCCCGGGCGAGCCCGGCCGGCGGAAATCATGCCGGAATGCGACCCGTGCCGCGATTCGGCGCGGGCGGCGGGCGGCGAAGGTGGAGGCAGCGGAAAGGCACCTGCCACCGGCCTTTCCGCCGCACCGCCGAAGGAGCCACCTTTTGCTCACCCAACTCACCCAGGCACAGCTGGTCGACTGCGCGGTCCTGCTCTGCACGCTCGGCGGCGAGCTCGGGCCGGAACGGCCGATCACCATGCTGCGCCCGATCCCCCCGCTCGTCGTGGCGGTCGGCATCGTGCTGCTGTACGTCCGCTCGATCGCCACGCAGGGCATGGGGGTCACCGTGGAACTCGCCGGGGTCGCGGCGGGTCTGGTCGGCGGCCTGGCCGCCCTGGGCCTGGTCCACGTGTTCCACAGCGAACGGACCGGTGGGCCGGCCAGCCACGCCGGCTGGCCGTACGCCCTGGTCTGGTTCACGGTGTTCGGCGCGCGGGCCTGGTTCTCCTACGGCTGTGTCCACCTGTTCCCCCTGCAGTACGCGCAATGGCGCACGACCCACCGGGTCGCGACCGGCACCGTCACCGACGCCCTGGTGTTCATGGCCGGCGCCATGATCGTCACGTGTTGTCTGGGTGTGGTGGCGCGCGCCGCCGCACTGCCGAAGCCGGTGTCAGAACCCAGATTGGTGGGATCCGATGTAGACCCCTGACGGATGTCCGCGAGCGTTGCCCAGATCCCCCACCGGCAAACATCCGGCCGGTACGGGCCCATACCTCGCAAGATCCGCGCACCGGCCGGACAGCCGGACCTCGGTAGTACTAAGTCAGACGTCGACAATACGCGACCGCACGTGGCACGCTGTGACAGTCCGGACGACGGCTGGCATGACGTACATAACAAGAAGAAGCAAGAAATTGAGGCATCCGCCTGCAATTTGCGTTACTTGAAATCCCGTTCGGGGATTCCGAGCTACGGGGAATCTAATGACTTTGCCATACCCTGAAACGGTCAATCGTCCACATCCCACCCCCGATCACACCGCCCGATTCACGATGGCGGAGTTCATCGCGGCCGCCGGTCGCGCCCGTACTCTGACCGTCCCCACCGCCTCGCTCGTCCCCGGTGACACCCCACGGTTGGCCGGGTTGAGCAAGGAACACATCGCCCGGCTCGCCGAGATCGACAATCCACTGCCCCCCATTCTGGTGGATCACCGGACGATGCGGGTGATCGACGGCACCCACCGCTTGATGGCGGCGTGTCTGCGCGGCCGCGAGACGATCGAAGTCGAGTTCTTCGAAGGGCCCAGCGACGACGCGTTCCTTTATGCGGTACAGGCCAATGTCACCCACGGTTACCCGCTGTCGCAGGCCGACCGGCGCGCGGCCGCCAAGCGGATCATCGGTTCCCACCCCCACCTGTCCGACCGCGCCATCGCCCAGATCGCCGGGCTGGGCGCCAAGACCGTGGCCACCCTGCGCGAGCGCACCGAGGGCCCGGGTCCGGTGATCCAGGCCCGCATCGGGCGGGACGGCCGGGTGCGCCCCCTGAACAGCGCCGCGGGCCGGCTGCGCGCCGCCGAGCTCATCGACAAGCAGCCACACGCCTCGCTGCGGGAGCTGGCCCGGATGGCGGGGGTCTCCCCGGCGACGGTGAGCGACGTCCGCAAGCGGCTGAAGGCCGGGCTCGAACCGGTGCCCGGCGGCCAGTCCACGGTCTCCGAGGTGGCCTGCGCCTCACCGGCGGCCCGGCAGCAGGTGACGCAGGTCGCCGAGCCCGCGGTCCCGGCCGAGCCGGCGATGGCGGTGAGCGACGCGGCGTTGCTGCTGACCAAACTGTCCCGCGACCCGTCACTGCGTCAGCACGACGCGGGCCGCAAACTGCTGATCCTGTTGCGGTCCTGCACTTCAGGTGCCAGCGATCTCAACAATCTGATAAATGTGGTACCGCCGCACTGCACGCCGCAGATCATGGAACTGGCCCGGCAGGTGGCGCAGATGTGGCTGGACTTCGCCAAGGAACTGCAGACCGAGGTCCAGGAACTGCAAGCCGAATTGGGTTAAGAGAACGACTGCAGGCCCGCCCGGTTCCCACCGGGCGGGCCTGCCAGCTGTCCGCTACGCGTAGTGCAGGAGCGAGGGCCAGAGCTTGCCCCACGACTCACGCGGCCGGGTGCACACGTAGATCTTGCCGCCGTACTCCTTGTTGTGGATGCCGTACGGGTTGCTGATGGTGCCGACCTCGCGCACGTCGCCGAAATCCGCCTGGAGCGCGGCCTTGAATCCGGCCTCGCTCCCGCCGACCGGCCCCGGGACCACGGCCAGCACGGTGGTCGCGTTCGGGTTCCCCGGCCCCCAGAACCAGTCGGTGTTCTGGGCGCTCACCGCGGTCGGCAGGCCCGTGCCGGCGCCCAGTTGGTTCACGGCGCCGGCCTCGCCGTCGTTCTGGGTGTAGATGACGGTGGAGGCCCGCTGGTCGGCCGGCAGCGAGCGCCAGGCCGCGTCGACCGAGTTCACCAGCTGCGGCCAGCCGACGGTGTCGCCGAGGTTGCGGTTGACGCCGTACGTCCAGCCGATGCTGTTCACGCTCAACAGCGGCAGGCCGATGATGAGCATGAGCGCCGTGGTCAGCGTGCCGCCCACGGTGTACAGCACGCGCCGGCGGCGCGAGGACCACCGGGCATCGATCGCCACGGCGCCGGCGGCCAGCAGGTAGATGTAGGCACCGGCCAGGTAGTAGATCCGTCCCCCGCTGGTGACCGCGAACAGCACGAACAGGATGGCGTAGGACCAGAACAGCGCCTTCCACATGGGGTTGCGGCTGCGCCACAGGTGCCGCAGACCGCTGATCCACACCCCCACCAGGGCGAGGCTGACCAGGAAGAGCTGGCCCACGAACCAGGTCGGGATGTTGCCGGGCCCGCCGTTCTGCTGGTTCAGCGAGTGGGTGAACGTGTAGCCGGCCCAGTTGTGCTGGGTCTGCCACCACAGGTCGGGCACCGCGCACAGCGCCGCGATCAGGGCGCCGCCCAGGGCCCAGCGGTTGGTCACCAGCCGACGGCCGCCGCTGATCCACAGGCCGATCACCAACACGATGGCGAAGGAGACGATGAGCCGGCTGTCGCTGAGCCCGAGCCCGAGGACCACGCCGCCGAGCAGCCACCAACGCGGCTGTCCGGTGCGCTCGGCCTTCAGCGCCACGAAGGCGAAGGCCGACCAGGCCAGCAGGTCGTAGGAGGTGGTGTTGGCGACGTGCGCGCTGGAGAGCAGTTCGGGCATGGTGGCCACGCCTATGGCGGCGACGAACTGAGCCCGCCGGGTGCCGCCGAACTCGCGCGCGGTCAGAGCGCCGATCACGACGGTGGCCGCGGCGGCGAGCGCGGGCAGGATCCGGATCGCGGTGGCCGACGTCCCGAACACCGCCACCGAGAACCGCATGAGCAGGGGGGCGAGCCCGGGCTGGTCGACATAGCTGGCCGACAGGTGGCGCAGGCAGTCGAAGAAGTACAGCTCGTCGACGAAATAGCCGTAGCGGCTGGCCAACGCGATCATCAGGGCCAGGACGGCCAGGGCGACCCCGAAGACCCGCTTGTCGAACGGGTGGATGACGACGGGCTCGGCCGCCGCCGGCGCCGGGGGTGGTTCCGGCGCGGCGGGCGCCGCCGTCGCCACCGCCACCGCCGCGGACGGAGACGGGGACGGGGACGGGGACGACCCGGTTTCCAACGGCCCGGGATCGGACGGTCCGGGCTCCGGCCGGGTCACCGCCGACAGGGAATCAGACTTCGACATCGAACACCTCTCGCACAGGACCGCTGTCCGGGTCCGACTGGCTGGTGTACAGGTGGTGGTAGGCCCCGCGCCGGGCGAGGAGCCCGGTGTGGGTGCCCTGCTCGACAACCCTTCCGGCGTCGATGACGACGATGAGGTCCGCGTCGCGCACCGTGGAGAGCCGGTGCGCGATCACGAATCCGGTGCGGCCGTGCCGCAGCCCGTCCATCGCGTCCCGGATCATCGCCTCGGTGCGGACGTCGACGCTGCTGGTGGCCTCGTCGAGGATGAGCACGCCCGGATCGGCCAGGAAGGCCCGGGCGATGGTGAGCAGCTGCCGCTGGCCGGTGGAGATCACCGAGGCCTCGTCGTCCAGCCGGGTCCGGTAGCCATCGGGAAGCGCGCCGACGAACTCCTCCACATGGGCCGCCCGGGCCGCGGCGAGGATCTCCTCATCGGTGGCGCCGGCCCGGCCGTAGGCGATGTTCTCCCAGATCGTCCCGGCGAACAGCCAGGTGTCCTGGAGCACCATGCCGAACCGCCGGCGCACCCGTTCCCGGGACAGTTCCCGATAGTCCACCCCGTCCAGCAGGATGGAGCCGCCGTCGATCTCATAGAACCTCATCAGGAGATTGACGATGGTGGTCTTGCCGGCCCCGGTGGGACCGACGATCGCGACGGTCTGGCCGGGCTCGGCGACCAGGCTCAGGTCCTCGATCAGCGGCCGGTCCGGCTGGTAGCGGAAGGACACGTGGCGCAGTTCCACCCGGTGCCCGCCGTCGGCGTCCACGGCCGACGGGCCCGCCGCCGGCTGTCCGTCCGCCGGTCCCACCGCCGCCTCCTCGGGCGCCGCGAGCAGCTCGAAGACCCGCGCCGCCGAGGCCTGCCCGGACTGCATGATGGTGAACTGCCCGGCGATCTGGCCGACCGGCACCGTGAACCGCCGGGAGAACTGGATGAACGCCTGCACCGCGCCCAGCGAGATCGCGCCGGTGCTCACCTGGTAGCCGCCCAGCACCGCGATGGCCACGTAGTTGAGGTTGCCGACGAGCAGCACGGCCGGCACCGTCAGCCCGGACAGGTACTGTCCGCGGAAACCCGCCTCGCGCACCTCGTCGTTGCGCCGCCCGAACTCGGCGATCCGTGCGGCCCGGCGGCCGAACGCCAGGACCAGCCCGTGTCCGGTGTACCCCTCCTCGACCATGGCGTTGAGCGACCCGGTCAGCTTCCACTGCCTGGCGAACCACTTCGCCGAGCGGCGGGCCAGGACCAGCAGCAGCGCGATGACCATCGGGATGCTCACCAGGCAGGCCAGGGCCAGCGGCGGAGAAAGCCAGAACATCACGACCAGCAGACCGAGCACGGTGAGCACCGAGGTGAGCAGCGGGCTCGGACCCTCCAGCAGGGCCGTGCTGAGGTTGTCGACGTCGTTGCTGACCCGGCTCAGGATCTCGCCGTGCGGGTGGGTGTCGAAGTAGCGCAGCGGCAGCCGGTGCAGCTTGCCCGCCACCGCCGCGCGCAGCCGGTGCACGACGCGCATGGCGATGCCGGCCATCAGATGGTTCTGCGCCCAGCCGAACACCGCCCCGAGCGCGAAGATCGCGGCGGCCAGCAGCAGCACCCGGCCCAGCCGGTGGTAGTCGACGCCGACCCCCGGCACCACGTTCATCGCCGAGACCATCTCGGCCAGGCGCTGGTGCCCTTGCGCGCGCAGCTCGGCGACCGCCTGCGCCTTGCTCAGCCCCGCGGGCTGCTGGGACCCGACCAGACCGGTGAACAGGATGTCGGAGGCGGCGCCGAGCGCGATCGGCCCGGCGATCAGGCACAGGACCGACGCGACCCCGAACAGGACGACCAGGGACAGCCGGAACCGTTCCCCGGCCAGCAGTGCGGTCCGGATCCCCGGGCCGGCCGCGCCGCCCGCGCGGCCCGGGTCGCCCGCGCCGCTCTGCCCGCCCGCGCGCCGCAGGTCGCCTTGAGCGTCCGCATCCGCATCGGCCACGCCGACCGCCGGGGCGCTCACGCGGTCGCCCCGGCGCCGAGTTGGGCGGCCACGATCCCCTGATAGGGAACGCAGTCCTCGATCAGTTCGGCGTGCGTGCCCCGCCCGGCGACCGTCCCGTGTTCGAGCACGATGATCTCGTCGGCGTCCATGATGGTGCCCGCGCGCTGGGCCGCGATCAGCACCGCGGCGTTCGCGGTCTCGGCGCGCAGGGCCGCGCGCAGCCGGGCCTCGGTGGCCGGGTCGAGGGCGGAGAAGCAGTCGTCGAACACGTACAGGTCGGGCCGGCGCAGCACCGCGCGGGCGATGGCCAACCGCTGGCGCTGGCCCCCGGAGACGTTGCGCCCGCCGGAGTCGAGCGGGGTGTCCAGCCCGCCGGGCATGGCGGAGACGAAGTCGAGCGCCTGGGCGACGTCCAGGGCATGCCAGAGCTCTGCTTCGGACGCCTCCGGCCGGGCGATCCGCAGGTTCTCCGCGACCGTGCCGGCGAACAGGAAGGCGGTCTGCGGCACCGGGCCGATCCGGGCCCACAGCCGTTCGGCCGCCTGCTCCTGCACGTCCACACCGTTGACGGCCACGGTGCCGCCGGTCGCCGCGCAGAACCGCAGAGCCAGCTGGAGCACCGTGGTCTTACCGCTTCCCGTGCCGCCGACGACCGCCGTGGTCCGGCCCGGCCGCACGGTGAACGACAGGCCGGCGAGCACCGGATGCCGGCTGCCGGGGTAGCCGAAGCTGACGTCCCGGAACTCCACGGTCCCGGTGCCGGCCTCGGGCGCGACCGGCCGCGGCGGATCGGCGATACCGGTGCCGGCCTGGACCACCTCGGTGATCCGCTCGGCGCCGGCCACCGCCCGGGGCAGCAAGATGATGACACTGACCCCGATGGCGACGTACAGCAGCACCTGCAGGATGTAGATCTGGAAGGCCGTCAGGTCGCCGATCGACATCTCGCCGGCCCCGACCAGGCGCCCGCCGAACCAGATCAGACCGACACTGGTCAGGTTGACCAGGCCCAGGACGGCGGGCAGCAGCGCGGCGAAGATCCGGTTGGCCCGCAGCGCGGTGCCGGTCATGTCGTCGTTGACCTCGCGGTAGCGCGCGTCCTCGGCGCTTTGCCGCCCGAAGGCGCGGATCACCCGGGCCCCGGTGATCTGTTCCCGGACCACCCGGTTGAGCCGGTCGATCTTGCCCTGCACCACCCGGAACAGCGGGACGACGGCCAGCAGCATCACCGCGACGATCGCCGCCATCGCCAGGACCGTGGCCCAGACCAGCAGCGACAGCCGCGGTCCGGAGCGGATCGCCATCACCAGCGCGCCGAGCGCGGTGACCACCGACAACAGCAGCAGATTGAGAGCCGCCTGAAGGAACAGCTGCACCTGCTGGACGTCGTTGACGTTCCGGATGACCAGCGAGGGGATGCCGAAGCGGCTCAGGTCCTGCTCGGACCAGCCCAGCACCCGCCGGTGCACGCCGTCCCGCAGCGCCGCGCCGACCGCGCTCGCGACCTGCGTGGCGAGCCGGACGGACAGCACCGCGACGATGCCGAGCAGCAGCGCGACGACGAGCATGGCACCGCCGGCCCGCCAGATGTACCCGCTGTCGCCACCGAGCACGCCGTCGTCGATGATGGCGGCGTTCAGGCTCGGCAGGTAGAGGTTGCCCGCGGTCTGGATCACGACCAGCACGCCGATCAGCGTCAGGCTGCGCGCGTGCGGCCGCAGGTAGCCGCGCAACAACCGGACGAGGACCATGGCGAGCCTTCTCCCCTTCCGTGGGCGTCGCGGTCACGACGCCATCGGCAGCACGCTCCGCCGGCGAAGGCGGGCTCAGCGGCCCCGCCCCCGCGAAACGCCCCGATCGTACGGCGACGCCCGCCGAATCCGTCCCCACGTCCAACTGCCATTGCCCGCCAGAGCCCTGCTATCCCATCCCCACCTGCGCATATACCAGATCAATGCACGCGTTCGACTGCGAAGAAGGCATCAGTTGAACGTCCGAAATGTAAGAGATTGCCTTGGTAGCCTGACGTTCCGGCCGCAGGGTCAGTAAATCCCGACGGACCCGCTCGGACGATGCGCACCCCCGATCGCACGTCATCGCACGCGGGGTCGGTGATTGCGCCCCACAGCTGCGGTCACTCATGCCGCCGACCATCCCCCCCGTCGGCGGCATGAGTCATCCCTGATCGAGAAGGTCAGCGCCGGCGCAGATGACGGCGGAAGAAACGCAGTGAACTGTCCACCTCGAACAGCGGCGTCACTTGGTGCCCGCCGGGATTCGCGTGCAGCGTCTTCCCCGCCGAACCGAGTGCGGTGATCTCGGGAAGGCCCAGGAGGGCGTCCAGGGTCGCCTGCCATTCGGGGATCGCCTGGGCGGCGAGTTCGGTGTTGTAGCGCAGGACGTCAGCTGGGACGTGGGGTTCGCCGGCCGCCGCGCGCCGCCTGATCGCCGCGAGCAGTTCCTCTGGATACCTTCTACCGCACCGCCTACGGGACGGTCGGGGCGAGTTCCCGGGAGAAGAAGGCCACGACCTGCTCGACGAGCCGCTGGGCGTCGGGGTGCCCTTTGAAGACGTGGTCGGCGCCTTCGACCAAGGCGAGTTCCGAGCGCGCGCCGGCCGCCAGCAGGGCCTCGTGCAGAGCCTCGGCCTGCTGGACCGGGCAGGTGCGGTCGGCGTCGCCGTGCATGATCAGGAACGGCGGCGCGTCGCGGCGGACGTGGGTCGTCGGGCTGGCCTGCGCGGCCACCGCCTCGAACTCCTCGCCGGTGCCGCCGAGGAAAGCCGCTATGGCACTGAAGTGGCGCAGCGGCACCAGATCCGTGGGCGAGCACCAGAGGGCGGCTGCGGCGAGCGGCGGGTCGGCGTCGGAGACGCTGGAGACGCTGGAGACGTTGGAGACGCCAGAACCGTCGGAAGCCCCCGAGGCGTCGTCGTCATTCGCGGTGTCAGCGGGTGCGAGGGCGGCGAGCGCACCGAGCGTCCCGCCGGCCGACTCGCCCCAGACCCCGACGCGCGTCGCGTCGATCCCCCACCGCGCGGCGTTGGAACGCAGATATCTGACAGCGGTGCGGACATCGTCCAGCTGCGCCGGGAACCGTGCCTCGCCGGAGAGCCGGTAGTCGATGGTGGCGGCGGCGATACCGGCCGCGACGAGGGTGTCGAACACCGCGTTGGGGGCGAGGTTCGACGGCAGGTGGCGCCGGTCCCCCGCCCAGAACGCCCCGCCGTGCATCCAGACCACGAGCGGCACCGGGTTCTCGGGACTGGCCGTGGCCGGGACGTGGAGGTCCAGCAGCAGCGGCCGGAAGCCTTGGATCTCGGCGTAGGTCAGGCCTTCATGGACGATACCGGGGCTGCTCATGCGATCGTGTCCTCACCTGGGACCGGAGGGGACTGCGATCCTATCGCCGCCGGCAGGTGCCTCAGCGCTCGCGGAATCCGCCGAGGAACCGCCGGAACACGCCGCCGTCGCGCGGCAGCGGCGGCCGCGCAGGAGGGGCCTCGGTCCGCCGGGTGGCGACGGGCTGGTCGTAGTCGGTGCGCAGCAGCGCGTCGATGGTCTGCTGCTCGTCGAAGTCCTCGGAACCCTCGATCGTCGGCACGTACCCGACCAGCATCCCGTCCTTCATCACCTGCGCTTCCAGCCCCGCGGTGTCATCGGTGTCCCACTCGGCCTGCCGCCCGCCCGGGAGCATCACCCGGATCCCGAACTGGTACACGCTGACCTTGGCGACGTGCGCGTCGACTCCGCGTTCGCGGAGGGCGTCGACGACGCGGAGCGCTCGATTCTCGTCCATGGGGATCAGGGTAACCGCGTGACCTCGGTCTACGCCGTGACGCCCGGGGTGCCGAGCGGTCCGCGCGTTGACATCTTGATCGCTATCCCAATAGCGTCGTTATGTGAGTATCGACGGCGACGCCCCCGACGCCGAGGCCCCGCCGCGGCGTCTCACCCGTGCCGAGGCCAAGGCCCAGACCCGGGCCCGGCTCCTGGACGCCGCCGCGCAAGTGTTCGCCCGCAAGGGATTCGGCGGCGCCTCGGTCGATGAGATCGCCGAGACGGCCGGCTACTCGACCGGCGCCCTGTATTCCAACTTCGGCGGCAAGGACGAGTTGTTCATGGAGCTGCTGGCCAGCCGCACCCGGTTCCGCCAGGAGGCGGCGGTCGCCGTCGTGGGCAGCGGGGACCGGACGCTGGAGCAGGTCCGCGCCGAACTGAACCGGATCCTCGTCGAGTTCGCCGACGAGGACAACGACGTCGCCCTGCTGCAAGCCGAGCTGTGGCTCTACGCGATCCGGCGCCCGGAGTTGCTGGAACAGCTCGCCGCACGCTTCCGCGGCAACCGCGACGCGCTGACCGAGCTGCTGGCCGGGCGCGCGCAGGCCCGGGGCCGGTCCGAGGAGGTTCCGTTCACGGACCTGGCGACCGTGGTGCTGGCCCTGTTCCAAGGGCTCGTCCAGCTGCGGCGCACCGACCCGGAGCTGGTGCCCCCCGAGCTCTACGGCACCGCCCTGAGGTGGCTGTTCAACGGCGCCGGCAACGCTTCGAAGCCCGACGAGGGCTGAGCCGCCGACCAGCTCCCCCACCCGCGAACCCGCACGTCAACGCCGCCGCCGGCCCCTGCCCGCGGCGGCGTTGACGCGTGTCCGCACCCCCTCGGCGGCAATTGACATAGCGATCGTTATCCGAATAGCGTTACCTATGTGAACGGCGCGCACGTCGCCGTCGACAGTCGCTGGGGAGACGAACCATGACCGGAGTGCCAAAAGCCGTCCGCTACCTGCTCGGCGGGGTGATGATCGGCGGGTTCTGGTACCTCAACCGCCACCGCCCGCCGTGGGAGGAGGCGCTGCGCACGATCGCGGTGTTCGCGGTCCTGATGGCCGTGCTGAAGGCCAGGCTGAAGCGGGCCCGCATCGACGTCCACCTGATCCCGCTGGTCGCGAGCAAGGCGGTGATCGTGATCGCCGCGGCCCTCATCGAGCAGCGGCTGGAGCACTCGGCGAGCGACCCGGCGAACGTCCCGCTCTTCGTGGGCTTGGGCCTGGCCGCCGCCGTCACCCTGCTGGGGCCCTTCGGCGACCGGCACTACTTCAGCGTGCTACCGCAGCAGTCGTAGAAACAGCTGCACCGAGGCTTCAGTCCGACTCACCCTGCGCGCGCAGGTAGCGCTCGAAGACGACCCGCGAGCCGAACGTCTTCGTCTCGATCAGCTCCAGCGCGATCGGCTCGGCGACCGGCGGCAGGAAGGGCGTGCCGCCGCCGACGACGATCGGGTTGCGGAACACGTGGAACTCGTCGACGAGGCCGAGCTCGATCGCCGCGCCGGCCAGGGTGGCGCCGCCGATGCCGACGGGCTTGTCGGTGGCGGCCAGGACGGCGGCGATCTCGTCGGCGAGCGGTCCCCTGGCCAGGCGGGCGTTGCCCTGGACGCGGTCCAGGGTGCGGCTGAACACGACCTTCGGCAACGCGGTCCAGAGGTCGGCGAACTCCGTGGAGAGCTCGCCGTCGCGCAGCGATGGGTCCGTCTCCCAGACCAGCATGGTCTCGTAGAGCTTCCGGCCGAGCAGATGCGCGCCGAGTTCGCGGGTCTGCTCCAAATGGAAGCGGAACCGGTCCTCGGTGGGGGCCGTCCACCCGATCCCGCCGTCGCGGTCGGTGATGAAGCCGTCGACCGAGACGCTCATCGAGGCGATCAGCATGGCTCCCAGCTCCTTCGCCCTGCGAGGTGGCTTTCGGCGATCCTAGACGGCTACCCGCAGCGGTCGGGTCCTTGCGGCTGCGAGGGTGGCGAAGTCGGCGAATGATGAAGACATGGCATGGATCGCACTCATCATCATCGTGGCGCTGGTGTTCGGGGTCGTCGGAGCCGTGGTCAAGGGATTGCTGTGGCTGCTGGTCATCGGCATCGTGCTGTTCGCGGCCGGGGCTGTCACCGGCGCGATCAAGGCGCGGAGCAAGTGACCCGCCGAGACCGCAGCGACGCGTGGGACGGACGGGAACAGCTGGACATGCGCTCCGCGCGCGGGTCTGCGCAAAGTGGAGTCAACGCGCGACACTGCGCGGTCGGCATGCACGCAGTGCCGGGAAGGAGCGCACCATGAGCGACCTCACCAACAAGGGGCAGGAAGCCGTCGGCAAGGCCAAGGAGAAGGTCGGAGAGTTCACCGGCGACCGCGACATGGAGGCCGAGGGCAAGGCCGACCAGACCGAGTCCAAGTTCAAGCAGCTCGCCGACGACGCCAAGGACATGGCCGAGAACGTGGCGGACCGCGTGAAGGACGCCTTCAAGAAGTAGGGAGCCCGCGGGCGGCACAGGGCAACCCCCGCCCCTGAGTGATCAAGCGGCGTGCGTCTCACATGTGTGGACGCCGCCGTTTATCTCGCCCCGAACGTGGCCGGCCTTGGTCCCTACTCAGCCGACTCAGCCGACCCAGCCGACGGCTGCCACCCCGACGGCAGCTCCAACTCGAACCAGACGACCTTCCCGTGCCGGGTGGTCCGGCTCCCCCACCGGTGCGCCAGCTCGTCCACGAGCCCGATGCCGCGGCCGCTCTCGTCGTAGTCCGTGAACCTGCGGACCGTGGGCGCGCGGGGGTCGGAGTCGGCGACCTCGATGGTGAGGTTGTGGTCGCAGAACAGGCGCAGCTGCCGGGGCCGGTCGGTGTGCGTGAGGGCGTTGGTCACCAGCTCGCTGACCAGTAGTTCGGCCAGGTCGGTGCGCGAGGCCAAGCCCCAGGACCGCAGCTTGGCCCGGGTGAAGCTCCGGGCCTGGCCGGCCATGCGGCGGTCGCCGGACAACGCCAGGGTGGCCACGCGTTCGCCGGCCAGCGACACGGTCTTGGCCATGATCAGCGCGACGTCGTCCTCCGCGCCGCCCGGGACCAGCGCCGACAGGACAGCGTCGCAGGCCTCTTCCAACGGCCGCCCGCGCTGCGCCAACGCCTTGCGCAGCAGGCTGATCCCGTCGTCGAGATCGCGCCCGCGCCGCTCGACCAGCCCATCCGTGTAGAGCGCCAGAACGCTGTGCTCGGAAAGGCTGAACTCCACGCTCTCGAACGGAACGCCACCGACGCCGAGCGGCGGCCCGGGCGGCACGTCGAGCAGCGTCGTGGTCCCGTCCGGAGCCACGACCACCGGCGGGAGGTGTCCGGCGGAGGCGATCGCGCCGGAACGCTCCACCGGGTCGTAGACCGCGCAGATACAGGTGGCGAACTGGTCCTGCCCGGTGCTCGCCGCCGTCGCGTCGAGCCGCGTCAGCACCTGCTCCGGCTCCATGTCCAGCGTGGCCAGGGTCCGCGCGACGGTGCGGAGCTGCCCCATCGTGGCCGCGGCCCGGATCCCGTGCCCCATCACGTCACCGACCAGCAGCGCCACCCGCCCGCAGGACAACGGCACGACGTCGAACCAGTCGCCGCCGACCTCGCTGACCCGGCTGCTCGGCAGATAGCGGTGCGCGATCTCCATGCCGAGCGTGTGGTGGACGTTCTGCGGCAGCAGGCTGCGTTGCAGCGTCAGCGCGGTCGCGCGCTCCCGCCGGTACAGGCGCGCGTTGTCGATGCACAGCGCCGCGCGCGCCGCCAGTTCCTCGGCCAGTGCCACGTCGGCCGGGCCGAAGGGTTCGCGGTCCTGCATGCGGATGAACTCCGCGCCGCCGAGGACCACGCCGCGCGCCCGCAAGGGGACCATCAGGTAGGAGTGGATGCCGGCGGCCAGGCCCGGGGCCACGCGTTCGGGGGACGTCGAGATCGCGCCGAGCGATTCCTCGTCCACGATCGGGATCAGGACCGGCCGCCCGCTTCGCAGGCTTCGGGCGTAGCCCTTGTGCGGGTCGCGCGTGGTGGTCTTCCCGACCGCGTCGGCTATGGACGTCAGCCCGGAGGGGAAGGACTCGGCGACCGCGACCGCCTGCAGCACCACCGGCTGGTCCAGCGGCGGCGAGATCGGCTCGTCGCCGCGCATCACCGAGGACAGCAGGTCGACGGTCGCGAAGTCGGCGAAGCGCGGCAGGACCACGTCGATGAGTTCCTCGGCGGTGCGTTGCAGGTCCAGCGTGGTCCCGATGCGCACGCTGGCGTCGTTGAGCAGGGCGAGCCGGCCCTGGGCCGCGTTCGCCTGGCGCAGCGTCTCCTGCCGGGCCAACGCGGTGTCCCGCTGGCGCTGGAAGAGCAGGGCGTTGTCGAACGCGGTGGCCGCCCGGACGATGAGCTCCTCGCCGAGGGTGATGTCCTGGTCGTCGAAGGGCTCGCGCTCCTCGCGGCGGGCGTAGGAGACGAAGCCGAGGACGGCGCCGCGCGCGACCAGCGGGGTGACGCGCACGGTTTCGGCCCGGAGCGCGGCGAAGGTGCTCAGCTGGCCGTTCGAGCCGGCGGAGCCCGACGCACCGGCCGACCCACCGCCGGACCCGCCGGCCGGACCGCCAGCCGACCCGCTGCCCGGCTGTAACTCGCCCGGGGCGACGACGACCGTCTCCCGCAGCCGCAGCGCCTCGGCGTAGGGCGAGCCCGGCTCCAGCCGTTGCAGCTGGCCGATCGGCTGGTCGTCGCGGGGGAAGTCCTCGCTGACCGCGCCGAAGGCCACCCGGCGCATCACCGAGACCTCCGGATCGGCCGGCATCGCGGCGTCGCCGGGCTGGGACCGGTGTTCCAGCACGTGGACGCCGCACACGTCGGCGACCTCCGGCACCATCGCCGTGACCAGCTCCCCGGCCGCCTGCCGGACGTCAAGCGTGCTGCCGATGGCCGCGCTGGCCTCGGCCAGCAGGGCCAGCCCGCGCCGGGCCCGGGCGGCCTGCTCCTCGGCCTCGTGACGCTCGGTGACGTCGATGACCGTCGAGCTGACGCCGAACACCCGGCCGCGGGCGTCCTGGAGCCGGGAGTACCAGGCCGACCAGGTGTGGTCGTGGACGCCGTCGCCGTGCTGGGCGTCGCCGTTCGCCGGACCGGCCCAGCGGGCGTCGGCGATCGGCTCGCCGGTCTTGAGCACCTGCCGGACCTGCGCCTCGATCCGCGCGCCCTCGCCGCCGGGCAGCACGTCGCGGACCCGGCGGCCCAGGTGTTCGGGGACCCCGATCCCGTGCGCCGCCGCCAACGCCGCGTTGACCTGCACGAACCTGGTCTCGGTGTCGTAGACGGCCATCCCGACCGGCGACTGGTTGAAGAAGCTGTCGAGCACGGCCAGGTCGGCCTCGACCGAGCGGACGGCGCGCGCGTCCACGGCCGTGGCCAGCACCATCGGCGCCCGGTCGCCGGAGTCGATCCGGTAGGTGTGGATCTCCAGATCCACCATGTGGCCGTCCCGCTGGCGCACCGGGAAGACCCCGGACCAGTCCTGGCCGTGCAGGATCCGCTCGTAGATGGCCAGAATGTCAGCACGCCGCTGAAGCGACCCCATCAGCTCGATGGCGTAGCTGCCCTCGGCTTCCTCGGCGGAGAAGCCCAGCATGGCCTCGGCCCCGGCACTCCAGTGGACAATGCGGCCGTCGGCCTCCAGTAGGGCGGTGGCCACACCGACGACGGGGTGGCGCCGTTGACCCCGCGCGCTCCGGCGCGTGGCATTCACCCCTACAGGTTCCCTCAAATGGCGACCGCGACGCCAGCCGGAGTGCTCTGCATCCCGTGGCGCGCCTGTCGAGGGTAATTGATGATGGGAGTGTGCTGGTCGTTTCCGTCGCCGGGGGGCGGGGGCGATGACGGCTGATGAGGTGCCCGAGCCCTCCACGGCCGAATACGGATCGGCCCACGCGCAGGACGACGCGCGCACGGCGATAAGCCGGCTGAACTGGTCCAACCGGCAGGCCGAGGCCGTGGTGATGGCCGACGGGCTGATCGCGGAGCTGACCGACCCGCAGGAAGTGCTGGGCGTACAGCTGGCCAAGCTCTCCTCGCTGCTGAACATGGACCGGCTCAGCGACTGCCCGCCGGTGATCGACGCGGCCTGGGCGATCATCCGGGACCACGGCGCCCGCCCGGCCGACGTCGGCCAGTTCCACGCCCTCGCGGCGTTCTTCGCCTACCGCAAGGGCTCGCTGGAGCGGTGCATCACCGACCTGGTCCGCGGCGCGCAGGCCCTGGAGGCGACGACCCCCGACCGGAGCGCGATCTTCCCCTGGATCTCGATGTCCGTCACCTATTCACTGGTCGGCTTCCACCGGCACGCCGTGGCGGCCCAGCGGCACGCCGAGGACATCGCCCGGTTCGGCAGCGTGGAGGACCGCCGGCTCACGGCCCACCCCGAGATCCGCGTCCGGCAGGCGGCGTTCCTGGACCAGCGCGGCGAGACCGGCACCGCCAAAGCCGTCCTCGGCGACCTGATCGACCGGCTGAACGCCCACGACCTGATCGCGATGGAGGTTCCCTACCTCGGCTACGCGATGGCCCGCTACGGCGTGCTCGGCGGAACCTACGAAGGCGACGCGCGACGCTTGCTGCGTCTGCGCAACGAGCAGTTCCCGGAGAGCATCGAGCTGTCCCGGCTCGGCGAGGCGGCCCTGCAGATCACCGAGGGCCGGCCGAAGGAAGCCCTGGAGATCCTCGGCGACGCCCGCACCTCCAAGACCCGCCTGGGCCGCGCCGAGGTCCCCCGCCTCAGGGCCCTGGCCCACATCGCCTCCGGCGACCACGCCGCGGCGCACGCCGCCGACCGCGAGGTGACCTACCTGCTGGCGCGGGCCAGCGACCAGGTCTACGACCTCTTCGTCGACGGCATCACCGCCCGCCTGGACTTCGACGAACTGCGCCGCAACGCCAGCCGCTACGCCGACGAGGCGCAGACCGACCCCCTCACCGACCTGCCGAACCGCCGCCACCTGGAGCGCTACGTCGCGGAGCTGACCGACCACGGCGGCTCCGGCGTCCTGGGGGTCGCGGACCTGGACGGCTTCAAGGAGGTCAACACGGTCCACGGCCACCTGGTCGGCGACGAGGTCCTCAAGCAGGCGGCGGCGATCCTGTCCCAGACCCTGCGCGGCGGCGACTTCCTGGCCCGCTACGGCGGCGACGAGTTCGTGATCGTCCTGCCCGGCACCACCCTGGCCGAGGCCGGCGAGGTGATGGCCCGGCTCAGCGCGGCGGTCGCCGCGCACGACTGGGCCGAACTCGCGCCCGGGACGCCGGTGACGGTGACCATGGGGCTCACGGCGCTCGCCGGGCAGGGACTCGCGGAGGCGTTCCGGGAGGCGGACCTGCTGATGCTGGAGGCGAAGCGGCACGGGCAGGGGGAGACCACCCGGAAGTAGGGACCTGGACCAGCCAACCCCGTGCGCGTCGTGGCACGTACCGGCGCTCCCGGCCGTTGAAAGGGGCGGGAACCCGCGCACGCGGTCCCCGCCCCACCGCCCAGCGGCCGGCTGCGATCGGCCGCCGGGAGTCCCTCGTTCCCTCGTCAGTCCTCGCCGCGGGGGCGTCGGGCGCGGGCGATGGTGTCGCGCAGCCACAGAGCGCTGCGCTTGGGGGTACGGGTCTGGGTCTGGTAGTCGGTGCGGATGATGCCGAAGCGCTTGTCGTAGCCGTAGGCCCACTCGAAGTTGTCCATCAGCGACCAGGCGAAGTAGCCGCGGACGTCCGCACCGCGCCGGCGGGCCTGGGCCACAGCCGCGAGGTGCTCGGCGATGTAGTTCGTCCGCTCCTGGTCGTCGACGAAGCCGTCGGCGTCCGGGACGTCGTCGTAGGCGGCGCCGTTCTCGGTGATCACCAACGGGATGCCCGGGTAGTCGGTGCCGATGCGGACCAGCAGATCGGCGAAGTCGTCCGGCATGACCTCCCAGTCGATGTAGGTCTTCGGCCGGTCGCCGAAGTCGACGGTCCGGGTCACCGGGCGGCCGGCCTCGTCGGTGGTGGTCGTGCCGTCTTCGGCGAAGCCGGTGGTCTTCATCGAGCGGTAGTAGTTGACGCCGAGGGTGTCCAGCGGGGCCGAGATGATCTCCAGGTCGCCGTCCTGGACCGGGATCGAGACCCCGACCGCGTCCAGGTCGGCGATCAGGTCCGGCGGGTAGGCGGCCTTGAACATCGGGTCCATGTACATCCGGAAGTGCAGCGCGTCCCCGCGCCGGGCGGCCTCGACGTCCACCGGCGAGTCCGAGGCCGGGACCGCGTTGCCCAGGATGTGGGTGATCGCCAGGTCGATCGGCCGGTCGGCGGCGGCCGCCGCGGCGCGCAGCCGCTGGACCGCCAGGCCGTGGCCGAGCAGCAGGTGGTGCACGGAGGCGACGCCGTCGGCGAAGTCCCGGCGCCCCGGCGCGTGCACGCCCTCGACATAACCCAGCCAGGCCGAGCACCACGCCTCGTTGAGCGTCGTCCAGTGCTCGACCCGGTCGCCGAGGCCGGCATATACGAGCTCCGCGTACTCGGCGAACCGGTAGGCGGTGTCACGGTGCGGCCAGCCGCCGGCATCCTCCAACTCCTGCGGCAGGTCCCAGTGGTAGAGCGTCAGCCAAGGAGTGATCCCGGCGCTCAGCAACTCGTCCACGAGCCGGTCATAGAACGCCAGGCCGGCGGGGTTCACCGGACCCCGCCCGCCGGGCTGGATCCGGGGCCAGGCCACGGAGAACCGGTAGGTGTCGACCCCGAGCGTCTTGATCAGCGCCACGTCCTCCGGCATCCGGTGGTAGTGGTCGCAGGCGACGTCCCCGTCCTCGCCGTTCTCGACGGCGCCCGGGACCCGGCAGAACGTGTCCCAGATCGACGGGGTCCGGCCGTCCTCAGCGACCGCTCCCTCGATCTGGTACGCCGAGGTCGCGACGCCCCACCGGAAGTCGCGGGGAAGCTCCAAAGACATGGTTCTCCTCAATAATCTGATACAGCTAGCTCACGCAGAAGGATGCAAGTAGCAGGCCACGGACCGCCCCGGATCCGAGGCCGGGCGGACCAGCGGCGGGGGCGAGCCGCCGCAGGGGTCGAAGGCCTTCGGGCAGCGGGGCTGGAAGGCGCAGCCGACCGGCATGTCCCGCAGGTCCGGCGGCGAGCCGGGGATCCCCGTCAGCTCCCGGCGCGGGCCGCGCAACGCGGGGAACGAGTGCAGCAGGCCGTCGCTGTAGGGGTGCAGGGAGTTGTCGTAGAGCTCCACGGCCGGCGCCTGCTCGACGATCCGGCCGCCGTACATGATCGCGATCCGGTCGCTGAACTCCACCAGGAGCGACAGGTCGTGGGTGATGAAGATGACGGAGAAGCCCAGCTGCTCCTTGAGCTTGGCCAGCTGCCGCATGATCTGCCGCTGCATCACGACGTCCAGCGCGGTGGTCGGCTCGTCCATGATCACCACCCGCGGCTCCAGGGCCAGGGCCATCGCGATCATCACCCGCTGCCGCATGCCGCCGGAGAGCTGGTGCGGATAGCTGTCCAGCCGGTCCCGGGCGATGCCGACCAGGGCCAGCAGCTCGGCGGCGCGCGCCATCCGGTCGGCCTTCGAGGTCTTCGGCCGGTGCTCGGCGATGACGTCGGTCAGCTGCGCGGCGACCGTGGTGACCGGGTTCAGCGAGTTCATCGCGCCCTGGAAGACTATTGAGAGCTGGCTCCAGCGGAAGGCCCGCAGCTCTCCGGGTGTCATCCGCAGCAGGTCGACCGGATCGCCGTCGTCCGGGTGGTAGAGCACTGATCCGCCGGTGACCACGCCGGGCGGCGGGAGCAGCCGGGTGGCGCCGTAGGCGAGCGTCGACTTGCCCGAGCCGGATTCCCCGGCCAGGCCCAGGACCTCGCCGCGGTTCAGCGTCAGGTGCACGTCGTTGACGGCGCGCACGGCCTGCGGGCCCACGCCGTAGTCGACCGACAGGCCCCTGATCTCCAGGACGGGGTTGCCCTGGCCCGTCTTGCTCGTCGCGCTCGTCGTGCTGTCCGGGCTCTGCTGGCTCGCGGACTTCTGCGCGCTCATCACGTTCTCCGAACTCACCGGCCGCCTCCTTCGTCCGCACTCGGCGTCAGCACCGGGGTGAAACCGAACCGCATCCGGGCCTTGCGGCCGTCGGCGGTGCGGACCGTGGTCCGCCCCGCCCCGCGCAGCCGCGGGTTGACGATCTCGTCGATCCCGAAGTTGATCAGCGCCAGCGACGTGCCGAGCAGCGCGATGCACAGCCCGGCCGGCACGAACCACCACCACGCTCCGATCGCCAGCGCCTGCTGGCCCTGGGCCCAGAACAGCACCTCGCCCCAGTTCCACTGCGAGATGCCGGAGACGCCGACGAACGCCAGCGCGATCTCGGTCATCACCGCGAACATCACGGTGCCGATGAACGACGAGGCGATGATCGCGGTCAGGTTCGGCAGGATCTCCACCCCGACGATCCGCCAGGTGGACTCGCCGTTGGCGCGCGCGGCCTGCACGAAGTCGCGTTGCCGCAGCGACAGTGTCTGGGCTCTGAGAAGCCTGGCGCCCCAGGCCCACCCGGTACAGCCGATCACCATCGCGATCGCCCAGTCCCCGGAGTTCGGGATCACGTTGGTGACGATGACGATCAGCGGCAGGGCCGGGATGACGATGAACACGTTGGACACCGTCGACACCGCCTCGCCGGCCCACCCGGACAGGTAGCCGGAGGTGACGCCGATGATGACGGCGATCACCGTGGCCAGGATCCCGGCGAAGAAGCCGACGAACATCACGCTGCGGGTGCCGACCAGGATCTGGCTGAAGATGTCCTGGCCGATGTGCGTGGTGCCGAACCAGTGCTTGGCCGACGGGCTCTGCAGGATGTCGTTGCTGCGCGCGGACGGGTCGTACGGGGCCAGCGCGGAGCCGAAGAACGCCAGGAACGTGAACACGGCGAGCAGCACCAGGCCGACCATGACCTTCACGCCCGGCAGCCGGAAGTGGAACTTCATGACGGCTCAGCCCTCCTTCCGAGTGCGGGGGTCCAGCGCCATGTAGGCCAGGTCGGCCAGGAAGTTCGCGGCCAGTACGGCGACGGTCACGGTCAGGAAGACACCCTGGATCAGCGGGTAGTCGTGCCCGGAGATGGCGTTGAGCAGTTGCAAGCCGACGCCGGGATAGGAGAACACGTACTCGACCAGGAACGTCCCGCCGACCACCAGGCCCAGCGCCATGCCGAAGCCGGAGACCGAGGGCAGCAGCGCGTTGCGCGCGGCGTACTTGGTCATCACCCGGCGGTCGGACAGGCCCTTGGCGTGCGCGACGGTGATGTAGTCCTCGGCGGAGACCGTGACCATCATGTTCCGCATCGCCAGCAGCCAGCCGCCGACCGAGGAGATGATGATGGTGGCCGCCGGCAGGATGCTGTGCCGCAGCGCGTTGCCGATGAAGCCGAAGTCCCAGCCCGGGACCAGGCCCGGGTCGTAGCCGCCGGAGCTGGGCAGCCAGCTGTCGACGCCGGTGAACAGGGTCACCGAGATCAGGCCGAGCCAGAAGTACGGGATCGACGACAGGAACGTGGTGACCGGCAGCAGCCCGTCCACCCAGGTCCCCCGCTTCCAGCCGGCGAAGACGCCGAGCAGGGTGCCGATCAGGAACGCCAGGATCGTGGTGGTGCCGATCAGTCCGAGCGTCCAGGGCAGCGCCGAGCCCAGGACCGAGGTCACCGGCTCGGGGAAGTTCTGGAAGCTGATGCCGAGGTCGCCGTGCGCGAGCTGGCCCAGGTAGCTCCAGTACTGGGACAGCAGGCTCTGGTGCTTGTCCAGGCCGAACAGGATGTCCAGCGACTTGATCGCGTTGCTGTCGATCTCGCCGCGGCGCTGCGCGATCAGGGAGTCCACCGGGTTGCCGGGGATCATGCGCGGGATGAAGAAGTTGATGGTGATGGCGGCCCAGAGGGTGAGGATGTAGAAGCCCAGGCGCCGGGCGAAGTACTTCACGGTGCGGCCCCCTCAAGTTCTGGGGCTTCGGGCTCGGCGGCTTCGGGCTCGGCACCTTCGACATCGGTGGTTTCGATGTCGGTGACTTCGATATCGGTCTCGGCGTCAGCGCTCTGACCCTCGCCCCTACCCTCGTCCTCGAACAGCCAGCAGGCGACCCAGTGGTCCGGGGCGTCGCCGACCAGCGTCCGCTCCGGCACCCGCGTCCGGCACACGTCCATCGCCTTCGGGCACCGCGGATGGAACCGGCAGCCGCTCGGCGGGTCGATCAGGCTCGGTGGCTCGCCGGTGTCCTCGTCGTCGTAGGGGGCCGGTCCGCCCCGCACGCGTTCGGGATCCGGCGCCGAGTGGACCAGCAGGTGCGTGTAGGGGTGCGCGGGCCGTTGCGTGACGGTCTCGGAGTCCCCGCCCTCGACCATCCGTCCGGCGTACATCACCAGCGTCTCGTCGGCGAAGTAGCGGGCTGAGGCGATGTCGTGGGTGATGTAGAGGATGGCCAGATCCAGCCGCTCCTTGAGGTCCCGCAACAGGTTCAGCACGCCGAGCCGGATCGAGACGTCCAGCATCGACACCGGTTCGTCGGCGAGCAGCGCCTCGGGGGCGGCGGCCAGGGCCCGGGCGATCGACACCCGCTGGCGTTGTCCGCCGGACAGTTCGTGCGGGTACTTCTCCAGATACAGCGAGGCCGGTGTCAGCTGTACCCGGCCCAGCAGTTCGGCCAGGGACTCCTCGCCGGTGTACCGGCCGTGGATCTTCAGCGCCCGGGTCAGGTGGTGCCGCACGGTGTGCACCGGGTTCAGCGACGCGAACGGGTCCTGGAAGATCATCTGGACTCGGCGCGCGTACGCCTTGAAGTGCCGGCCGCCGCCCTTGACCGCGGTGGACACGCCGCCGATGCGGATGTCGCCGCCGGTGCGCGGATACAGCTGGGCCAGCAGCCGGGCGACCGTGGACTTGCCGGAGCCGGACTCGCCGACCAGCGCGGTGACCCGGCCGCGGCGCAGGCTCAGGGAGACGTCGTCCACGGCGTGCACCACCTTGGGCCCGCGCGAAAGCGCCGCACGGCCGCGGGCCCGCACCGGGAAGTGCTTGGTCAGCGCCTCGGCTTCCAGGACCACCTCGGAGGTCATCGATGGGTTCCTTCCACGGGCCGGGCGGCGGCGCCCCTCAACGCCTCCGCCCGGCCCTGGTCACAGGGACTGTGGTTCGGCCGGTCAGGAGGACGGGGTCAGGTGCAGGACGACGTCTTCCATGCCCCAGCGGGTCGGCTGCGGGGCCTCATAGGGGTTGTCCGCGGTCGGCCAGCCGGCCCAGTTGCGGGTGGAGTACTCCGCGCCGAGGTTGCCGGCCGAGGTCGGGATCATCGGCATCTCCTGGACGAACAGCTTCTCCAGGTTGTCCATGGCCGCGGTCCGGCTGTTGTCGTCGGTGGCGTTGGAGTACGCCTTCAGCGCGGCGTCGGCGGCAGGGTTCTGATACCGGCCGAAGTCCGCGGTGGCGGCGGTGCCGATCGGCTCCAGGCCCGCGGAGTCCATGATCTCCTCGTACATGTCGTACGGGGTGGTGCCGGAGTTGGTCCAGTGCAGCATCGCGTCGAAGTCGCCCTTGGCGATCGCGTCGTCCCAGGCGTCGTCGTTGGCCTTGTCGATGGTCGCGGTGATGCCGATGGTCGCCAGGTTGTCCTTGATGATCTCCAGGTCGGTCTGGTAGTCGTTCCAGTCCGCCGGGTCAGTGATGGTCAGCGTCACCGGCTTGCCGGTCGGGTCCATCAGGGTGTTGCCGCTGTAGGTGAAGCCGTTGCCGGTCAGCTCCTGCTTCGCCGCGGCCACCCCGGTCGTCGGCGAGACGCCCTTGAACTCCGCGGCGATGTACGGCTCGCCCTGCGGGGTCGGGATGCCGGTGATGTTGTCGATCTCCGGCTTGAAGTACCCGGCCTCGCCCTGGTTGAAGATGTCGGTCCGGTTGATCACCATGCTCATGGCCCGCCGCAGGTGCGGGTTGTCGAACGGCTTCTTGGTGGTGTTGAACCACAGGCCGTCGGCCGAGAGCTGGGCCGGGAAGTAGAGCTTGAAGTGCGCCGGGTCCTTGCCCACGAAGGTGCTCTTGGCATCGGACATGAAGTAGTAGCTCCACTCGGCCTGGCCGTCGACCAGGGCCGCGCCCATGGTGTCGTTGGAGCTGTAGGTGGTGAAGTTGATGGTCTTCACCTTCGGCGCCGTGCCCCAGTAGCCGCTGCGCGCGCTGACGGTGACCGTCGAGGGCGTCGTGGTCTTGATGGTGTAGGGGCCGGTGCCGACCGGGTTCGCGACGGTGTCCTTGGACGGGTCGGCCATCGCCGACCACTGCTTCTTGTTGATCACCTGGGTGGACAGGATCTTCGTCCGGTTCACGTACTGCGAGCCGTCGAAGGACACGGTGACCTGGTTCCCGCTGGTGGTCACGTTGTTGATCGGCAGCGAGTAGTAGTTGACGTCCTTGTGGTCCTTCTGGATCTGGAAGGAGTAGGCGACGTCGTCGGCGGTGAGCGGGGTGCCGTCGGACCACTTCACGCCGTCCCGGACGGTCAGCGTCACCTGGCTGTAGTCCGGCGACCAGGTCCACTTGGTGGCCAGCCACGGCGCCGGGTCCTGGTCCGGCTTGGCCTCGTCCTGCATGGCCAGCGGCTCCCAGATCAGCCAGGTGTAGCCGAGCTTCTTGGCGAACGAGGAGTCCAGGAAGGGGTTGTTGTTCGCGGGCAGCGTCGCCCCGTCCGGCATGCCGACGTTGAGCGTGGTCTTGCCACCGCCGGAACCGCCGCTCTTCCCGCCGCCGCAACCGGCGGCGAGGGTGACGGCCAGGCCCGCTGCCAGCAGCGCGGCGAGCGGACGCCGGGCTGCGGAGCCGGATGTCGCGAGGGTCATTGCTTCTCCTCCAAGCTGGGGGATCCGCTGCGCGCTCCCTGGGCCAGGGTGTGCGGCGGCGCGGCACCTGGCCGGTGGCCTTGGGCGCCGGACGGATCCGGGTGGGGTCGCGGTATGGTCGGGCTTTGATCTGACGTTGATCTAGGGTTGATCTCGATGGCCGGTGTGGCCGGTGTCGATCTGACTGTGATCTGGCGTTGATCTAGCTCTTCGGTGCGGTGGAGCCCCGGATGACGAAGTCGGTCGGGATCACGACCGGCTCGGTCGGCAGGGTCTCGCCGCCGAGGTGCGCCGTCAGCATCCGGGCCGCCGTCGCCCCCAACTCGCGCAGGGGCTGGCGGACCGTGGTCAGCGGCGGCTCGGTCAGCGCGGTGAACTCCACGTCGTCGAACCCGACGACGGCGACGTCCTCCGGCACCGCTATTCCGGCCTCTCTCAGCGCTTGTAGGGCGCCCGCAGCGGAGAGGTCGTTGTGCGCGAACACGGAGTCGAACTCGACTCCCCGGGCCAGGGCCCCCGCCACAGCGGCATGGCCCGACCCGATGCTGAAGTCGCCCTCCAGCACGGCTTCGGCCGGCAAGGGGATGCCGGCCTGCTCGAAGACGTCGGTGAAGCCCTCAAGCCGTTCAGTGACACAGCCGAAGCCCGGATTCCCCGTGACGACCACCGGATGGCGGCGGCCGATCTCCAACAGGTGGTGCGCCACCTGCCGTCCCCCGGCGCGATTGGTGGTGGCGACGGAGGCGAACCCCGGCCGGCTCTCCCGGTCGTCGATCAGGACCACCGGCAGCCCGTTGGTGTGCAGCTCGGTGATGTAGTCCAGGGTCCCGTCGGGCTCGATGACGAGCAGCCCGTCGAAGGCCTTGGCGTTGACCTGGCTGGCGAACCGCCGCATGGACCGGTCCCCCTGATTGCAGGTGAACAGCATGACCCCGAACTCGCCGCTCTCCACCACGTCCACCGCGCCCTGGATCACCTCACCGATCCACGGCCAGGTGAGCGAGGGCACCAGCATCCCGATGACACCGGTACGCCCGCGCGCCAACGACACGGCCCGCGCACTGGGCACGTAACCGAGTTCGTCGATGACCTGCCGCACCCGCTCCACGGTGGACGCGTCGAGCTCGCCCTTGCCGTTGAGCACGCGGGAGACCGTGGTCTTGCTGACCCCGGCCCGGGCCGCGACATCGGCGATGGTGATCGGCATGGACGGCGCCTTTCGGGGGCTGGTGACGGCTGCGGAATCAGTCTCCGCGGTACCGGAACCGGTCTCGCGACCGCTTACGGCACCGGTTCCGAAACCGGTTCCGGGGAGCAGTCAACACCCGGCGGGGCAGCTGGGCAATAACGGCGGGGTAACGTTCTGGAAATCTGACAGTGCGTCGGTTCGCGGCCGACGGGGTGGGACGATCGGGCGATCGGGGCTACCGTCGAAGAGTGCTGACATTGGGGGAAGAGCTGCTCCTGGAGGAGGTACTGCTGGAAGTCCGGCAGACGCAGAAGGGCGATCGGCATCCCGAACGCTGCCTCAAGAACTGGCACTCGCCTTCGCTGTTCGCACACCTCAAGTCACTGCGAGGACGAGAAGTCCTCACCTGGGACAGACCACAGAACAGGGCGGCCCTGTACGGCCGCTTCCATCTCCTCGACACCGACGCCGCGACCTCAGCCCGGGCCCGCGTCGAGCGAGTCGCCACCGGGGCCGAGCGAACGCGATGTGAGCCTTGCCGCGATCGTCCACGGGCTCGGCCTGGCCGAACACCTCTACAAGGGACGACGCAACCGGCCGAAGCGCGCGGCCTTGACGACGGCGCTGGCCAGGAACCGCTTCGCTGTGATGGTCGCCCGTGTGCTGCCGGGGATCCCCGGGCAGAAGTTCACGTTCGATTCCAAGAACGATCTGAAGATGGCCAGCCAGATGTTGCAAGCCTGGGATCGAACGCCCTGACCTCCATCCCACCTGAGCTAAGCGGATAACTGCCTGCTCTCGGGGCTTGGGGCTCGGAACTCGGGGTTCCGGGCTCGGGGCGCGGCGCTACTCGGGGCTCGGATCCCCTCTTTTTGAGAAGCTGGAGTTTGCGGGGCGGGCTGCGGTTGGGGTGTGGGGTTCAAAGCTTTTTACGGCCTTCGGTCATAGTTGTGC
>NZ_JAAFYZ010000075.1 GCF_018274385.1 Catenulispora pinistramenti | reverse complement strand
ACCATCAACAGGCACACAGCCGAAATCCGGCGACTCCTACAGGCCGCAGGCCACCAGATCACACCAGCCGGCGACCACCCCACCACCTTGAACGACCTCCACCAACTCGCCACCGACACCGACACCGGACCCACCCCGACACACCAACCCTAAGATCAAACCAGCGTGTTGTTTATCTGCAAGCCCTAAAGTCCGCGCGCGGCGGTCATGCAGGTAGGCGGCGGTTTCGTGCAGCGCGAACTTGACCCCCGGCCACCGGCACTGTAGGCGAAGCCCTGCCGACGCGACCGAGGGGAACGAACCGAAAACCAGCCGGAAGAATAGCAATCGCAGGGAACGACAACGCGGGTCGGTGATGCAGCTGCCGGTGAGGGTGCGGCGGCGGGCCGGTGGGGAGTTGGTCGAGAACACGCCCAGGTGCGGTAGGCGGCATGCCTTGGTGGCCAGGTCTGTCATCCGGCGGCGGCTATCGTGGCGATGGGCGGCCAGGTCTACATGCCATCCGGCGGCAGCCAGGCGAGCCCGCACCGCACCCGCCAGCCCAGAATGCGCACCTCGGGACTGCCGCGCTGCCAGCACCCTGACCGGCGGCCGTACTCGCCGAGCCGCCGGTACCCGCACCTCCTGTTTTGTACTTCTCCGGCTGGTTTTCGGTTCGTTCCCCTCGGTCGCGTCGGCAGGGCTTCGCCTACAGTGCCGGTGGCCGGGGGTCAAGTTCGCGCTATCACAAACCGCAGCTCACACGCCCGACCGCAAGCGCGCGGACTTTACCCCCGGACACCGGTGCTGTACCCATCGGGCTGACGACGCGACCGTGGGGAACGGACCGCACCACCTCACCGACCGCCGCCGCTGAGACTGACCCGGCCACCCGAGGGAACCGCGCAAGTTTCCCTGAGGTTGCCGAGGCCCGCCGGAGGCCCGGCCCTTCACCACAGCCCTTGACCTTGACCTTGCTTGTGGCTCTTGATCTTGCTCTTGCTCGGACTTGCCGGAGTTGAAGAGGCCTGAGGTGGGGCGGGGTTGTGAACGCGCGAACCGGCAGCCGACAAGCAAACCCGCCGACCCGAACCCCGAACCGGCACAACTATGACCGAAGGCCGTAAAAAGCATTTAAAACCCACACCCCAACCGCAACCCGGCCCACAACACCAGCCACCAACAGATCCCGCCCGGCGACCAGCGCGTCACGAACTCCGCCACGAACTCCACCACGAACTCCGTCACAAACAACCGGGCAAAGCATGCCTGACACGGCACTAGAATCGCACCATGCCGCGCTGGGACCCGAGAGCCGAGGACCGCCTGCGTGAATCCGCGCTCGCCCTGTTCCTGGAGCGCGGCTACGAGAACGTCACGGTCACCGACATCACCGACCACGCCGGCCTGACCCGCCGCACGTTCTCCCGCTACTTCGCCGACAAGCGCGACGTCCTGTTCGCCGGCTCGGACCGGCTCCCCACGGTCATCGCCCAGGCGGTCCAGGCCACCGACCCGGCGCTGACCCCGGCCGAGGCCCTGATCGCCGGCCTCGCCGACACCGGCACGCTGCTGGCCAAGCAGGTGCCCCGCTCCCCCGAACGCCGCCGCATCGTCGCCGGCAGCGCCGAGCTCAAGGAGCGCGAGCGCACCAAGCTGGCGGCCGTCGTCGACGCGGTGGCCGAAGTCCTGCGTGCCCGCGGCGCCTCCAACACCGCCGCCCGGCTGCTCGCCGACGTCGGCGTCGCGGTGTTCCAGGCGGCGTTCGCGCGCTGGACCGAGGAGCCGGACGGCGCCGACTTCCCCGTCTACGTGCGCCGGGCCGCGGCCGAACTGACCACGGCGCTGGAACCGATCGCGCGGCGGACCGTCACAGAACTCTGACTTCGGCGAACCAGCAGCCCGGCGTTGAGTTGAATCGCATAACGCTGATACCGCCAGGGCACAATCGCGTCATGCGCCCGAGCCGCCCGGGGGCGAATAATCTCGGCCAGGGCACCCTCGGGTAACGATCACGTCAAGCTCTTGTCCATATACCGAACCGGTTTGACCGTCCCTAGAATCCCGACCTATTTTCTAGACATGTCCTCGATCATCGCGACCCGCATGGCGTTCCTCGAACGCGCCCTGCTCGCGGTGACGAACCACTGCGTCGCGGACATCCTCTGTAGCCGTTAAGCAGCTCTCGGCCGGCAGCAGCCGCGAGCCGGAGCCTTCATCGGCAGCCGTTCTCGCCGGCTCCCTGCGCGTTCCTCGCGCATCCCCCACACCAAGCGTTCCCGTCAGTGCGCGCCTTCCCAGGGCCCGCGCCGCCGCCCCACGTCTCCCCCCTCATCCGAGAGGTCTTCCCATGCGGAGAATATCCGTCGTTTCGGCTGCCCTGGCGCTGGTCCTCGCCGGGACGGCCGCGTGCTCGTCGTCGTCGGGACACTCCTCCTCCGGCGGTTCCGGCACCGCCGCCGCGTTCGATCCCAAGACCTGCCAGGGCGGCACGCTGGAGGTCCTGAACCAGGACAGCATCAGCAAGCTGGACCCGGCGCGGATCTACACCTCCGGCGGCGGCAACATCCCCTCGCTGCTGTTCCGCACCCTGACCACCCGCAACCGGGAGCCCGGGCAGGACGGCACCAAGCCGGCGCCGGACCTGGCCACCGACCTGGGCACGCCCAGCGACAACGCGCAGACCTGGACGTACCACCTCAAGGACGGCATCTTCTTCGAGGACGGCACGCCGATCACCTCGGCGGACATCAAGTACGGCATCGAGCGCTCGTTCGCGCCGGAACTGCCCGGCGGCGCCCCGTACCTGCGGGACTGGCTGGTGAACGCTGCCAACTACCAGGGCCCTTACAAGGACCCGGACGGCATCGCCGCGATCGAGACCCCGGACCCCAAGACCATCATCTTCCACCTGCGCAAGCCCGAGGGTGACTTCCCGCTGCTGGCCACCGCCACCCAATTCGCCCCGGTGCCCAAGGCCAAGGACACCGGCGTGGACTATGACAAGCACCCGATCTCCTCGGGTCCTTACATGGTCGCCAGCTATGAGAAGAACAAGACCCTGGACCTGGTGCGCAACCCGCACTGGTCGGCGGCCACCGACCCGCTGCGCTACGCGTGCCCGGACAAGATCGACGTCACCTCGGGCCTGGACCCGGCGGTCATCAACCAGCGCATCGCGACCGGCACCGGCCAGGACGCGAACGCCGTCACCACCGACACCACCATCGGCCCGGACCAGCTGGCGCAGCTGAACAGCAACCCGGCGCTGGCCAAGCGGGTGGCGCACGGCGAGTTCCCGGCGACCACCTACATCGCCTTCGACACCAAGGTGAAGCCGTTCGACGACATCCGGGTCCGCGAGGCGATCTCCTACGCGATCAACCGCACCACCGCCGTCAACGCCGCGGGCGGCACCGCCGTGGCCGGCGCCTCGACCACGTTCCTGCCGCCGCAGAAGGCCCTGGGCTACCAGCCCTACGACTACTTCCCGGCCGGTGCCACGGGCAACCCGGCCAAGGCCAAGGAACTGCTGGCCCAGGCCGGCTATCCCAACGGCCTGACGGTCACACTGGCCCACCAGTCCGACGACGCCAACAACTTCGGCCCGAAGGTGGCCACCGCGGTCCAGGACGCGCTGAAGGCGGCCGGCATCACCGTGAACCTGAACCCGATCGACGACAACAGATACACCGACGTGACCGGCAAGCCCAGCACCGAGCCCGGCATGTCGCTGCAGTACTGGGGTGCCGACTGGCCCTCCGGCGCGCCGTTCCTGATCCCGATCTTCGACGGCCGGGAGATCATCAGCAGCGGCGGCAACTTCAACCTGGCGCAGCTGAACGACCCGAGCGTGAACGCCGAGATCGACGCGATCAACGCCATCACCGACCCGGCCCAGGCCCAGGCCCGCTGGGGCGCGCTGGACGCCAAGCTGGGGCAGCAGGCGCTGACCGTGCCGCTGTTCTATGAGAAGGACGTCTCGCTGTTCGGCAAGAACGTCAAGAACGCGGTGCCGGACGGCTGGCGCGGCCAGTACGACCTGGCCCGGGTCTCGGTCAAGTAAGGCCACTGCGTTGACGGTCACGCTCGAGGCGGCGACGGGTCCCCAGCCGGGACCCGACCCGTCCTCGCCCCCACGCCCGCGCGGGGCCACCTGGCGCCGGCTGCGCCAGGACAAGGCCGCCGCGACCGGCATGGTCATCATCACCCTGATGGTGCTGGTCGCGGTCCTCGCCCCGCTGCTGACGGCGCTGGAGGGCCAGGACACGACCACTCAGCACCCTGAGTTGGTCGACTCGGCCTCCGGCGGCACCCCGCTGGGCTCGCTCGGCGGAGTCAGCGCCGCCCACTGGCTCGGGGTCGAGCCGCAGACCGGCCGCGACCTGTTCGCCCGGCTCGTCTACGGCGCCCGGATCTCCCTGGGCGTCGCGCTCGGCGCCACGGCGCTCCAGGTCCTGATCGGCGTGTCCGTCGGCATCGCCGCCGGGCTCGGCGGGCGGTTCGTGGACTCCGCCCTGAGCCGGCTGACCGACCTGACACTGGCGTTCCCCTCGGTGCTGTTCGCGATCGGACTGATGGCGATCGTGCCGGGCTCGGTCCCGCGGCCGCTGGTGCTGGCCGTGGTCATCGCGCTGCTCGGCTGGGGCGCCACGGCCCGGCTGGCGCGCGGCCAGACGCTGTCGCTGCGGACCCGGGACTACGTGGCGGCGGCCAAGCTCTCCGGCGCGCCGCCGCTGCGCGTGGCCCGCCGCGAGATCCTTCCCGGGCTGGTGACGCCGATCATCACCTACGCCGCGCTGCTGGTGCCGACCAACATGATCAGCGAGGCCGGGCTGTCGTTCCTGGGCGTCGGGGTGCGCCCGCCGACGCCGTCCTGGGGCCAGATGCTCTCGGCCGGCACGACCTGGTTCCGGCCGGACGTGATGTATGTGCTCGTCCCCGGCGGCGCTCTGTTCCTGACGCTGCTGGCGTTCACCCTGCTCGCCGACGGCGTGCGGCGGACGCTGGACCCGCGGAACACCGAGGTGGCCGCGTGATCGGCTACCTGATCCGCCGGGTGATCGGCGCGGCCGTGGTGCTGCTGGCGCTGTCGGCGATCGTCTACGGGCTCTTCTACGCCGGCCCCTCCGACCCGGCGCTGCTGGCGTGCGGCAAGGGCTGCACACCGGACCGGCTCGCGGTCGTGAAGTCCTCGATGGGCCTGGACAAGCCGCTGGTGGACCAGTACCTGTCGTTCCTGCACGCGATCTTCTTCGGGCACGACTACTCCTCGGGTCCGTCGGTGCGGCACTGCCCGGCGCCGTGCCTGGGCTACTCCTTCGAGACCGACCAGCCGGTGACCACCATCCTGGGCAGCACGCTGCCGGTCTCGGCGTCCCTGGCGCTCGGCGCGATGGCGCTGTCGCTGCTGCTGGGCATCGGCGCCGGGCTGGTGACGGTGCTCAGCCGCCGGCGCTGGCTGGACCGCGGGCTCAACGCGGTGGTGCTGGTCGGGTACGCCATGCCGGTGTTCCTGGTCGCGCTGATACTGCTCATCGTGTTCTGCTCCGACCTGCGGTGGCTGCCGTTCCCGACCTACGTGCCACTGACCCAGGATCCGGCGGGCTGGGCCCAGAACCTGCTGTTGCCGTGGATCGCGCTAGCGCTGATCCAGGCCGCGGCGTACGCGCGGATGACGCGGGCCCAGACGCTGGAAACGCTCAGCGAGGACCACGTCCGGACGGCGCGCGCCTACGGCCTGAGCCAGCGCCGGATCATCACCGGGCACGTGCTGCGCGGGGCGCTGCCCCCGCTGGTGACGATGGCCGCGATCGACCTGGCCGGGATCATGACCTCGGCGGTGCTCACCGAGACCATGTTCGGCCTGCCGGGCATCGGCCAGGCGCTGGTCAGCGCGGTCGGGAGCACCGACCTGCCGGTGATCGTCGGCGTGACGCTGACCGCCGGCGCGGTCTATGTGCTGGCCAACGCGCTGGCCGACATTCTGTATGCGGCTATCGATCCTCGAGTGGAGCTGGCATGAGCGCGATATCGGATACCGGCGCTGAGCCCGGGGCGAGCGCGGAGTCCGGCTCGGTTTCGGGCCCGGGTTCGGCTTCGAGCTTGGGTCCTTACTCGGTTTCGGGCTCGGCTTCAGGCCCGGGTTCGGCTTCGAGCCTGGGTCCGGACTCGGCTTCGGACTCGGGTCCGGTCGCCGGGTCCGGCGCGGTGCTCGAAGTCAAGGGCCTGAGCATCGACTTCCCGGTCCGCGGCGGCTCGGTGGTGCACGCGGTCCGCGACCTGAGCTTCGCGGTCTCGGCGGGCTCGGCGCTCGGCATCGTCGGCCAGTCCGGCTCGGGCAAGAGCGCCACCGCGCTGTCCCTGCTGGGCCTGCACCGCGGCACGTCCGCGCGGGTGTCGGGCCACGTGCTGGTGGACGGCGTGGACCTGGTCACGGCCCCGGAAGCCGCGGTGCGCCGGCTGCGCGCGTCCCAGATCGCGATGGTGTTCCAGGACCCGCTGACCGCCCTGGACCCCTTCCACACCATCGGCGACCAGATCTCCGAGGTGTACCGGGTGCACACGAAGGCCACGCGGGCGCAAGCCCGGGCGCGGGCTGTCGAGGTGCTGGAGCAGGTGCGCATCCCCGACGCCGCACGCCGCTACCGGGCGCACCCGCACGAGTTCTCCGGCGGCATGCGCCAGCGCGCGCTGATCGCCATGGCGCTGGCCTGCCGGCCGCGGGTACTGGTCGCGGACGAGCCGACGACGGCCCTGGACGTGACGGTCCAGGCGCAGATCCTGGACCTGCTCGACGAGGTACGGGCCGAGACCGGCATGGCCCTGGTGCTGATCAGCCACGACCTCGGCGTGGTCGCCGGGACGGCGGACGACGTGGTGGTGATGCACGAGGGCTCGGCGGTCGAGGCGGGGTCGGCCGAGCAGGTGTTGCTGGCGCCGCAGGACCCTTATACGCAGGGGCTGCTGGCGGCGATGCCCCGGCTGGATTCGCCTTTGGTGGAACGGGACACGACTGCCGACGGCTCCCCTGCCGAGCCTGAAGTGCTGGCCCACATCGAAGCCGTCACCAAGCACTACCGCCGCGGCGGCCTGCTCGCCCGCCGCACCGAACCCGTCCGCGCGGTGGACGGCGTCACCCTGGACCTGCGCGCCGGCGAGACCCTCGGCCTGGTCGGCGAGAGCGGCAGCGGCAAGACCACCCTCGCGCGCATGCTCGTGCGGCTCCTGGAACCGTCAGCGGGCCGAGTGGTGTTCGCCGGGACCGACATCTCCGCACTCCCCGAGCGCCAGCTCCGCCCCCTGCGCCACGACCTGCAGATGGTCTTCCAGGACCCGCTCTCGTCCCTGAACCCCCGGCGCTCCGTCGGCGAGACCATCGCCGACCCGCTGCGCATCGCCGGCGGTTTCACGGACGCTGAGATCCGCGGCAGCGTCCACGGCCTCATGACCAAGGTCGGCCTCGACCCCGACTCCTACGACCGCTTCCCGCACGAGTTCTCCGGCGGCATGCGCCAACGCGTCGGCATCGCCCGCGCCCTGGCCCCGCGCCCGAAGCTCCTGGTCTGCGACGAGCCGGTGGCCTCGCTCGACGTCTCGACCCAGGCCGTGATCCTGGACCTGCTGCGCGACGTCCAGGAAGAGTACGGGCTCACCGTCGTGTTCGTGGCGCACGATCTGGCCGTCGTCCGGCAGGTCGCCGACCGCGTGGCGGTGATGCGGGCCGGGAAGATCGTCGAGCTCGCCGACACCGCGACGCTCTTCGACGCCCCGCGGCACGAGTACACCCGCACGCTCCTCAACGCGGTGCCGATCGTCGACCCGGTCGCCGCCCGCACGCAGCGGGCCCGACGCCGGGAGGCACTGGCGGCGGCCTAAAGGATCCAAGTCGGCGGCCTGCGGGATCCAAGGCGGTCGGGCAGATCGCGAGGTTCTACTCGGCAGCCTGCTGCGAGCCGGCCACCGCCTGGTTCGAGGGGGCCGCCGGCCCCCGCCGCAACCGCCACCCGGCATAGGCCAGCGCCCCCAACACGATCGGCAGCGCGTACGTCAGCCCCCTGGCCAAGAACACGGCCGCGGTGACCTTGGCCTTCCCCGCCGTGTCGAGCCCGCCCGCCAGATAACCAGCCAGCCCCCACTCGATCACGCCGACCCCGCCCGGCGTCACCGGCAGCACGGCCAGCACCCGGGCCAGCGCGTACCCGGCCAGGCACCGGCTCCACGGCACCTCCGACTGCGGCACCCCGCAGGCCAGCAGGCTGGTCTGGAACACCAGCAGCCAGCCCAGGTCGTTGCCGATGGTGGCCAGCGTGAGCCGCCGGCTGCGCGCGCGGAGCAGGTCCACGGCATCGTTCCGGAACCGCACCACGGCCGCGGCGATGGTGGTCGGCGCGGTGCGGCGCAGGACCCGGAAGAGCCGGTCGGCCCACCGCTGCGCGCCGCGCCCGACCGCGTCGGCCGCCCGCTCGTCGCGCAGCGACCGGCGCACCAGCACCGCGCTGACGACGAACACGGCCGCGCAGACCAGCGCACCCAGGCACAGCGTGGCGACGGCGCCGGTCCCGGCGGTCAGCCGACCGGTCGCGGCCAGCACCAGCACCACGATCGCCGGCGTGGCCAGCTTGGCCAGCGTGCTCCACAGCCCGGTGACCCCGGTGTAGACGGCGAACGAGCGCTTGCTCAGCCCCCAACTCGACAGCATCCGCCAACTCACGCCGACCGACACCGCGCCGCCGGCCGGGACCGTGTTGGCGACCGCCGTCGAGGCCAGGTTCACCGCGGCGGCCCGGCGCAACGGCAGCCCCGGAATCGCCGCCGCGATGAACAGCCAGTTCAGGAGCAGGTTCACTCCGGCCGCCGCCAGGACCAGGACCGCCCAGCCGGAGGTCAGGTCGCGGAAAGTGCCCAGCACTCCGTGGTACGAAGCCAGCTTCGGCAGCCCGTACCCGAACGCCGCGACGCACACCACCACCGGCAGCAGGATCGTGACGGCCCGCCGCCCCCGGACACCGAGCTTGCGGCCACCAGGTTTTCCGGCACCTCTTCCGACACCGAAACCGCGGTCACCAAGCTTCCCCACCACAACCCCCTCCGCCCGGATCCGAGCGCCCCTATACCGAGGAGGCTAACTGGTCACGCATATCTATGCGTCGATACTCCGCCCGGCCACACCGAACGAACACAAAGCCCTTACGCGCCGGCCGCCGGCACGTTTTCCAGTTGCTCAGTAACCAGCCGCTCAGTGTCCAGCCGTGCGTTGTGCACCCGCAGCCGGACCGCGACCGCCGCCATCAAGGGCACCGCGACGCCCAGCGCCTCGGCCGAGGCCACCAGGTCGCCGAAGATCTGCTCGGCCTCGACCGGCAGCCCGGCGCTCAGGTCGCGGAACAGCGACGACGTGCCGTCGTTCCCGGCCGTCGTCAGCATGCCGCGAACAAGGTCGAGCTCCTTGTCCGACACCGGATACCCGGCCGCCGCCGCGACCGACGCGCCCTCCGCGAGCACCGCCAAGGCCAGGGCCTGGCCGCCGGCGACCGCCGCCACCTCGGCGACGCTCCCGTCGCCGAGCACGCACACCGCACCGAGCGTGGCGATGAACGTCCACTTCGCCCACATGCCCGACAGGATCCGCTCGGACAGCACGGTGTCGAACCCGGCGTCGGACAGCGCGGCGTGCACCGCCGAGACCTGCTCGTCGACGCTGCCGTCCCGCCGGCCGTAGACGAGCCGGTGCATGCCGTCCAGGCGCAGGATGTCGCCCTCGGCATCGATCGTGGTCATGACGTAGGCGATGCCGCCGAGCACGGCGGCCTCGCCGAACCGCTCGACCAGCACGTCGATCTGCCGCATACCGTTGAGCACCGGAACGATCAGGGTGTCCGGGCCGACGGCGGGCGCCATGTCCGCCACCGCCCCGAGCAGCCCGGACTCCTTCACCGTGAACAGCACCAGGTCATAGGGGCCGGTTATGGCATCGGCGGTGACCAGCTCGGGCTCCAGCACCGTCTGCTCGCCGAGCCCGACGATGCGCAGGCCGCGCTCGCGCAACTTCCGGGCCCGGCCCGGGCGGACCAGGAACGTCACGTCCCGCCCGGCCTGGGCCAGCCGCCCGCCGAAATACCCGCCGGTGGCCCCGGCTCCGACGACGAGAATCCGCATGCCGCACTCCTCCTGAAGGAAGCTTGTCCTGAACGCCGAACGATCCCGGGCAGGCGATCATCCCCGACACGCCGAAGCCGCCAACCATTCGGCGCAACGGATGCGGCATTCGCCGGTGCGGATCGCGACCCTGGACGTCATGAAGGTTCTCATTAGACCCCGCAGGGCCGCACGCCTGGCGTTCAACTGCGCCGTCGTCGTCTCGCTGGCCCCACTGACCGCCGTCAGCGCGGCGGCCGCTGTCACCGCCTCGGCGTCGCCGACCGCCGTGGTCCGGCACGCCCTGCCCACCGAGCTCTGCGACGGTCACCATTGGTCGCTGTTCGGTTGCCGTCCCGATCATCACCGGGTCCAGCAACCGGACGTCGGCGGGTTGGCGTCGGATGACTAGCTGACCGACTGCGAGAAGGGCCGCTCCCGGGTGGCGGGAGCAGCCCTTCTCGCAGTGGCGCGAATCAGACCTATGCGCATCAGACCTATGCGCATCAGGCCTATGCGCATCAGGCCTTGTGGTCGGGACGGCGGCGGGCCGCCAGGACGGTGCCGATACCGGCCAGCAGGGCGGTCAACGCGGTCACCGCGCCGAGCGCCGCCGACAGCGGGACGCCGGTGTCGGGCAGGCTGCGCGCCTTCTTGCCGGTTTTGTGGAACGGCCGGCTCGAAGGCTGACGCCTGGCGGACTTCGTGGTCGTCCTGTGGGGTGCCGCCGGGCGCTGTGTCGTCGCAGCGTGCTGGGACGCTGCGGGCTGCACCGCGGCTGCGGCTGCGGGGGCCGGGGCCGCCTGGACCAGGCCGCGCTGCTGCGGTGCGGGCGCCGCACCCGCCGACGCGCCGGGCACCGGGAAGCCGACCGTACCGGCCGCGAGGTCGAAGCGGATCGGCCCCTTGGCGAACGCCGGAAGCCCGATCAGGGTGCCGGAGGTGTCGGTCGAGGGCGCGTCGGTCACGGTGACGCCGGTCCCCGCGCCGGTGCCGTAAGTGGCCGACCAGCGGGCCTGCGGGACGCCGACGGTCAGAGAACGCCCGGCGGGCCAGGTCGCGGCCGGGGCCCCGGGCACGTTGAGCGCGAACTCGGGGGTGCCGGAGTCGAACATCGCCGGGGCGCAGGTCTTCGCCAGGCCGGTGCCCTCGACGCAGGTCTGGACGGCGCGCGGGTTCCAGGACGGCGGCTTCGCCGGGTTCGCCGGGCGGGAGCGCTGGTGGTTGAGCGGGGGCGTCCGGGGCAACTGCGCGAGACCGTAGCCGGCGGCGGGGACGTTCAACAGGATCTCGCCGCTGACCTCCGCCGGGTCGTACCGCACCGCGAACTGCCGCCCGATGTGGTTCCCGGCCGGGTCCTGCAACCCCCACAGCGGGTTGACCAGCCCGGAGATCTCCTCGGGGCTGACGCCCATGATCCCGTCGAGCACTCCCCCGAACATCGCGGGCTCGGCCCCGTGCGCGGCCGGGCAGTCCGGCTTGTCGGCGAAGCAGTCGGTGGAGCGGACCAGCTCGATCGGCAGCGGACCGGTGTGGTAGCCGGCCAGGACCACGTCGGCGTTCGCCTGGTCGCCGTGCAGCTGGATGCCGCTGCCGTAGCCGTAGGGCCGCGCCGCGCCGGTGACCGCGACCGCGCTGGACGGGATCTTGTCGGCCGCCACGCGGATGCCGGTGGAGCCGGTGTCCAGCAGCAACAGCAGCTGCACCCCGCCGATCTCGGCGGTCACCACCGGCCGCGGCGCCGTGTCCGGATCGGCGACCGAGAAGGGGATGGACCCGGCCGGGACCGCCCCCTGGTCGGCCCGCGGCGGGGTGAAGGCGGCCGGCCGCGCGGCCGGATACCCGCCCGGATGCGCGGCCGGGTGAGCCGCGGGCGCGGTCGCCGCCGCGACGCCCGCCGGTAACGCCACGAACGCCCCGCCGACCAGCCCGATCGCCGCCGCCGTTGCCGAGAACCGTGTGGCCAAGGTCAGATCCATCCGCCCGAGATTGCCGAAGTCGGGCCCCACTTTGGGCGATCAGTGCCCTCAGACACGAATCGCTTGCGCTGAACGGATGAACGGATGGCCGATTCCGCTAGCGCCCGCCCGCGCGAGGTGGAAACGTGGCCGGTGGGGACGAGCGCAGCACCGGCGAGGAGGCCATCGCGTGAAGCCGACCGAAGCCGTCATCGGCGCCCCGTGCTGGGTCGAACTGGGCACCTCCGACGTGCCGGAATCCAGCCGGTTCTACGGCTCCCTGCTCGGCTGGACCTTCACCACCGACCCGCGCGCCGAAGCCGGCGGCTACACCAGCGCCACCCTCGACGACACCCCGGTGGCGGCCCTGTCGCCCCTCTACGCCCCGGGCCAACCGGTGGCCTGGACGGTCTCCTTCGCCGTCCTGGACACCGACGACGTCGCGGCGCGCGCCGCCGACGAGGGCGGCACCGTGGTCATGGCGCCCATGGACATCTTCGACAGCGGCCGCTTCTCAGTGCTGCGCGACCCCACCGGCGCCATGTTCAGCATCTGGCAGCCCCGCGCCTTCCACGGCTTCGGCCGCTGGGACGAGCCCGGCGCGGCGTGCTGGGTGGAACTGGCCACGCGCGACGTCCCGACGGCGACCGCCTTCTACCAATCCCTGTTCGGCTGGTCCATCAGCGCCGACTCCTACCCGCACCTGAGCGTCGGCGACCACCACTTCGGCGGCATCCAGGACATGAACGCCGGCGGCGTCCCGGAGAGCACACCCGAGCACTGGCTGCCGTACTTCCGCACGGAGAATGCCGCGGCCAAGGCCCAACACGCGGCCGAACTCGGGGCCCAGACTCTGACCGAGCCCTTCCATCTGCCCGGCACCGGGCACTTCGCGACGCTGCGCGACCCGCAGGGGGCGGTTTTCGCGCTGTTCCAGGGGGACGATGAAGAGGTTGCGGCGGCTTAGGCAGAGTCTCGCGGCTTAGGCGGCGCCTATCAAACCGTTCAGCGTCCGTAAGCCTCGAAGAACATGTCGACGCTGCCGCTGATCTCCTCCAGGTCGCCGGGCGTTCGAGCCTTGAGCGCCGACCGCAGGGCCGAGACGGCTCGCCGCACCTCATCCGACTCCGCCGCCAGCGCCTCGTCCGCCGCGACCTCCGTCAGCATCTCGGCGAAGACGTGCGGTTCGCACGTACGCGCACTCTGCTCGATGAGGTCGACGGCCGCCGCCTGATGGGCCCGGTACAGCAGGTCGAAGGCGAATCCCCGCAGGAACACGTCGCCGATGCCGTCCTGGAGAACCTTCAACGCCACCCGCGCACCGGTGTCCGGATCCAGGCTCACCAGCTCGATGAGCGCTTCGGAGGCCTGTTCGTAGTCGTCCGGGAGCTGGACCTGCCGGACCAGATCGTCAATGTCCGATGTCACGCCGACCCCTACTCCCCATCGATGACGTTTCCCTCGTCATCGTAGACAAGCCCGTTGTCTATCAGCTCGTCCGCGAAAGCGAAATCCCCGGCAGTCGCCTTCCAGTCGTCACCACGCGTTTCCCACATGGCTATCAATCCCAGGAGCTCTTCGGGATTGGTCGCACTGAACAAACGATCGCCCTGGATGGCATTGTACTCGTAAGCACAATTGCCGACATCTCCACCTTCAGCGAAGGCCGCGTATTCGAGCTCGTACCCCTTCGCCCTGATCGCGGCCAGCGCGGGTATCTGCGTGTTTCCCGCTATCCGGATCGTCAAGCGACACCCCTGCACCGACAGCCTTCCATCCGACCCCACTGGCGACCGCACCACGATAACCCTCCCGACCCCCGCCGACGACGCTATTCCCGCACCAGCGGTGACCTGCTGAGGATCACGATCCCGACGACCGCGAGCATCCCGGCCGCGACCTGCCCGACCAACGCCCACGACGTCGCCAACGGCTCCTCGAACACCACAGCCCCCATCACCACCGACCCCACCGGCTCGACGGTGTCGATGATCGGCAGGCTGACCGCCAGCGATCCGGCCTGGTAGGAGCTCTGGACGAGGATCAGCCCGGTGCACCCGATGACGATCAACGCATAGGGCTCCCAGTGCCCCAACGCACCCAGCCCATCATGACGGAACAGATCCGCCACACTCTTCGTCACCGCGTCGAGCAGCGCCAACAACGCCCCGGCCGCCGCCGCGTACAGCGCCGTCCGCACATTGCCGGACATCCGGATCCCCACCGCTAGCAACCCGGCCACCACCGCCGCGACCCCGATCAGCGCCGGCACCCAATCGGCCAACCCCGGCAGCCCGGCCCCGGCCGTGGACGGCAACGCCACCAGGAACGCGGCCATCCCACCGGCCGTACAAGCCGCCCCCACCACCTCTGCCCGATTCAGCCGCTGCCCCCGCCGCCACGCCAGCAACGGCAGCGCGAACAACAAGTCGGTCGAAGCCAGCGGCATCACCAACACCAACGGCCCGAACGCCAGCGCCACCCCCTGGATCCCGAACGAGGCGACATCGAGCGCGGCCCCCGCGACCCACGCCGGACGACGCACCAGCGAGAGGAACAACCCCGGCCGCAACGACTCCGACGCCGGCACATCCGAAGCGGCAGCCTGCTGGATCACAGCCGCGACGGCAAAGGCCACGGCGGCCAGGAGCGCAGCCGTCACCGCCACCGCAATAGACATATGTCAAAGCATGGCGGTTGCCCGCGCGAGGCCGATACAGGACACGCCAATGTCTTGATGTCAATGGAAGGTGACCCTACGGCGACGCGGTAGCTGATAGAGCATGAACCCGTCCGCTCCCGCAGCCGGATGGCGAGCGGAGAGCAGACGGGTCAGGTGACGGCGTTCGTGATGCCTCAGGCGGCGGGCAGCGCCCACTGCTGATTGGCGCCGTCGTTGCAGTCGTATATCTGGAGCTGGGTTCCCGGCGTCGTGCTGAATCCCGGGTCGTCCAGGCATCGGCCGGACTGCGGGTTGAGCAGCTCACCGTCGGCCTGGGGCGTCCAGACCTGGTTGGCGCCGTTGTTGCAGGTGTACAGCTCGACCGGGGTGCCGTTGGCGGTGGCGCCCGAGCCGGTGACGTCCAGACACTTGCCGTTGTTCATCAGCGCGGACCCGACCTGCTGCCAGCGCTGCGCGTTGGTGTCGTTGCAGCCGTAGATGTCGACCTTGTTGCCGTCGGTCGTGACGTCGTTGGCGTCGTCGAGGCAGAGGGCGTCGACGCCGGTGGTGACCGGTCCGACGATCGGGGGCAGCGCCCACCTCTGGTTCGCGCCGTCGTTGCAGTCCCAGATGTCGAGCTGGGTACCCGGCGTCGTGCTCAGCGCCGGGTCGTCCAGGCACCGGCCGGACTGCGGGTTGAGCAGCTCACCGTTCGCCTGCGGTATCCAGATCTGGTTCGGGCCGCCGTTGCAGAACCACACGTCGACCAGGCTTCCGTTCGCCGTGGAACCGGAGCCGACGACGTCCAGGCACATGTCGCTGTTGGTCTTCATGATGCCGTTCGACGGCGTCCACCGCTGGCCGGTGGAGTTGTCGCAGGTGCCGATGTCGACCTTGTTGCCGTTGGAGATCGAGCCGTTCGCGTTGTCCAGGCACAACCCGGCCAGACCGGAGGTGGCCGGGCCTGTGCCGTAGGTGCCGTAGCCGCCGGGCAGCGGGTTGACGGCGAGGTTGTCGAACTGGTCGGTCTGGTAGCCCACGACGCCGAGCCCGGCCTGACCGGTCTGGTAGGTGCCGTCCGAGGCGGAGCCGACAGTGGTCCCGTCGATCGAGGCGGTGAGCGCGGTGCCCCACATGTTCAACGCGATGGTGTGCCAGCGGCCCGTACCCAGCGCGCTCACGGTGCCCGACGCGAGCGTCGTGATGGACCCGACCGCATCGCTCCGGTCGATCGACCACGCCCCGGAATCCGAGACCCGGAACAGGTAGGCCGCCTGATCGGACTGCGGCCTGTCCTGCTTGTTCGCCCGACCGAACAGCTCGGCGGTACCGGCCTGGTTCAGGTACACGTCGGAGGAGACCGTGTAGTTCGACCAGGTCGTGTCACCGATCAAGCCGTACGCGTCGGAGTCGCTCTGCCACTCGATCGGCGTGGTGGGGGCCAGCTGCTGGACGCACTGCCCCGAGCGGCCGCCCAGGCACGGCTCGACCTGGTACGCGCCCTGCATCGTCTGCAAGTACTGCGGCTCGCTGCCGGTCGCGTCCTGGTCGTAGGAGTCGTTGTACGGCAGGCCGAGCGTCGCCGGGGCGGGGCTGACCGCCGTGCCCTTGCCCTGGCCGGTGGTGGTGGTCAGGGTGTAGATGTACCCCGGCTGGACGGTCAGCGAGTAGGAGCCGTTGGCCGGCGTGATGTCCTGGCTGTGGATCAGCGCGGTCGCCGGACTCGGCGCGTTGACGTCTGTGCTCCAGACGTGCACGGTGCCGTTCGACAGGCCGCCGGACACGTTGACGTTCACGGTCTGGGCCGCGGTCGCCGTCGTGGTCTCGATGACGGTGGAGTAGTCGCTGCCGTTGGTGGACTTCAACGAGACGTAGGCGCCGTTGCCCTCAGCGCCGCCCAGGTACCCCGAGCCGGAGTCGAGGAACTGCCAGCCGGGCTCGGTGAACTGGGTGACCTGCGCGGTGGCCCAGGCGCTTTCCCCGACCGAGTAGTTGCCCGACCAGGGCTGGCCCGCCGTCATCATCCCGTCCGTCGGATACGGCAGATTCGGGGTGATCGCGGCGATCAGCGGCCAGTTGAGGTACGCCGTCATGCGGGCGTCGGTGTAACCGCGGACGATGGAGCGGATCAACGCCGGCGCGCCGGTATCCATGTCCTGCGACCCGTTCTCCGAGGCCCACAGCGGCTTGCCCGAAGACGTCGCCTGGCTGGTGGTCGAGCACGACAAGGCCGGGCCGCCATCACCCTGACACGGATAGTGCGATCCGATGACCTGCACCGCGTTGGCGAAGGCGGGGTCGGCGTCGATGTCGTTGGCCACCGACCAGTCCGAGTCCGCGCCGACGATCTGCACCCCCGAGTAGCCGTCCGCGTTCAACGTCGAGCGCAGCTGCTCATACCAGGCGATGTTGTAGCCGCGCTCATTCCAGCCGCCGAGATAGTCGATCGTCAGACCGTCCGCCTTGGCACAGCCGAGCCACGACACCAGGTAGTTGATGGTGTCGGTGGACCAGAAGTCGCCGCCGCCGATCCAACCCGGCGCACCCCAGGCCAGCCCATACAGCTTGATGTTCGGATTCAGGGCCTTGGCCTGCTGCATGAGCCAGAACTCATAGCCGGTCCCGCACTGCACGTTGCCGGCGGTGTGCTCGATCGACGGCTCGGCCCCATCGGTGGAGTTGGTGTCACCCCCGATCTCAACCTTGAGGATCTGCAGATCGGCACCATATCCGGGCTCGAACAGGTAGTCGAGAATCTGCTGACGCTGAGCCGGCGGATAGTCGATGAGCAACCGCGAGTTGCCCCCGCCGCCGCTGATCGCGCCGATCCCGTCGAAGGTACGTCCGGTACCCGCACCGTTGACCGCGATCGTGGTCGCCGCGGCAGCCGCACCAGGAGTGGCCGCCGGAGCCGCCGGCGCCCCGATCACAGAACACAAGGAGGCGAGCAGCGCCACCAGCAGCACAAGGGCGGCATGGCTGCGCAATCTTCGAGGAAGCACCGAAGTCATCATCTTCCCTTCTTCGCAGACACCCCGGCGTCTCCGCCCCGGCCTCCCACCGCAGCACCGGGGCGCACGTCAAGGACTGTGTCGGCGTGGGCCGCGCACTCCTGACCTACGGCGCCGCCCTCCGTTCGCAGGATACGGAGAAAGAAGCTATGGGAGTTTTCGAACCTCAACGCGCGATCCGTCCCGGTGCCGCCTCATGGTCACGCTTCCACGACTTCTGGTAAACCTCCCTAACCACAGGGATACCAGCATGTCTGAGCAGCGTCAAGAGTCTGAGGAGGACTCGGTGCGGGGCTGAAAATCGTTTCGGCGGAACGATTGACAAGCACCTATCAGAGTATGTATGTATTCTCGTCAGTGGCTTGGCGTGGAAGTTCCGAACCGGACACGCTCAGAGGGAATCTGACCCGGCTGCCTGCGGCCGTATGCCGCCTTCTCATTGCGGACAGCGCTTGCGGCGATGCGTGCTGCGCGCCGGCCGTTTCCCCATCGCATCGGGGGCTGCGGCCCTCAAGGAGACCGAAATGCGACTTCGGCAAGCCTTCTCGCGCCCCAGGCGCACCCGTCCACCGTCGGCCGCGGACGCCTCGTCCGCCGCGGACACCCTGCTGTCCACGAAGAAGCGGCGCGCCGTCATCGCCGCCGGGTCGGCCTTGGTGCTGGTCACGCTCGGCGTGGCGTCGACCGCCGCCGCCCGGCCGTCGTCGGCGTCGGCGTCGGTCTCGGCCACGGGTCTGCCCGTGTACGACCACGTCGTGCTGGTCACCGAGGAGAACAAGTACTACGACGACATCGTCGGCAGCAGCAACGCCCCGTACATCAATTCCCTGATCAAGCAGGGTGCGTCGTTCACGAACTTCCACGGTACGACGCACCCGAGCCAGGGCAACTATGTGGCGCTGTTCTCCGGGTCCCTGCACGGGGTCGACTCCGACGACTGTCCGTACAACTTCAACGCCGACAACCTCGGCAACCAGTTGCTGACCAACGGCCACACGTTCGTCGGCTACTCCGAGAGCCTGCCCGCCGACGGCTCGAAGGACTGCGGCGACGACGGCAGTGGCGGGTACGCCCGCAAGCACAACAGCTGGGCCGACTTCGCCGACATCCCGGCCAGCTCGAATCTGCGCTTCAGCAAGTTCCCGACGGACTTCAGCAAGCTGCCCACCGTGTCGTTCGTGACGCCGAACCTCGACGACGACATGCACGACGGGACGGTCAAGGCCGGCGACACCTGGCTGCACGACCACATCGACGGCTACGCCCAGTGGGCCAAGACGCACAACAGCCTGCTGATCGTGACCTGGGACGAGAACGACGGCGACGACACCGACAACCAGATAGCCACCATGGTCGTCGGCGCCCACGTGAAGCCGGGCGCCAGCAGCGGCACCCACTACAACCACTACTCGCTCCTGCGCACGCTGGAAGACGACTACGGCCTGCCGGCGCTGGGCAGCGCGGCCACGGCATCCGACCTCTCCGGAATCTGGGACCAGGGCGGCAGCACCACGCCGACCTCTCCGAGCTCGCCCCCGACCTCCTCGACCTCGCCTCCGGCCGGCGGCACCGACCTCGCGCTGGGGCGGCCGGCCACCGCGTCCTCCACGGAGAGCTCGTCGCTGTCGGCGGCCAACGCGGTCGACGGTGACGCGACGACCCGGTGGGGCAGCAAGGAGGGTTCGGATCCGCAGTGGATCTCCGTCGATCTGGGCAGCAGCACGGCGATCAACCAGGTCAAGCTGACCTGGGAGGCCGCGTACGGCAAGGCCTACACCATCCAGACCTCTGACGACGACAAGACCTGGACGACCGTCTACTCCACGACCAGCGGCCACGGCGGGACCGAGGACCTGACCGTCAACGGACACGGCCGCTACGTGCGCATGTACGGCACCAAGCGCGGCACCTCCTACGGCTACTCGCTCTATGAGTTCGCGATATACGGCCCGGCGTCTGCCCTGGCCGCCCCGCCGGCGAACCCGGCGGGCCTGGCAAACCCGGCGCCGAACCTCCCGGCGACTCCGCAGGTGACCGGCCCGACCTACGCCTCGCCGATCCCGCCGAGCAGCTCCACCAGCGACCTGACCGACCCGCGCAAGAAGGAAGCGGCGATGGAACTGGTCTCCAGCGCGCAGAACTCCTCGCTGGACTGGAAGGCGCAGTACGCGTACATCGAGGACATCAGCGACGGCCGCGGCTACACCGCGGGGATCGCCGGATTCAGCTCCGGTTCCGGCGACCTGCTCGACCTGGTGAACCTCTACACCCAGCGGGTTCCGCACAACGCGCTGGCCGGGTACCTGCCGGCGCTGCGCGCGGTGAACGGCAGCAGCTCGCACCGCGGGCTGGACCCGGACTTCACCTCCGCCTGGCACACCGCCGCTTTGGACCCGGCGTTCCAGCAGGCCCAGAACGACGAACTGGACCGGGAGTACTTCAACCCCGCGGTCACCCAGGCCAAGGCCGACGGCCTGCACGCGCTGGGACAGTTCGCCTACTTCGACGCGATCGTCAGGCACGGCTCCGGAACCGATCCGGTCAGCTTCGCCGCGATCCGCGCCGCGGCCATGAAGCAGGCCCGCACGCCCGCGCAAGGCGGTGACGAGGCGACGTATATCAAGGCCTTCCTCAACGCCCGCAAGGCAGCGATGCTCGCCGAGGCCACACCCGACGACACCAGTCGTGTCGCCACCGAACAGCAGGTCTTCCTCGACAAGGGCAACCTGAACCTGAACGCGCCGCTGTCCTGGCAGACCGACGGCGACACGTACACCATCGCCGACTGACGCCGTCTCCCCATCGGGCGGCGGAACCGGCCCGCCACTCCCTGCCGGTCGGCGCACCGTTCCGGTGTGCCGGCCGGCAGCCCCCACTCGGGGTAGCCGGTCTGAGAGGACGGACATGTACATCTCGTCGACGCGCCGGAATCCCCCTGCTCCGGCCGTCTCAGTCGCTTCGGCGAACTCTGCGAGTCCTGCCGGTTCTGCAGGTCCTGCGGGTTCTGCGAGTTCTGCCGGGTTGGCGGACTTGGCGGACTTGGCGGACTCGGCGGAGATTGCAGAGGCGGCACCGGCGCGTGCCGATGCCGCCTCCCGGCCGGTGCCGGGACGGACCCGGGTCGCCGTGGCCCCCAACGTGCTGGCGTTGGGGTCAGTCAGTCTGGTCACCGACATCTCCTCGGAGATGATCACAGCGGTGCTGCCGATGTATGTGATCTTCACTCTCGGTCTGAGCCCGCTCCAGTTCGGCGAGCTCAACGGTCTGTACTTCGGCATCACCGCGCTTGTACGCCTGGCCGGCGGGCACGCGGCCGACCGGTGGCAGCGCCGCAAGCTCGTGGCCGGCAGCGGCTACGCGCTGTCCGCGGTCTGCAAGCTGGGCCTGCTGGCCGCCGGCTCGTCGGTGTCGGCGCTCGGTGCCGTCATCGCCGCGGACCGCACCGGCAAGGGACTGCGTACCGGGCCCCGGGACGCGCTGATCTCGCTGAGCAGCACCCCGGAGACGCTCGGCCGCTCGTTCGGCGTGCACCGCGCCCTGGACACCGTCGGGGCGTTTCTGGGTCCCCTGGCCGCTTTCGGGCTGCTTCTGGCGACCCCGAACCACTACGACACCGTCTTCGTCGCCAGCTTCTGTATCGCGTCGTTCGCGGTCGTGATGCTGGCCTTGTTGGTGCGCGACCGGACCGAGAAGGTGGACCAGGGGAACCCGGTCTCCTTGGGCGCCGCGCTACGGCTCCTGCTCCTGCCGCGGTTCCGCCGGGTCTGCATAGCCGCCCTGCTGCTGGGCGTGGTGGCGCTCAGCGATTCCTTCGTCTACCTACTGCTGCAACAACGCCTTGACATCTCCGCCGAGTACTTCCCCCTGCTGCCGCTCGGCACGACGGCCGGCTACCTGCTGCTCGCGGTCCCGTTCGGGCAGCTCGCCGACCGGGTCGGCAGGATCCGGGTATTCGTCGGCGGCTACGTCGCCCTGCTGTGCGCCTACCTGATGTTGTTCGGACCCGTGGGCGGGGTGGTGTTGCTGGTGCCCACACTCGCGCTGCACGGCTTGTTCTACGCCGCCACCGACGGCGTCCTGATGGCCGCCGTCGGCCCCATGCTGCCCGTCCACCTGCGCGCCAGCGGCATCGCCCTGATCCAGACCGGCCAGTCCGTCGCCCTGCTGGCGTCCTCGGTGCTCTTCGGCGCGGCCTGGGACCGATGGGGACTACACGCGGCCCTCGCGCTGGCCGTGACCTCCTTGGCCGCCGCGATCCTCGCGGCCCTGTGGATCCTCCCGCTAGCGAAGGAAAGCAACACATGAACACGCGCACACGAGTGCTGATATTGACGGTCACCGGCCTGATGGCCGCCACCGCGATCGTCGGATACACGGTGAACACCCGCGATGCCGCAGCCGGTACGTCCCCGACCGGCAGCATCGATCTGGCAACGGCCGACACGATCGTCTTCCGCGACACCGCACCAGGACCCGACTTCGGCCACATCGCGTCAGTACCCAGCGCCCACCCCGACGCCACCCCGACCGTCAGCAGCACACTGTGCGACCGCTTCTACGCCGCCAACAACACCGCGATCTGCCTACAGCGCGGAGGCGCACTCCCCGCCACCTACGCCACCGTCCTGGACCACTCCCTGCACCAGGTCCGCCAAGTCAAGACCGCCGGCTTCCCCAACCGCGCGCGCGTCTCAGCCAGCGGCCGGATGGTGTCCTGGACGATGTTCGTCCAGGGCGACTCCTACCTGAGCGACGACTTCTCCACCCGCACGGCCATCCTGGACACCAAAACCGGCCGCCTCATCGACAACGTCGAGAGCATCCCCCTCACCCTGGACGGCAAGCCCTACCAGGCCGCGGACGTGAACTATTGGGGCATCACCTTCGCCGCGGACGACAACACCTTCTACGCGACCGTGCGCACCGCGGGCCGCACCTACCTCGTTCAAGGCGACTACCGCGCCTGGACCGCACGGACCCTGCGAGAGAACGTCGAATGCCCCTCCCTATCACCGGACGGCACCCGTATCGTCTTCAAGAAACGCGTCAACGCCAGCGCAAACCGCCCCTGGCGCCTCTACGTCCTCGACCTGCGCACCATGGTCGAAACGCCGCTCGCGGACGAGCACAGCATCGACGACCAGGCGGCGTGGCTCAACAACAACACGGTCATGTACGGCCGCCCCCGCCAGTCCGGCGGCGACTGGGACATCTGGGCCGTCCCCGCCGATGGCGGAGGATCCCCACGCATCCTCATCCCCGACGCCAGCTCCCCGACCCCCCTGGGCACCGACACCGGACCCTGACGACGGGTGTCGGACACACACGGTCACGCCGAATCGGGCTGCTCTCGGGCAGCCCTTTGAAAGTGCCTCGGCGGCCGGGCCTGGAGTCCGGCCGCCGGTCCCGGCGCTGTGAAGTTCGGTTCCCGCCCGTAGGGCGGAACAGTGCGCCGACAAGGCCAGCAGCGTTGTGGTCGAAGGCCCCCCGGGCTCAGGCCGCCCCCGCCCCTGCCGTCTCCGTCGCGCAGGGTCGGAAGGCGGCGAGGTAGGCGAGGCTGGGGCCGCGGCGTTCGAGCAGGTGCAGGCCCTGGGAGTCGGCCATGCGGTGCAGGCGCTGGAACGGGATCCAGTGCCGGTCGAAGAACTCGCCCACCACCAGCCGCCCGCCGGGCTTGAGCACCCGGGCTGCGTCGGCGAGCACCCGCTCGGGCTCCGGTATCTCACCGAGCGCGGTCACCAGGTAGACCGCGTCGAACTCGGCCTCCTCGAACGGCAGTTCGCGCGCGTCCGCGAGGTGCGGGACGATCGCGCCCGGGCCGTCACCTTCCGCGCGATCCTCCTGCGCGCGCCGCATGACGTGGTCCAGCATCTCCTGCTGCACGTCCACGATGTCCAGCCGCCCCTGCGGGCCGAGCTGCGGCGCCACGTGCAGCGCCTGCAGCCCGGTGCCCGGCCCGAGTTCCAACATCCGCTCGCCCGGCCGCGGCCGGAGCACCGTGTCCAGGTCGGCCAGGCCGAGGAAGGGCAGCTGCAGGTCCAGCAGGCGGCGCTGGGCGTAGGGGTAGGGCGCGCGGTCGGTGAACCACCAGGCGCCCGCGGCCAGCGCGGCGGCGCCGGTGGCGGCGGCCAGGGCGGTCTTGCGCGAGGGACGGGCGAAGTGCGCCATTGTCTCTATGTCCTTAGATGTGTCGAGGAAATCGGGGGAAGCCGACGCGGCTGGGGCTCAGCGGTCCTGGGGGAACGGCGAGCGCAGCACGCGCAGCGCGAGCAGGGTGCAGACCGCGGCGATCGGTATCTCGGCAGTCGCGGCCATCGCGGCCGCGGCCACCAGGTCCGCGCCCGGCGCCGCCGAGGTGAGGTCGAACCAGGCGTCCACCACCACCAGCACGGCGGTGGCGGTCGCGGTCAGCGCGCACCGGTTGTCCCGCCGGGCCAGGAAGCGGCCGGTGGCGAACAGGGCGAGCGCCTCGCAGCTGTCCAGGCCGACCCAGGCCAGCGCCCAGTGCGCGTCCCGGGCGCTGGCCGGCAGGCTGCACGAGAGGTAGAAGACCCAGGGGATCATCGCCAGCCCGGCCAGTACGAAGGCGGCGTCGAGCCGGTGGCCGCGGCCGCTGCCGGGGCCGTGGCCGGGGCGCGCGCCGCGGCGGGCGCCGGGGGCGGTGCGGCCGGCGCCCGCCTCAGCCCGGGCGAGGCCGGCGGTCCGGTCGATCCGTTCCGTGACGGCGAGCATGGCCTCTGGTCTCCTCCCGGCCCGGCGCGGCGCCGGGCAACGATCACCACTGTCGGCCACCGCGGCCCGCGAATCTGTAGCGCGGCTTGCCGTCTTGGGGGTGGTGCCAGGTACACCCCGAGGCGGCAGCCCGCGCCATGGAACGATGGCGACCAGCTCGAATACGGTAGAAACCATGAACGCCGCCCTCGCCTCGACCGGCCGGTTCCTGCTCGTTCCCTGGCAGGCGCGTGCCTGGCGCGACCTGTGGTTCGTCGTGCTGTCCTCGGCGCTGAGCCTGCCGCCGCTGGGCATCATGGTGCTGGCCTGGATCTTCTACGTCCCGGCCTATGTGCCCTCGGTGCTCGTGTGCGTGTTCGCCCCGCTGGCCGTGGTGGTCCTGCTCAGCCCGCAGCTCACCGCGCTGCGCCGGGCCACGTACTTCGAGATCCGCGGCGTCAGGATCCCCAAGCCGCCGCCGCTGCCGTCCGCCTCCGGCGGCCCGCGGAACCCTGGTCGGCTGACCGCCGTCGGTTCCGCCCTGGCCGACCGGTTCCGTTCCCCGCGGACCTGGCGGCAGGCCCTGTTTCACCTGGTGGCCTGCCCGGCGGCGGAGCTGGTAGGCGTGCTCTCCGGGGTCGCCTGGCTCGGCGCCCTGGTCTTCGCCTCGGTCGCCGGTAACTTCGCCGCGAAAGGGTCGTTCGCCTTGGCGGGTGTGCAGTTCGCAGTGTGCCTGGTCCTCGTCTACCTGGCTCCGTGGCTGGTCATGGCCTCGGTCCGCTGGGACCTGAAACTCGCCGCCGACCTGCTGGGCCCCACCCGGGAGGAGCAGTTGGCGCAGCGGGTGTCCGACCTGACGGAAAGCCGGGCCGCGACGGTGGACGCGGCCGACGCCGAGCGCCGCCGGATCGAGCGCGACCTGCACGACGGCACCCAGCAGCGGCTGGTCTCGCTGGCGATGAACCTGGGCCTGGCCCGGGCCACCCTGACCGACCTGCCCGAGGACGCCCGCGCCGCCCTGGCCGAGGCGCACGAGGAGGCGAAGGACACGCTCGCCGAGCTGCGGCACCTGGTCCGCGGCCTGCACCCGGTGGTGCTCGAGGACCGCGGCCTGGACGCTGCACTCTCCGGCGTCGCGGCCCGCTCCCCGGTGCCGGTGCGGCTGGCCGTGGACGTGCCCCGGCGGGTCTCGCCCACGGTCGAGGCGGTCGCGTACTTCACGGTCTCCGAAGCCCTGGCCAACATCGCCAAGCACGCCCAGGCTGCCGAGGCCCGGGTGGACGTGTGGCTGGACGGCCCGCTGCTCAAAGTGTCCGTCACCGACGACGGTGTCGGCGGCGCCGACGCGGGCCGTGGCTCGGGCCTCAACGGCCTGGCCCAGCGCGCCGCCTCGGTGGACGGCGGGTTCGAGTTTTCCAGCCCGGTCGGGGGTCCGACCACGATTCAGGTGGAGCTTCCGTGCGAACTGTGATCGCCGAGGACTCGGTGCTGCTGCGCGCCGGGCTGACCAAGGTGCTGGAGACCGCCGGCTTCGAGGTGGTCGGGGCGGTTGACGACGCGGCCGGGCTGCTGGCCGCGGTCGAGGAGCACCGCCCGGAGCTGGTGATCGCGGACGTGCGGATGCCGCCGACGTTCACCGACGAGGGGGTGCGCGCGGCCTTGGTGGTGCGCCGGCAGTGGCCCGAGGTGGCCATCATGGTGCTGTCGCAGTACGTGGAGGAGCGTTACGCCGCTGACCTGCTGTCCCAGCAGACCTCGGCGATCGGTTACCTGCTCAAGGACCGGGTCGCGGACGTGGAGAGCTTCCTCGAGTCGCTGCGTCGGGTGGCCGGCGGCGGTACGGCGCTGGATCCCGAGGTGGTGGCACAGTTGCTGCTGCGCCGGCAGGACACCTCGCTGGACCGGCTCACCGCCCGGGAGCGGGAGGTGCTCGGCCTGATGGCCGAGGGCCGGTCCAACACGGGGATCGCGGAGCTTCTGGTGATCAGCGAGAGCGCGGTCGCCAAGCACATCAACGGGATCTTCGCGAAACTCGACCTGTCCTCCAGCGACGGCGGCGACCACCGGCGGGTACTCGCCGTCCTGAGGTTCCTGGACGGCGAGCGGGCCTAGGTGCCAACCTCAGTTCGATCCTGAAGGAACTCAGCCTTGTCGACCGGCGTGACCCACATATAGTTCCCGCGGCGGCGCGTGGTGGCGGGTTGGTAAAGCGGCACGTACTCGCCTGCCGCGGTCTCGGCCACAAAGCTGTCGAGATACACCCCTGTGGCCGCGAGCCAAACGCCGTGCCAGTCTCCACACGACCCGCGCTTCTTCACTGGGCACGGCCCGAAACCCTTTTGGCAGCGTTCCATGCGCAAGGCACGGACACCGCCTCGAACGTTCAGTTGTCTGCCGGCGACCTGCCGCCAGTCCGTGATCTTGTCCAGACGGTTCCACGGCCCCCGATCGATGACCTGCGACCGATCGTTGTCGACCGTCCACATGGGCGTGATGCCGTGGGCCTTGGCGGTAACGGTGCGTTTGATCGTCGCGCGGCCGGTGATGTGCGAGAACTGGATCTCCCACCCGATAGGGCCACCGTCACCCCCGTCGACCGCAGGTGGGAGGCGATCCGGAGACCGTCTCGCACCTGGATGTACATTGCCTCGGGGCACTCGGTGCCGTCGTCATCATCGATGGCCATGCAGCGCAACAAGCGAGGCTGGGACGCGTCCGGCTTGTAGATCTCTTCCCACAGGCCCGGCCGGTCAGGATGTCCGAGGTCTTCCAGCGACAGGTTGATGACGATGTGGTACCCAGCGTGCCAGACAGTCTGAGTCACATCACCAGGGTAACCACGAACCCTGACATAAGCATCGCTTCTCCACCTCGTCAGGCTACTCACGATCGCTGGCAGGAGATCAGAGGCCGAAACCAGGCTGGAGTACCAGACGCTACTCGTCTCTCTTGTCGAAGTCGGGTTCCGGCATTTGGTCCGCACGCCGCCTTCACCTTCAACCCGACACCGTACAGCCGCAGCGATCCGTCCCGAATCTATGGTAGACCACTGATTTAGTCGGCATTGGAGACGGGGTGGGGATGATTCAGGCCACAGCGGAGCAGCAGGCGGCACGCGATGCGTTCGCTTCGGGTGACGATCTGGCGCTGATCGCGGGCGCGGGGGCGGGCAAGACGTCGACTCTGGTGCTGATGGGTTCGGCCACCAGAAAGCGCGGCCTGTACATGGCCTACAACAAGGCCGCTGCCGAAGATGCCCGACGCCGGTTCGGCGGCAACGTCGAATGCCGTACATCGCACGCCCTCGCCTATCAAGCGGTGGGCATCCGCTACAAACGCCGGCTCGAAAACTCACCGCGCCGCCCGGGGAAGGAGACGGCGAGGCTTCTCGGACTAACCGATGTCGTAAAGGAAGGAGCGGTCCAGATCGCCCAGGCTCATCAGGCCCGCCTGATCATGGAAATGGTCGCGCGCTACTGCCGCACCGCCGATCTGGAGGTATCGGCCCGACACATGGCGCGTGTCAACGGCCTCGACCCTGGCGCTCAGGACCGCCTGTCCCAGCACCTCTTGCCGTACGCGCGCCGCGCCTGGGAGGACATCTGCGCGCTCGACGGCGTGCTCAAGTTCGACCACGAGCACTACATGAAGATGTGGGGTCTGTCCCGCCCAGTGCTGTCGGCCGACTTCATCTTGCTCGACGAGGCCCAGGACACCAACCCAGTGGTCGAAGAAGTCTTCCTGGCACAAGACGCCCAACGCGTGTGCGTTGGTGATCCAGCACAGCAGATCTACGCCTGGCGCAACGCACGCGACGTCATGACCGGCTTCCCTGCCGACCACCTCTACCTGACCGAATCCTTCCGATTCGGACCCCCGATCGCCGATGAGGCCAACCGGTGGCTCGCCCACGCCGGCTCCGAGATGCGCCTGACGGGCCGCGGGCCGGGAGACAGCGCCATCAGCGCGCTCGATCACCCCGACGCGGTGCTGTGCCGTGGCAACGCCGACGCCATCCGCGAAGTACTCACGCACCTGGATCAGGGCATACCCGTCGCGCTGGTCGGCGGCGGCAAGGAACTGCGACGCCTGGCCGAAGCAGCCATCGACCTGAAGGCCGGCCGGCGGACCAGCCATCCGGAGCTGTTCCTGTTCGCCAACTGGGGCGAAGTCCAGGACTACGCCGACAGCGACCCGGAAGCCCAGAGCCTGCGCACCATCGTCAACCTCATCGACAGCTTCGGCCCCGACACCATCATCGACGCGGTGGGCCGCCTGTCAGACGAGCAGGACGCCCGCGTCATCGTCTCCACCGCGCACAAGTCCAAGGGCCGCGAGTGGAATACCGTACGCATCGGCGCCGGCTTCCACGCGCCGCCCTTCGACGAGAGCGGCCTGCAGCGTCCGCTGCGTCTGGACGAGGCGCGCCTGATCTATGTCGCGGTCACCCGCGCCCGCCACGTCCTCGACCAGTCGTCGCTGTCCTGGATAGGCGAATACGAAAAGCGAGCCGCAGAGACCGGCTCACATGCAAGCACGGAGACGCTTGCCGAGCTCCCGCTCACCGGGCAGCTGAAGCTCTCCGAGTCCCCTGTTTCGCGTTTCATGGCCGAGCACCTTCCCCACGTGGGCCCACTGCACGTCCAATACCTGAAGTTCGCCGCGACACTTCCCCACCCCGTCCAGCCCGTCGACGTCCGATCCCCCGCCTGGGCCGCCCTCGGCCACGCAATCGACTACCGCCTACGGCTGTCCCTGGGCTCCGACCTCGGCCACGCCGTGTCCCACGGGGTGAAGATGGTCGGCACCGGCACGCACCTGCCCGGCGCACCCGATGCTGCAACCCGTGCCGCGCTCCAGGCCGCCGGCATCGAGCTGCAGACTCTGCTGCTTCACCATCTCGACGGAGCCGCGTCCCTCGGCGACGAACAGCTCAGCCGCCTGTGCTTCGTCGCCGCCTCCTACGAAGCCGTCTATCGCACTGGACGCCTTCAACGCGGCAGCATGCTTCTCGGTGCGACGCCGCAGATCACCCTCTCAGAGCTGACTGCGACGGTGCCCGAGTACGCCATCGAGGACCTTGACCGCCAATTCGCGCTCTCAACTGAGCCTTTCGCTGCGCTGCGCGCACTGCCGAGCAGTAAGCAAATCTGCGGGCCCACCTTCGCCGGAAGCACCGATCTCGGAGGGGCCGACGCGGACTTCATCCTCGACGGGCTCCTCCTCGACTGCAAGGCCACCCGGCACCCCCGCTCCCTGGGGCGTGAGGAGATCTACCAGCTCGCCGGTTACCTACTCCTCGACTATGACGACCGCTATCGCATCACCCGTCTCGGCCTCTACCTCGCCCGCCAGGGCGCGATGATCGCATGGAGCGTCGAGGAGTTCCTGCAAGCGTTGGGCTGCAGCCGCTCCCTCGCCAGCCTTCGCGGCTTGCTTCAGCTCAAGCTACGCGGGCGCCGAACGTTCGCCGATTCCCCGACCCCCATCCGATAACGCACCCACATCGGTGGACTGTGTCCTCGGAACCCCGACCGAGCGCCATATTGCCTCGAGCACGGCACGATGCGCGCACGACTAGCCGAATAGCGCGCCGCGGCTGGCGACACGCGCGGCGGCGACCGGACCGACTCAAGTTGTCGGGTGCCCGTGTCACAGCGTCCTTATTCGAATGCACCGGCCGAAGGAGGGCTCATGGTTGCCAAACCTGTCATCGTCGGGGACATCTACTTTCCGCGCAGGGGAGCCGCCCAGCAAGCCTGCCGAGATCTGCTCTACCGTTACCGCCAGGCTCGGTCATCGACGATCCGTCTGATGAGGCACCCGGACAACCGCGCGCCCGAAACGTCAGGTGAGTGAGCAGTCGCGGTCGTTTACCTGCCTGGCAGAGATTGGCGTCACTCCGCGAGATGCATTGATTGCCAGTTCAAGGGGTTGACCAAGCTTCCCAGGGGTTGGGAGCGCAGAGACATCACGTGATCTGTTCCGTCGCTGATGGTCCTCTGCCGAGGTTCTCACGGAACAGCCACGGAACAAGCAGTCGGCGGCCGGTTTTTCAGGCCCGGCCGCCGAGGCACTTTCAAACAGAAACTACAAGCTCAGCCCACCTGCGAGCACCTGCCGAGCCATCACGATCCGCTGCACCTGGTTCGTGCCCTCATAGATCTGCGTGATCTTCGCATCCCGCATCATCCGCTCCAGCGGATAGTCCTTCGTGTACCCGTACCCGCCGAGCAGCTGCACCGCGTCCGTCGTGACCTCCATCGCCACGTCCGAGGCGAAGCACTTCGCCGCCGCGCCGAAGTAGGTCAGGTCCGTGTCGCCGCGCTGGGACTTGGCCGCGGCGGTGTAGGTCAGTTGGCGGGCCGCGGTCAGCTTCATCGCCATGTCGGCGAGCATGAACTGGATGCCCTGGAAGTCGGCGATGGGCTTGCCGAACTGCTTGCGCTCCTTGATGTAGTTCGACGCGTAGTCCAGCGCTCCCTGGGCGATGCCCAGGGCCTGGGCCGCGATGGTGACGCGGGTGTGGTCCAGGGTGCGCATGGCGGTGGCGAAGCCGGTGCCTTCGGGGCCGATGAGGCGGTCGGCGGGGATGCGGACGTTGTCGAAGTAGACCTCGCGGGTCGGGGAGCCCTTGATGCCCAGCTTCTTCTCGGGGGCTCCGAAGGTGACGCCTTCGTCGCTCTTCTCCACCACGAAGGCCGAGATGCCCTTGGAGCGGGCGGCGGGGTCGGTGACGGCCATCACCGTGTAGAACTCCGAGACGCCGGCGTTGGTGATCCAGCGCTTGACGCCGTTGAGGATGTAGTGATCACCGTCACGCTCGGCGCGGGTCTTCATGCCCGCTGCGTCGGAGCCGGCGTCAGGCTCGGACAGGCAGTAGGAGAACATCGCGGTGCCGGCTGCCAAGGGGGTCAGGTACTTCTGCTTCAGTTCCTCGGAGCCGGAGAGGATGAGCGGCATCGAGCCCAGCTTGTTCACCGCCGGGATCAGGGAGGAGCTGGCGCACACGCGGGCCACCTCCTCGATCACGATGCAGGTGGCCAGGGCGTCGGCGCCCTGGCCGCCGTACTGCTCGGCCACGTGGACGGCCGCGAGGTCGGAGGAGACCAGGGCGTCCAGGGCCTCCTGGGGGAAGCGGGCCTGCTCGTCGACGTCGGCGGCGAAGGGGAGGATCTTCTCCTCGCACAGCGAGCGCACCGCCTCCCGCAGCAGGTCGTGTTCCTCGGAGACCTTGAACAGGTCGAAGTCGGCGGCCATGGCTCGCTCCTAGTGTGAAGGTACTGGGTACCCTCGATTATCCACACTCAGTGCCACAGATACCCTGTGGTACGCACCACAAGTGCAGCACAGAACGTAATTCCGGAACCGGAGGCATCGGTGATCGAACGAGTCGGAGTGGTCGGGGTCGGCCAGATGGGATCGGGCATCGCGGAGGTCTGCGCGCGCAGCGGGCTGGACGTGATCGTCGCCGACGAGAACGCCGAGGGCCTCAAGCGCGGGCGCGACCGGATCGCGGTGTCCCTCAAGCGCGCGGTGAAGGCCGGCAAGATGAGCGAGGCCGACGCCGAGGCGGCGCTGGGCCGGATCCGCTTCACCGAGGACCTGCAGGAGTTCGCCGACCGGCAGCTCGCGGTCGAGGCCGTGGTCGAGGTCGAGGCCGTCAAGACCGCGGTGCTGGCCAAGCTGGACCTGATCCTGCCCGAGGATGCCATCCTGGCCTCCAACACCTCCTCCATCCCGATCATGCGCCTGGGCACGGCCACCGCCCGCCCGCACAACGTGATCGGCGTCCACTTCTTCAACCCGGTCCCGGTGCTGAAGCTGGTCGAGGTCATCCCCTCGCTGGCCACCAGCGAGGACACCCGGGCCCGGGCCGTGGCCTTCGTCGAGCAGCTGGGCAAGCAGGCCGTGGTGGCCCAGGACCGCGCCGGGTTCGTGGTGAACTCGCTGCTCATCCCCTATCTGCTGGCCGCGATCCGGATGGCCGAGGGCGGCTTCGCCTCCGCCGAGGACATCGACTCCGGCATGGTCCTGGGCTGCGCGCACCCGATGGGCCCGCTGGCGCTGTCCGACCTGATCGGCCTGGACACCGTGAAGCTGGCCGCCGAGGCGATGTACGAGGAGTTCAAGGAGCCCCTGTACACCCCGCCGGCGCTGCTGCTGCGCATGGTCGAGGCCGGCCGGCTGGGCCGCAAGGCCGGGCGCGGATTCTACGAGTATCCCAGCCTCTGATCGAGGGTCGAAATACCGCCCACCGGTGATCGGGGACCTCGATAGGGTCCCCGATCATGGGAAGCACCACAGACCCCAAGCCCGAGCGGACCCCCCGGGACTGGGCCTCGGCCCGCCCGCTGCTGCGGCCGGTCCCCCGCCCGGCCGACTTCGACCTGGACGCCGCCGACGAGACCGGCGTCCAGTTCCCCTCCCGGCCGATCGCGCCGTGCCTGAGCGAGTTCATCGGCGTGGACCTGAGCGTCGGCATGGGCTACGCCACCACCGAGCTGGTGGCCGGCTGGGGCGTGAGCGCCGACGAGGTCGCCGCCACCGCGCACGCCAACCTCGCCGCCGATTTCCGCCCGCTGGTGAGCAGCCGCAGCCTCGCGCCGGACGTGACCTACCTGCACGAGCCCGGCGACGGCTATCTCAGCTCCCTGCCACTGCTGGGCGGCTGGATCACCGCCTGGGCCGACAGCTCCGGCTGGGGCGAGCGACGCCCGGTCTTCCTCATCCCGCAGCGCAACGCCCTGCTCATCGCCCCCGAACCCACCGACGCCGAGCAGCTGCTCAACCTCCTGGCCGCCGCCGAGCGCGAATGGCAGGGCGCCGAGCGGCCCCTGTCCCCCGTCCTCTACACCTGCGACGCCGCCGGCCACATGATCCCCTACGACCTGCCCGCGGACTCCCCGTTCCGAGGCGCGCTGCGCCGCTCCTGGAACCTGCTCGCGGACAGCGTCTACGCCGGCCAGACCGAATACCTGCGCGCCAAAGCAGAGTTCGGCGACCCGTTCTTCGCCGCCCTGCAACGCTTCGTCGACCCCGGGACCGGCGCCTCGTTCACCGTCGCGACCTGGGCCGAGGACCTGGAGATGACACTGCTCCCGGAGGCCGACTGGATCGCCTTCGCCACCCGGGACAACGAGCGCTTCTTCGTCCCCTGGGACGACGTCGCCCGCGAGTGCCCCCTGATCCCCGATCCCCGCTACCACCCGATCCGCTACTACGTCCAAGACTGGCCGGAGCCGCAGGTCATGATGCGGCTGCAGGCGCTGGCGTCGATGCCTTAGGCGGCGCGGGCCCGGCCTCCGTCCCGACCCGGCGCACGGAGGCCAGCGTCAGCGGCGCCACCATCGCCACCGCGAACAGCACGCCGGTCCCGACCATGACGTGCCGCGTGCCCAGCGCGTCGGCGATCGGGATGACCGACAGCTGGCCCAGCGGGACGGCCAGCGACCTGCCGAACAGGTCGTAGGACACGACGCGGGACATCATGTCGTTCGGGACATACGTGTGCAGCGACGTGTCCCAACTGACCGCGGCGAACGTGATCCCGAACCCCGCGACGAACGACGCCGCGGCCACCGCCGCCACCCCGCCGTTCAGCCCGAGCAGCAGATAGGGCACCGCCTGCACCGTGATGGCGATCTGCCCGACCAGCAACGGCCGTCGCACCTTGACCCGGATCATCAGCACACTCATGATCAGCTGCCCCACCGCCCGGCAGCTGAGGATCACGCCCCAGCCCTCGGCACCGAACGTCTGCTTGGCCAGCACCAGCCCAAGCACCTGTCCGGCGCCCATCTGCAGGAAGTTGGAGACGGTGAACGCCGCGGTCATCGACCAGATCCAGGAGCTCCCGCGGAAGTAGGCCCAGCCCTGCCGCAGCTCGCTGAACAGCTTCCGGTCGGTCCGCACCCGCCCGGACACCGGGACGAAGCAGAAGATGACGGCCGCGAGGAAGAACGACGCCGAATCCGCGGCCAGTGCCCACCCGCCGCCGATGGTGCTGACCAGCACACCGCCGACCGTGGGCCCGAGCACTCGGGCGGCGTTGCCGACGCTGGCCAGCAACGAGTTCGCCTTCCGCAGTCCCTCCGGACGCACCAGCTGCGGCACGATCCCGCTCAGCGAAGGACCGGCGAACGCCGACAGCACGCCGGTGAGGAAGGCCAGGCCGATCAGGTAACCGATCGGCTGCTTGGTGAGCAGACAGAACGCCATCACGCCCTGCGTCAGCCCGAGCCCGAAATGCGTGACCCGCAGCAGCAGCGCCTGCCCCAGCCGGTCACCGATCCCGCCGCCGATGAGCAGCAACGCGATCGTCGGGAGCATCTGGGCACTGACGACGAAGCTCAGATCCTTCGCGCTCCCGGTCAGCTGCAGGACGGCGAAGAACAGCGCGACCTGGGTGGCGGCGCCGCCGAGCACCGAGACCGACTGGCCGACGAAGAAGCGTTGGAAGGGCTTGTCCCGAAGCGGATTCACGAGGCGACCGCCGCAGTCCCGGTATTCGGTGTATCCACCTCAGCCAGGACCTCGCCCGAGACCTCGGCCGCCACCGGAGAAGCCGCCACCGGAGCCGATCCCAGCCGACGCACCGAGCCCAGCGCCAACGGCGCGACCATCGAGCCCAGGAAGATGACGCCGGCCGCCAAAGCAACGTGGCGCGCGCCGAACGCCGTCGCCAGCGGGATCACCGACAGCTGCCCGATCGGGATGGCGCAGTACGAGCCGAACTGGTCGTAGGCCACCGCGCGGGACATCATCTCGTTGGGGACGTGGGTGTGCAGCGCGGTGTCCCACAGCACGCTGCCGAAGCTGGACGCGAGCCCGGCGCAGAACGTGGCGGCGCCGATCGCCACCACGCTCGCGTTCAGCCCGAGCAGCATCAACGGCACGGCCGCGACCGTCATGGCCAGTTGCCCGGCCAGCAGTGGCCGCTTCACGTTCAGCCGCACCATCAGCACGCTCATCACCAGCGCTCCGGCGGCCCGGCAGCTCAGGATCGCGCCCCAGCCGCCGGCCCCGAACGTGCCCCGGGCCAGCACCGGGCCGAGCAGCTGCCAGGCCCCCATCTGGACCAGGTTGACCACGGTGTAGGCGAGGGTGACCGACCAGAACCAGCGTGTGGAGCGGAAGAACGTCCAGCCCTGCCGCAGCTCGGTGAACAGCTTCTCCTTGTGCTTCTTGCGCCGGTCCTGAACGGGGATCAGCGAAAGGACGATCGCGGCGATGAAGAACGACGCCGAGTCCACGGACAGCGCCCAGCCGCCGCCCACCGTGGCGACCAGCACCCCGGCCACGCTCGGCCCGATGACCTTCGTCGCGTTGGCGACGGTGGCCAGCAGCGAGTTGGCCCGTCGCAACCCCTCGGGGCCGATCAGCTGCGGCACGATGCCGCTGAGCGCGGGCCCGGTGAAGGCCTGGAGCACGCCGTTGACGAAGGCCAGCCCGATCAGATAGCCGATCGGCTGCCGGGTGAACAGGCAGAACGCGATGGCGGCCTGGGACAGACCGGACCCGAAATGGGTGACCCGCAGCAGCAGGGCCTGCCCGACCCGGTCGGCCACCCCGCCGCCGATCAGCAGCAGCGCGACGGTCGGGATCAGCTGGGCGCTGACCACGAAGCTCAGGTCCTTGGCGCTGCCGGTGAGCTGCAGGACGGAGAAAGCCAGGGCGACCGGGGTGAGGGCGCTCCCGGCGACGGAGATGGACCGGGCGATGAAGAAGCGGCGGAAAGGTTTCTCATGGAGCGGATTCACTGGGCGATCCCTACGGCCTGACCTGACGTCACCTGACCTGTCCCGACCCGACGTGACCTGACAGGCACAAAGGACCGGAGGCTAGCAGCGGCCTCGGCGGATGCGCACCCGATTTAACACGCCCTGGCTCGCGGGCCCGGTTTCAAACCCTTATACGCAGATCCCCGTACAGCGGGGTGAACCCACCTCACCTCGGGATTAGCGTCACGCGCATGCCGCCGGCGGGCCAGACGACGGCTGTCCCTCGCAACGCCGCAGAATGTGGAGGTCTCCCATGACCGTCTTCATCGCGCCGGGCCGCCCCGACGCCCTCATGAGCTACCAGCCCCGGTACGAGCACTGGATCGGTGGCGAGGCCGTCGCGCCGGCCGGCGGGCAGTACTTCGAGAACCCGACGCCGATCACCGGGCAGCCGTTCTGCGAGGTGGCCCGGGGCACCGCCGAGGACGTCGAGCGGGCGCTGGACGCCGCGCACGCCGCCGCGCCGGCCTGGGGCCGTACCTCGCCGGCGGAACGGGCCGAGGTCCTGAACCGGATCGCCGACCGGATGGCGATGAACGTGGACCGGCTGGCGCTGGCCGAGTCGTTCGAGAACGGCAAGCCGATCCGGGAGACGCTGGCCGCCGACATCCCGCTGGCCATCGACCACCTGCGGTACTTCGCCGGGGCGATCCGGGCGCAGGAAGGCGCGCTTTCGCAGATCGACGAGGACACGGTCGCCTACCACTTCCACGAGCCGCTGGGTGTGGTGGCGCAGATCATCCCGTGGAACTTCCCGATCCTGATGGCGATCTGGAAGCTGGCCCCGGCGCTGGCCGCGGGCAACACCGTGGTGCTCAAGCCGGCCGAGCAGACCCCGGTCTCCGTGCACTACCTCATGAGCCTGATCGCGGACCTGATCCCGCCGGGCGTGGTGAACATCGTCAACGGCTTCGGCGTCGAGGCCGGCAAGCCGCTGGCCTCCAGCGGCCGGGTGGCGAAGGTGGCGTTCACCGGCGAGACCACCACCGGCCGGCTGATCATGCAGTACGCCTCCGAGCACATCAAGCCGGTGACGCTGGAGCTGGGCGGCAAGAGCCCGAACATCTTCTTCGACGACGTCTCCCGCATCCGCGACGACTTCTACGACAAGGCGCAGGAGGGCTTCGCGATGTTCGCCCTCAACCAGGGCGAGGTCTGCACCTGCCCCAGCCGCGCCCTGATCCAGCGCGGCCACTACGGCGACTTCCTCTCCGACGCGATCGCCCGCACCGACCGGATGAAACAGGGCAACCCGCTGGACACCGAGACCATGGTCGGCGCGCAGGCGTCCAACGACCAGCTGGAGAAGATCCTGTCCTACCTGGACATCGGCCAGGCCGAGGGCGCGAAGATCCTGATCGGCGGCGAGCGCGTGGACCTCGGCGGCGAACTGGCCGGCGGCTACTACGTGCAGCCCACGATCTTCGAGGGCGACAACGCGATGCGCGTCTTCCAGGAGGAGATCTTCGGCCCGGTGGTCGCCGTCACGCAGTTCGACGACTACGACGACGCGATCCGGATCGCCAACGACACCCTGTACGGCCTCGGTGCCGCGGTGTGGACCCGGGACGGGACCACCGCCTACCGCGCCGGCCGCGCGATCCAGGCCGGTCGGGTGTGGACGAACTGCTACCACCTGTACCCGGCCCACGCCGCGTTCGGCGGGTACAAGGGGTCCGGGATCGGGCGAGAGAACCACAAGATGATGCTGGAGCACTACCAGCAGACGAAGAACTTGCTGGTCAGCTACTCGGCGAAGGCGATGGGCTTCTTCTGATGGCCGGGCCGGAGGCCTCGGCCGGGCCGGAGCCCGGGCCGGCCGGTGCGGTCGGTGCGGCCGAGGTGACCGAGGTGACCGAGGCACCGGCGCGCGTGGCCGTCACCGACGCCGCGGCGGCGATGATGCGCAGGCTCTACACCGCGCACGGCCCGCTGATGTTCCACCAGTCGGGCGGCTGCTGCGACGGCAGCTCACCGATGTGCTACCTGGCGGGCGAGTTCCGCACCGGCGCCTCCGACGTGCTGCTCGCGCAGCTGGCCGTCGCGGACATCGCCGAACCGGTGCTGTTCTGGATGGGCCGCGAACAGTTCGAACGCTGGCGTCACACCCACCTGACCGTGGACATCGTGCCGGGACGCGGAGGGGGGTTCTCGCTGGAGGCGCCGGAGGGGGTCAGGTTCCTGATTCGCTCGCGGCTGCTGACCGACGCCGAGGACGCGGTGCTGAATCGGTAGCCCGCACCGCTCACCGTCGAGCCCGCCCCATGACCGGGGCGGGCTTAGAACGTGCGCCGTCACACCTCGGCGAGTTGCTCGGCGGAAGCCGTTTCCTGGCCCTGGGCCTCGGTGGCGGCCTTGCCGGGCAGCAGCAGGCACAGCGGGACGGCCGCGGCGGTGAACGCCGCGGCCCACCAGAAGGCGGCGCCGAAGCCGGAGGCCAGGTCGGCGGGAGTGTGGCTGCCGGCGACGGCGCGCTGGAGGATCACCACCAGGACAGCGGTGCCGATGGAGCCGCCGACCTGCTGGGCGACGCGGCTGATGCTGGAGGCCGCCGGGATCTCCTCGCGACTCAGGCCGACGAAGGCGCCGCCCATCAGCGCGATCATGGCCGCGCCCAGGCCGAGCCCGCGGACGAACAGCACGGCCATCAGCATGATGTTGCTGGTCGTGGGGGTGACGAAGCCGAACGGCACGGTGGCGGCGAAGGTGACGGCCAAGGCGACGACGGCGACCGGGCGCGCGCCGACCCGGTCCATGAACTTACCGGCCACCGAGCGGGACAGCAGCGTGCCCACGCCTTGCGGGATGAGCAGCAGCGCGGCGCCCAGAGCGGATTCCCCGCGGACCTGCTGCCAGTACAACGGCATCAGCAGCATGGCCCCGTACAGGGCGGCTCCAGCCAGCAGCAGCAACACCGTGGACGAGGCCAGCGACCGGTGCCGGAACAGGCGGATGTCGAGCAGGGCGCCGGCACCGCGCCGCAGCGCCCAGCCGGCATAACCGGCGAGCAGGGCCACTCCGGCAGCCAGCGGCACGACGACCTTGACGCTGCCGATCCCGTCGGACCCGCCGAGCTGGGTCAGGCCGTAGATGACCGCGGCGATGCCGGGCGAGAGCAGCAGCATGCCCACGGCGTCCAGGCGGGGCCGGGTTCCGGAGACGGGCCGGTCCGCGGGCAGGTTGCGCCCGGCCAGGTAGCCGCCGACCAGGCAGAACGGGATGTTGAACAGGAAGATCCAGCGCCAGTCGCCGAAATGCAGGATGACCCCGCCGATCACCGGTCCGATGACCGGGCCCAGGGCGGTGGGCACGGTGATCAGCGCCATCACCTTGCCGATGTTGCGGCCCCCGGCGGCCTGCATGACCAGCGTGGCCATCAGCACCATCATGACGCCCCCGCCGATCCCCTGGACCACGCGGAAGGCGATCAGGCTGGGGGCGTTCCAGGCCCCGGCGCACAGCATCGATCCGACGAAGAACAGGCACAGGGCCAGGATCCACAGACGCTTGCCGCCCAGGGCCGCCTGGGCCCAGCCGACGGCCGGCATGGTGGCGGCCAGGGCCAGCAGGTAGGCGGTGGTGACCCACTGGACGGTGGCCAGCGAGGTGTGCAGCTGGCCGGCCAGGCTGTCGATCGCGACGCTCATGATCGTGGTGTCGAAGATGACCGCGAGGGCGCCGACGATCAGGGTGAAGACGAGGCGCCGCACGGCCGGGTCGACGGTGTCGGGCGGACTGGCGGCGCGCGGGCCGGCGGTGTCGAGCGGGCTGGCGGCCGCGTCGTCGTCGGCAGCGGCGTTGCTGGTGGCAGCCATGAGCGGATCCTTAAGATATAGGACTCTATCTTCCGGTCCTCAGACTAAGCCGCTATCGTTAGATAAGCAAGTCTATCTAGCGGAAGAGGGACCGACACGATGCCGGAACGACGCCACGGAGCGGCCCTGGAACAGGCCCTACTCGACGCGGCCTGGGACGAACTCCTGTCCGGCGGCTACGCCCGGTTCACCATGGACGCCGTCGTCAAACGGGCCGGAACCAGCCCGCCGGTCCTGTACCGCCGCTGGTCGGACCGCGACGCCCTGGTCCGGGCCACCCTCGTCCACGTCCTGCGCAAGAACGTCCTGAAGGTCCCGGACACCGGAAGCCTGCGCGAGGACGTCCTGGCCATCCTGCGGGACATCAACACCAACCGGGTCCAGCTCATGACGGTGATGAGCGTCTACCTGGCCAGCTACCACCTGGAGACCGGCACCAGCCCCGCCGAACTCCTCGATCCCGCCGACACCGACCGCAAGCAGGCCGTCGACGCCATATACGACCGCGCCGTCGAACGCGGCGAGGCCGGCGCCGAGCGCCTGACCGACCGGATCAAGGCCCTGCCCTTCGACCTGCTGCGGCACGAGATCCTGACCACCTACGCCCCGGCTTCCGAGCAGGTGCTTGAGGAGATCGTGGACACGATGTTCCTGCCGCTGGTGCGGTGACGCGGCCTGGCGGGGTTTTGTTTGTTGGGGTTTTCGGGGTGAGGTGCGGTTGGGGTGGGGGTTTCAAAGCTTTTTACGGCCTTCGGTCATAGTTGTGCCGGTTCGGGGCTCGTAGCGGCGGGTCTGTGTGTCGGCTGCCGGTTTTCGCGTTCACAACCCCGCCGCACCTCAGGCCTCTTCAACTCCAGCAAGTCAGAGCAAGGGCAAGATCAAGAGCTGAAGGTCAAGGTCAAGAGCTATGGTGAAGGGCCGGGCCTCCGGCGGGCCTCGGCAACCTCAGGGAAACTAGCGCGGTTCCCTAGGGTGGCTGGGTGAGTCTCAGCGGCGGCGGTTCCTGAGGTGGTGCGGTCCGTTCCCCTCGGTCGCGTCGTCAGCCCGGGGGGTACAGCACCGGTGTCCGGGGGTAAAGTCCGCGCGCTGCGGTCATGCGTGTGAGCTGCGGTTTCGTACGGCGCGAACTTGACCCCCGGCCACCGGCACTGTAGGCGAAGCCCTGCCGACGCGACCGAGGGGAACGAACCGAAAACCAGCCGGAGAAATACAAAACGGGGGTGCGGGTACCGGCGGCTCGGCGAGCTCAGCTGCCGGTCCCGGTGCTGGCCAGCGCGCCGGTATCCGAGGTGCGCGCTCCGGGTTGGCGGGCGCCGGATCGGCCCGGCAGCAACAACCAATACCACCGGGATAGCAGGTTGCTGAGACAGATCGGCGGAAATCAGCTGCAGTAGTCGCCAAGCTGGGTCTTGTCCGGGCCTTCGCCCTTCATCGCGGGCACGACCGTCCAGCACCGCACATGGGCCTGTTAACTGCACTACACCCGGGCATGTTGTCGACCACCCAACCACCGGCCCGCCGCCGCACCCTCACCGGCAGCGGCATCAACCAACCGGTGTCCTCGTTCCCTGCGTTTTGTATTTCTCCGGCTGGTTTTCGGTTCGTTCCCCTCGGTCGCGTCGGCAGGGCTTCGCCTACAGTGCCGGTGGCCAATGCCGCGTAGTTAAGGTTTTGGTGGGGGTGTCAAGGTGGTGTGGCGGTGTAGGTGCCGGGTGCGGTTTTGTGGATGTGTCCGCGTTTGGCGGCGGTGTTGAGGGCGACGCCGAAGGTGTTGAGG
>NZ_JAAFYZ010000074.1 GCF_018274385.1 Catenulispora pinistramenti | reverse complement strand
GCACCACCCCACAAACCGCAGCCGCTGAGACTAGATCGGCCACCCTAGGGAACCGCGCTAGTTTCCCTGAGGTTGCCGAGGCCCGCCGGAGGCCCGGCCCTTCATCACAGCCCTTGACCTTGACCTTCAGCTCTTGATCTTGCACTGGCTAACTGGAGTTGAAGAGGCCTGAGGTGCGGCCGGGGTTGTGAACCCGCGAACCGGCAGCCGACAAACACACCCACCACCCCGAACCCCGAACCGGCACAACTATGACCGAAGGCCGTAAAAATCGCCTTTCAAACCACACCCCAACCGCAACCCGGCCAGCAAACCCCAGCCCTCTCCCAAAAGACCCGAACCAGACCTCACCCGTCGACGAGCGTCCGGCGAAGGAGGCCGAGCAGGCGGTCCCAGTGCAGCTGCCGCGCGTCGGAGTTGAAGGCGTCGGTGTCGGACATGGTGAAGCCGTGGATGGTGCCGGGGTAGATCTCAGAGCTGTGGCCGACACCGGCGGCGTCCAAGGCCTCGTTGAGTTCGTTCAGTGCTTCGGGTGTCATGTCGGATTCGGCGTGGCCGAGGTGGACCTCGGCAGTGATCTGCGAAAGCAGTCGGTGCAGGCCGTCGGGTCCGTCGGCGACCACCGGGCTGTGGAATCCGGCGAAGGCGGCTACCTGGGCGGGGTGGGCCGCGGCGGTGCGCAGTGCCCACAGGCCGCCGATGCAGTAGCCGGTCACCGCGACCGGTCCGGTGCCGACCTCGGGCTGGGCGGTGAGGAAACTGAGATAGGCCTCGGCGTCCACTAGGACATGTTCGTTGGTGTGCGCCGCGATCATGGGCATCAGCCGGGCGAAGATCGCGGGCCTGGCCTCTTCTCCGATGTAGTCGGGAAGTTCGATCACCGGGGTCGGGCCGGTTCGGTAGAAGTAGTTGGGGACGAGCACGTAGTACCCGTGCCCGGCCAGTTCGCCGGCCATCTCCCGCAGTACCGGCCGGATGCCGAAGCCGTCCGGGTACATCAGCACCCCCGGGTGGCGCCCGCCGTCGTCGGGGAACGCGGCGAAGGCGTCGGACTGGCCGTCAGGGGTGGGAATCTGCAACGTTTTGGTGGACACCGAAGCTGCGGGCATGGGTCCAGGCTAGGCGATGGTGCCGGTGATCGTCGGCAGGGCGTTCGCCGTCAGCGAATGGGGACGCACTTCGGCCGGGCGCCTGCCTAGGGTCGTTTCTATGACTGATGACGCCGCGTTGGCTGAATACGCGTTCGGAGTCTATGAGCGCCTGACTCCGCTGGACCCCGATGCGACGCCGGTCGCGGTGCTGGTCGCCGGGGTGCCGGGGGCCGGGAAGAGCACGCTTGCCGAGGGTCTGGCCCGGGAGCTTCGCGCGGCGGTGTTCTCCATGGACTGGCAGCTCGGGGCGCTGACGCCGTTCCGGGTGCTGACGAACGACAACCAGGTCCCGGTGGCGGAGATGATGATCGTGGCGGCACTGGCCCGGCAGTTGCAGCTGGGGCTGGACGTGGTGCTCGACGTGACCGGGCACGAGGTCCAGGCCCGGGAGCGGTATCGGCGGGTGACGGAGAATCTCGGGGCGCGCCTGGTCGGCGTGGAGTGCGTCTGCTCGGACGCGGAGCTGCACCGCTCGCGGGTGGAGGGCCGGGACCGGGGCATCCCCGGCTGGCGGCCGACGGTGCCGTGGGAGCACGTGCTGCGGATGCGGGGGCAGTGGGAGGCATGGCCGGAGCCGCACGCGGTCATGGACTCGGCGAAGCAGGACGCTGAGACCTCGCTGAAGCTCGCGCTGGAGGCCGTCGCGGCGGCCCGCGGGGCTTCGGCGTCATAAGTCGGCGTCATAAGGGAGTAAGGGTACGAGTACGAGCCACAGCCCCGGCCCGCACAAGGCGGGCCGGGGCCGGGTGAAGCAGTGTGCTGTCAAACTCAGAGCTTGATGACCTGGCCCGGGAAGATCAGGTTCGGGTTCGAGATCTGGCCCTTGTTCAGCTGGGCCAGGCTCTGCCAGCCGCCGGCCACGTGGTGGCTGACGGCGATCTGGGACAGGGTGTCGCCGCTGACGATGGTGTAGGTCTGGCCGTTCGGCTGGGCCTGGACGGCCGGAGCCTGGGTCTGAGCCGGGGCCTGGGTCTGGACCGGAGCCTGGACCGGGGCCTGCTGGGTGTTCTGCTTCGGCGCGCTCCAGTCCTGGGTGTTGGTCTGGGACTGGGTGTACTGCTTCGGCGCCTGCTGCTGGGTCTGCTGAGCCGGCTGGCTCTGCTGCTGGGTGCTGCTGCTCGACGAGCCGCCGCTGGTGTTCACGGCGGCCGCGGCGCCGCCGGCGCTCAGGCCGGCACGGGGGCCGCAGACCGGCCAGGCGCCGGGGCCCTGCATGGCCAGCAGGTGCTCGGCGACGGCTATCTGCTGGTCCTTGGTGGCCAGGTCGGCGCGCGCGGCGTACTGGCCGCCGCCGGCGCCCAGCCAGGAGCTGGTCGAGAACTGCAGGCCACCGTAGTAGCCGTTGCCGGTGTTGATCGACCAGTTGCCGCCGCTCTCACAGGACGCGACCTGGTCCCAGGTGGAGACGCTGGCGGCGCTGGCGGTGGTGGCCATGAGGGCGGGCAGCACGACTGCGGCACCGGCCACGGAGGCCACGACGATTCCGGTCTTCTTGCGGTTGGACAGCTTGAACATGCTCGGCTCTTGCTTTCTCTCCGCCACGCCGGCGGACGACCAGGGGTCGTCCGCGTCCTGCTCCGATCACGGGGGTCGGTTCCAGATGACTCTCGCGGTCCGGGGCAGGAAGGGGCGTGCCGGCCGGCGAGGTCCCCACTCGCGGCGGGGCATGCCCCAGACGGTAAGCACAAGCCTGAGCAAATAACAAGAACGATGACATGTAGTTGATATAGGGCGCACTGGCGGTAAGGGTTTTAGGTGCTTTTGACCACACGCCTTACGATCCGTGGCGGCGGGATCACTGTCAGGGCAACTGAAACCGGGAAGGGCCTGAGGTGATCTCAGGACCTTCCCAGGGGCGCAAAAGGAACTATTCAGCCCGCCCGGTCACCCCACCCGGCGGCGGCGTCCCGGGTCCTGGCGCGGCATGCTCTGCTCCGTGGGCGGCACCGGCGCGGGCAGCGTCGCGACCTCGTTCAGCTCGGTCTGGTACAGCGCCTCGGCGTCCGGGAGCTTCGGGAACGCCCGGTGCGGCTCGTGCATACGCAGCGTCCGCGTCAGGTCACCCACCGTGCGGCGGCGCCAGTCGCTGATGTTCGGCTCCCAGATGCCGAACCGGCGCTCCAGGAAGCGCAGCGTCGAGGTGTGGTCGAAGACCTCCGAGCACACGTAGCCGCCGGCGCTCCACGGCGAGACGACGAGCGTCGGCACCCGGAACCCGAGGCCGTTGGGGCCCGCGAAGCCGCCACAGTCCGCCGGCAGCGGGTCGACGGTGATCCACTCCCCCGGCGTGCCGGGCGGCGCGGTGGGCGGCGGCACGTGGTCGAACTGGCCGTCGTTCTCGTCGTAGGTGATGATCAGCACGGTCTTGGCCCACACGTCGGGGTTCTGGCCGAGCGCGTCCAGCACGTCCCAGATGTACTTCGCCCCGGCCCCGGGCAGCCCCGGCGGGTGCTCGCTGGCCTCCGGCAGCCCGATCGAGGGCTGGTACTGCGAGTTCAGCCAGCTGACGGCGGGCAGGTCGCCGTTGGCGATGTCGTCGGCGATCGCCTGCGGCGGCCGGGCCTGCACGCCGTTGATCCACAGCGAGGAGTCCTTGGGAGCGTCCTGGAAGGCCTGGAACCAGCCCAGATCCGAGCCCGCGGTGTTGGCGACGTAGTAGCGCCAGCTGATACCGGCGGCTTCCAGGCGTTCGGCGTAGGTGGTCCAGCGGAACGGCACCGGGTTGGCGTTGCTCACCACCGGGCCGCCGGCCACGCCGTGCGGGTCGTTGGTGCCGCTGATCGCCATCACCCGGTTGGGATGCGTGGGGCCGAAGACCGAGCAGTGGTAGTTGTCGCACACGGTGAAGGCGTCGGCGAGCGCGTAGTGGAACGGCACGTCCTGGCGCGTGTGGTAGCCCATGGTCCAGGGCCCGCCGTCGGTGAGGCGGTGCGCGGCCAGCCAGCCGTCCATCGCGCCGGAGTTCCAGGACGCGTGCTGGGCCGGCCAGCCGTGGTCGGTGCTGGGGTACTTGGCCCCGCTGGTCTTGGTGGTGTCGACGCGGAAGGGCAGGGTGTAGCCGTCGGGGTTGGCGGCGTCCGGCTGGTAGAACACCGGGCGGCCGTCGGGCAGGCGGACGACGTCGCGGTCCCCGAACCCCCGCACCCCGGACATCGTGCCGAAGTAGTGGTCGAAGCTGCGGTTCTCCTGCATCAGGATCATGACGTGCTCGATCTGGTCCAGCGAGTGCAGCCGCGGATCCGGGGCGGCCGCGGCCATCGCCTCGGTCAGCGAGGGCGGCAGTAGGGACAGCGCGGAGGTGGCGGCGGCTGTGGTGACCAGACGACGACGGGACAACGACATACGCGGGCTCCTGTCTTCGACAGAGGATTGAGATGTCGCTCTTCCTTCGCAAAGTAGCCGCGGATGATGGATTCGGGGAGAACTCCGGGTGCCGGGCGTTGCCCGAAGGCACCCGGTCCCCCCGATGATGACCGCATGACTGTTTCCGTCGTGTGGGCCCGCGAGCCGATCCCGGCCGGGCCGAGCGTGTTCCTGGCCGGCCCGACCCCGCGCTCGGCGGCCGTCGCCTCCTGGCGTCCACAGGCGATCGAGGCGCTGGACGCCGCGTGGACCTTGCCTGCGACGTTGCACATCCTGGTTCCGGAGAACCCCGGCGGCCTGTCGGACACCGAGTACGAGGACCAGATCGAGTGGGAGTGGGACGGACTGGACCGCGCGTCGGCGGTCCTGTTCTGGATCCCGCGCGATCTGCGCACCATGCCGGGTTTCACCACAAACGTCGAGTTCGGGTTCACCGTGCGCTCAGGCCGCACAGTGCTCGGCTGCCCGCCGGACTGCCCGAATCCCGAGCGGAACCGGTATCTGGTCCGGCTGGGGCGCAGGTTCGGGATTCCGGTGACGGAGACACTGGCGGCGACGGTCGCCGCGGCGCTGGAGATCATCTCAATGATCGATATCACGCGATGATCGCGAGCCGCTCACGTTTGGCATCGTCTTTAAGGGATATCCCTCCGGTCTGTGCACTCGCCGTCAACCCGTTGCGGTAGCGTGGCGAGGCACTTCGCACGTCCGATACACAACAATGGGGGTAACACCAATGTCCACCACGCGTGGCGTCCGGGCTCTCGTCGGCGCAGCCCTGGCCTCGTCGGTGATCCTGCTCGGGGGCTGTTCTTCGTCCGGCACGACGTCCGCAAGCAGCAGCAACCCGCTCACCGGCCACACCTCGGCGGCGGGGTCCACCGGCGGCACCTCGTCGACCGGGGGGTCCTCGACGGGCGGCAGCACCGGCGGCGCTACTTCTTCTGACACCTCGGGCACGACCGGCGGCGACTCGTCCTCGGACGACTCCAGCTCGACCGGCGGCACCACCGGCGCGCTCGGCGGTAGCGACCCGGGGTGCCAGGCGGCGATGTCGGACCTGTCCACCCTCGGCTCATCGATGGGCAGCGTCGGCACCAATCCCGCAGCCGCGATCGCCGCGTTCAAGACCCTCGGCGGCAAGTTCCACGCTGACGCGGGCAAGTCCACCGACCCGTCGAAGGCCGCGGCGATCAACAAGGTCGGCGACGACCTGACCAACATCGCCAATGCCGCCGCCTCCGGCAAGCAGCCTGACGAGACCGCGGTCACGACTGACATGACCGCGCTGGGCACGACCTGCGGCTGAGTTCCGCACAGCGCGCGGGCGGAACGTGACGACGCGCCGCCCGCGGTAAGGCACACGATGGACGGCCCTGGCCGGGGATTCCCCGGCCAGGGCCGTCACTTTTCGCGGCTCCTATCTCATCTCAGAGCTCAGACACGTCGCTCAGACACACCCGTGGATGTCACTGGTCGACGAGGCCACGATCGTGTCCAGCAGCCCGGGCACGATCACGTGCACCGCGTTGACCGTCAGCGTGTGGTCGGTGCCGGTGTCGGTGGGGAGCTGCTCGTTCAGGATCAGCTTGATCCCGAGCAGGTTCACCGTGGTGTTCGGGCCCGGGGTGAGGCTGACCGGGACCGCGATGCCGCCGACCGTGATGGAGGCGATGGTCGCGCCGCCGGTGCTGCCGGCGCAGACCGAGTGCGAGGTGGATGTGACCGCACCGATCTGGATCGCCGGGATGCCGAGCAGGCCGATGCCGACGTGCTGGACCGAGGCGTTGGCGGTGGAGGAGTCCGGGTCGAGTGCGGTGGTGACGTTCGCGCACAGGGTGCCGGCGTTGATCAGGCCGCTGATGGTGACCACGCACGGCGGGGAGCTGTTGCCGGCCACGGTGGTCGCGACCGGGCCGGCCTGGGGTGTCGGCGTGATGCCGAGCAGGCCGGAGGACTCCAGGCCGTAGGCGCGGCCGGTCAGCAGGATGTCCCAGATGACGCTGACGTTGTTGGAGCTGACGGTGCCGGCCGGGTTCGACGTCGAGGAGCCGACTGTGTCAGTCCCCGAAGTCGTACTGGTATAGCTGAACGTCGCGTTGCCCGCGGCGTCGGTGGTACCGGTCCCGGTCAGGCCGTCGTTCGGGCCGGCGGAGACCTTGAACGCGATCGGCGCGCCCTGGAGCGGGTCGCCGCAGCTGTTGACGTAGTTGGCGGTGACAGAGGCCTGCGAACCGACCGCCAGCTCCTGCTGCGGCGGCGCCAGCGACAGGATCGAGCCCGGGCAGGAGACGCTGCCGACCGGGGCCCACTGCTGGGACTCGTTGCCCATCCCGCAGGAGGCGCCGTCGACGCCGCCGGTGTTCAGGATCTTGCCGCTGTCGTTGAAGCTGCTGACCACACCGTCGATGGACACCGTGACGACCGGCACCACGCCGGACTGGTTGCAGTTGCCGGACCAGCTCGCGCCGTTCGGCCCGATGTCGGAGGTGTCGAAGGAGCCGTCGGAGGTGCAGCCGGAGCTGAAGGAGTTGATCGTCTGGGTGACGATGTACTGCCCGTTCACCCCGAGCGGTACGTTGTGCCGCCAGATGTCGAACACGCAGGTGCCGAAGCTCACCTTGATGTAGTCGACGCTGACGTCGACCCCGGTGTTGTTGATGACCCGCACCGCACCGGCGTCGAAGGTGCAGCCGCCGGTACAGCCGCCGTAGGTGACGTCCGGCGCGCCCTCCCACGGAGTCGGGAAGTTGTTGGGATTCGCGCGCAGGTTGTCGGCGTAGCCGAGCTGCACCGCGACGTTGGCGGCGGCGTGCGCCCGGCCGGCCGGAGCGACCACCAGCGCGGCGGCCGTGAGCACCAGCATTCCGAGGAACGCCAGGGCTCTTCGCACACTGATTGAGGATGCTGACATGACACCACCCCTTGTCGGACCCGAATGGGACGCGCGGCCCGCTCCCACTGGCACCCGAAGAACGGATCCGCCGGAACCCGGGCCGCGTGCCGGTGACCCTATGCGTGCTCTGATTCGGTGTCGCTCGGGCGCGGGCCGGGTGCCGGCTGGCGCGCCGCTTCAGCGCCCGCCACCGCAATGCGGCATAGCACCGTGGCCGAACGGGTCCGACAGGTGAATCAGAGAACTGAATCAGTTCGTGGCCGGCGTCAGCAGCTCCGCGGACAGGCCCAGCCAGGTGGTGAGGACGTCGCGGCCGACCGGGGTGACGAGCACCGCGCGGCTGCTGCCGACCCGCCGGATCCAGCCCTTGTCCAGCGCGTGGCCGCACAGCGCCGCGCCGACGGCTCCGGCCAGGTGCGGGCGGCGTTCGGTCCAGTCCAGACACGGCCGCAGCGCCGGGCGTCTGGCCGAGACCGGGACCTCGATCGCGAGCTCGGCGAGCCAGCGTTCGCCACCCGGCGTGAGCTTCAGGCCGTGCTCCCACTCCACGAACGCGCGCTCGGTCATCGCCTCGGCGATCGCCACGCCGACCCGGCCGGCCAGATGGTCGTAGCAGGTGCGGGCGTGGGCCAGCGCGCGCCGCCGGCTGTCGGCGGACAGCGTGCGCGGGGCCTGGGCGGGCCGGACCGGTGCGGCGGCGGCCATGGTCTCGATCAGCTCGGCGATCGGCTGGCCGGCCAGCCGCACGTAGCGGTGCCGGCCCTGGCGTTCCTCGGCCAGCAGCCCGCCGGCGACCATGGTGTTCAGGTGCTCGGTGGTGGTGGACGGCGCGACGCCGGCGTACCGGGCCAGCTCGGTCGGGGTCCAGGCGCGGCCGTCGAGCAGGGCCAGGCAGAAGGTGGCGCGGGTGCCGTCGGCCAGCAGGCGGGCCATCGCGGCCAGTTCGGAGCCGGCGAGGGTGGGGTCCGCGGGGACGGGGCCGGTGGTGCTCATACCAGCGATTATGGTCCGGCCACGGTTCGGCCGCCGCCGAAGTGTCCGCTGCCTACCTTCGGTTCATGAGCGAGCATGTCCCGATCGAGCCGACGATCCTGTATTTCGGCACCCCGGTGGTCCTGCTGTCCACGGAGAACGACGACGGCTCGGCCAATCTCGCGCCGATCTCGTCGGCGTGGGCACTCGGTTACACGATCGTCCTCGGCCTCGGCGCGGACGGCCAGAGCGCGTACAACCTCGCGCGGCGTCCGGACATCGTGATCAACGTGCCCGGACCGCATCTGTGGAAGCAGATCGAGTCGCTGGCCGGGGTGACGGGCCGGTTCCCGGTGCCGGAGAGCAAGCCGGCGGGGATGCGGTATGAGCCTGACAAGTTCGCTGTATCAGGGTTCACATCTCAGGAGTCTGTGGTTGTCAACCCGCCGCGGGTCGCGGAGTGCGGATTGCAGTTCGAGGCCCGGGTGGCGCCGGCCCGGCTCGGCGTCACCGGGGACTTCCTCATCGTCCAGGCCCAAGTGCTGAAGGTGCACGCCGATGCGGCGGTCGTCATCGCCGGGACGAACTACGTGGAACCGGCGGCGTGGAGTCCGCTGATCTACAACTTCCGGCACTACTTCGGGCTGGGTCCGGAATTGGGCCACACGTATCGGAGTCAAACCCCTCGGTGAGCCGATACAGCATGATCTACCTGGGGTTTTTGATCTGATGCTCCGTTATATTACTTGTCAGTAAGTGCGTGACTTCTCACGGTGGCGGTAGTAGAACAAGTTCTCAAAATCCGCACCGTGTGAGGAGCGTCACATGAGCGCAACAGCAAGGCGGGGCCCAGGAGTCCGAGGTCTGTCACGGCGCGGATTCCTGGCGGGAACAGGTTCCGTTCTAGGCGCGGCGGCGCTGGGCGGCTTCTCCGCCGCGAAGGCCACCGCCGCGGCCCGGCGCGCCACCCCCATCGGCAACGGCGCGCACGTCCAGGCGCTGGTCATCGGCACCGGCTACGGCGGCTCGGTGGCCGCGCTGCGGCTGGCCCAGGCCGGCGTCGCGGTGGAGATGATCGAGATGGGCATGGCCTGGGACACCCCGGGCTCGGACGGCAAGATCTTCTGCAACCTGACCAGCCCCGACGAGCGGTCGTTCTGGCTGCGGACCGAGACCAAGCAGCCGGTCGGCTACTTCCTCGGGATCCCGATCGACCGGAGCATCCCGTCGTACACCGGGATCCTGGACGCCGAGGACTTCGCCGGGATCACCGTGTACCAGGGCCGCGGCATCGGCGGCGGGTCGCTGGTGAACGGCGGGATGGCGGTGACCCCGAAGCAGGAGAACTTCGGCGCGATCCTGCCCTCGGTGGATCCGAACGAGATGTACAACGTCTACTACCCGCGGGCCAACGCCGGGCTCGGTGCCGGGGTCATCCCCAACAGCTGGTTCAACACCACGCAGTGGTACGAGTTCGCGCGGGTCGGGCAGAAGCAGGCCGGCCGCTCGGGGTTCCCGTTCGAGTTCGTGCCGGACGTGTATGACTGGAACTACATGCAGCAGGAGGACGCCGGCACGGTCCCGCGCTCGGCACTGGCCCAGGAACTGCTCTACGGCAACAACTACGGCAAGAAGTCCCTGCAGAAGACGTACATCCCGGCCGCGCTGGCCACCGGCAAGGTCAACATCTCCCCGCTGCACAAGGTGACCTCGGTGTCCCCGGCCTCCGGCGGCGGCTACACGGTGCTGATGAACCAGCTGGACACCTCCGGGAACGTAATCGTCACCAAGGAGGTGACCGCGGACAAGGTGGTCTTCGCCGCGGGCAGCGTGGGCACCAGCAAGCTGCTGGTGCAGATGCGCGACACCGGGCAGCTGCCGAATCTGAACGACCAGGTCGGCCAGGGCTGGGGCGACAACGGGAACATCATGGTGGGCCGGGCCAACCAGATCTGGGACCCCACCGGCGCCAACCAGTCGACCATCCCCTGCGGCGGCATCGACAACTGGACCGCCGGCGGCGCGTTCGCCGAGGTGGCCCCGCTGCCGATCGGGATCGAGACCTGGGCCTCGCTGTACCTGTCGATCACGAAGAACCCGCACCGCGCGCAGTTCTCCTGGAACAGCTCCACGCAGAAGGTGGATCTGAGCTGGCAGCAGGCGTGGAAGCAGGACGGGATCACGATGGCCAAGACCATCTTCGACAAGATCAACTCGACCGAGGGCACCATCTACCGGACCGACCTGTTCGGGACGTACAAGACCTGGCAGGACGAGTTGACGTACCACCCGCTCGGCGGCGCGGTGCTGAATCAGGCTACTGATAACTATGGGCGGCTGACCGCCTATCCGGGGCTGTACGTGATGGACGGCGCGCTGATCCCCGGCAACACCAGCGTCAACCCGTTCGTCACGATCACCGCGCTGGCCGAGCGCAACATCGAGAACATCATCGCCAATGGCGGATGAGATCCCGACCCTGGTGTGGGGCACCGGGAACATCGGGCGCGCGGCGATCCGGGCGGTCGCCGCGCGCCCCGGGCTGGCACTGCACGCGGTGCTCGTGCACGACCCGGCGAAAGTCGGGCGCGACGCCGGGGAACTGGCCGGGCTGGGGCGCAAGCTGGGAGTAGCGGCGACCGACGACGTCGCGGACGCGCTGCGCGGGGCCCGGGCCGTGGTGTACGCGGCTTCCGGGGACGTGCGGCCGGATGCGGCGTTGGCGGACGTCATCCGCGCGATCCAGGGCGGGGCAGTGGTGGTCACGCCGGCTTTGTACGCGTTCTACGATCCGCCCAGCGCGCCGGCCGGCCAACGGGAGCAGGTACTCGCGGCGGTGGCCGCCGGCGGCGGGTCGCTGTTCGCGTCGGGGGTGGATCCGGGGTGGGCCAACGACGTGCTGCCGCTGATGATGGCGGGGTTGGGAACCTCGATCGAGGCGGTACGGTGTCAGGAGATCTTCGACTACTCGACGTACGACCAGCAGGACTCGGTCCGGTACCTGGTCGGCATGGGACAGCCGATGGACTACGAGCCGCCGATGACCGCACCGGACGTGCCGACGATGGTGTGGGGCGGGCAGATCCGGCTGATGGCGCGGGCACTGGGCGTCGCGGTGACGGAGATCGAGGAGCACGTCGAGCGCGCGCCGCTGCCGGGGTCGGTGGACACCGCGACGATGGGGCGCTTCGAGGCCGGGACGCAGGGCGGGGTGCGCTTCGAGGTGCGCGGGCTGGTCGGCGGCGCGGCGCGGATCGTCATCGAGCACGTGACCCGGATCCACGCCTCGGTGGCGCCGCAGTGGCCGCAGGCGCCGGACGGGGTCGGGGCGCACCGGGTGGTGATCGAGGGCCGGCCACGGATCGAGGTCACGATCGAGGCCGCGGACGAGGACGGGAACCGCTCGGCGGGCGGCAACGCGACGGCCGTGGGGCGGCTGGTCGGGGCGATCGGGTGGCTGGTGGAGCACCCGGCGGGGGTCTATGACGCGTTGGAGGTGCCGGTCGGGGCGCCGGTCGGGCTGTGGGAAGGCGAATCGCAGTGATCATCGATATACCGCAGGACAAGGAGCCGATCGGTTACGTGTGGGGCGAGATGGTGCCCGGCATCGGACCGGCGGCGGCCGCGTTCTCGATGGCCGTGTATCAGCACACGACGTTGGGGCTGCGGGAGTTCGAGGCGGCCCGGTTGCGGATCGCCCAGATCAACGGCTGCCTGTTCTGCCTGGACTGGCGCACCGAGCGCGCCGGCGTGAAGGTCGAGGACGGCTTCGACGCGGCGGTCGCCGAGTGGCGAACCACCGAAGTCCTGGACCGGCGGGCGAAGCTGGCCGCCGAGTACGCCGAGCGCTACGCCCTGGACCACCACGGCCTCGACGCGGAGTTCTGGCAGCGCATGCTCGACTGCTATTCGCAGGCTGAGATAGTCGAGCTGACGATGTGTCTGGGGTCCTGGCTGGCCTTCGGGCGGCTCAACCACGTGCTGGGGATCGACGCGGTGTGTGTGCTGCCGGGACACTGATCGGGTGGCCGAGGACTGGGGCCGGGACCGGGATCCCGATGATCTGATGGTGACCGTCGAGCATCCGATGGGGACCATCGAAGTACCGCTCAGTGAGTGGATCGCGCGGGGGCCGGGGCCTCGGCCCCTGTTGCGACCGACGGCCGTCCGGTCACGCGCCACCGGCGAAGCGCTGCCGTTGACTGTGATCCCGCAGCGGTACCGGAACGAGCACCCCGGCCGATGACCGGGCGGCGCCGTTGCCGCCCGCATCGTTCCGGGCCGTTTTCCTCTTGCCGCGCCTCAGCGCGAGAGTTCCACCATGGTGTCCTCGAAGTCCGGGAACTCGTCCCGGGCCGCGGCGACCACCTGGCGGGCCGTCATCGGGTCGGTGCCGGCGTGCTTCTCGGCGATCGCCGTGAACTCCGGGTGGGGCCGGCTTCGGCGGGTCGGGTGTTCCACCGCTTCGTAGGGTCCTGAGCCGTCGGCCACCAGCCACAGGAACGAGGGCAGGTCGCAGGCGACCACTCCGGTCTCGCCGTCGGAGCCGAGGAACACGATCGGCTGTTCGGCCAGCGTGGCGTCTTCGCGGACCAGCCAGAAGGCGGCGTAGCCGCCGTCCGCGCTCTGGCCGAAGACGCGGAACTGGTCGGCGTCGACGTCCTGGTTGGCGGTCCAGCCGCGGAACCAGTCGGTGGCGTCGTCGGGGTCCAGGAACTCCTCGAAGGGTTCGAAGTCCACCGGGGGGTCTTCGGGCGCGTCGTCCTCGTCGGGTTCGGCGCGCTCCTCGTCCTCGTCCTCGTCGGCCTCCAGATCCAGCGGGAAACCGATCGCGGCTATCGCGGCCAGCGCCGCGGGCAGGGCGAGGTCGTCGTCGTCTTCGATAGTCACGAGCCGTAGATTAGCTGGGCTTGGGCCGTCTGCTCCAGCGTTGGGGCAATGGTCTGTGTCTGACGGGGTGTCCGAACACGCGGCAGGCCCGGTCCGCGAACGGAACCGGGCCTGCCGAACTGGTGATCGACTGACGATCGACTGACGATCGACCGGTGATCGACCGGTGATCGACCGGTGATCGATCAGCTTCCCAGCACTACTTCTGCTTCGGGAGCACCACCACGGCCAGCGGCGTGCGCTGCGCGCCCTGCCCCAGCGGGTTGTCCTCGAACATCTCCGCGATCTTGTCCTCGCCGACCGTGGTGGCCTGCCCGAGGATGTTGCAGCCCAGGTCGTTGGCGTCGATGATGGCCACGCCCTGGAAGGTCTGGGCGGCCGTGGCGGGCAGCACCTTGCGGATCCGGTCGGCCAGCTCGGCGGCGGCCTTGTCGGGCTGCGCCGGGGCCAGCTTCGCCGAGACGTTCGACGGGTACAGCGAGTACTGCGTCGGGCCGTCGATGGCCCGCACCGCGGGTCCGGCCAGCTGGTAGAACAGGCCCTTGCGGCCGACGACCTTGCCGACGGCGCCGGCCGCGGAGGCCGCGACGATGCGCGGCAGGCCGGCCTCCTGGATCGCCAGCTGCATGGTCTCCGGGGAGCCCAGGCCGATGCCGGCCGGGGTGCGGACCACGAACTTCTGCAGCTTGCGGGCCGCGAAGGAGGGCTTGATCTCCCACAGGAAGTAGCTGCGGCCCTGGGAGATCGCGACCACCTTCTCGCTGACCGCCAGGAACCAGGGGCTGTTCAGCGCCTCGGCGTGGTCGTCGGACTCGGCCGCCTTGGCGGCGAACTCCGCGCCGTACTCGGAGATCTTGGTGTGGAAGTCGTCGCCCTTGGCGAAGGCGTCGGTCTGGATCGGGAAGCGGAGCACCTGGCCGCTGGAGGCGGTGCTGATCGCGATCTGCTTGCCGGGGTTGGCCGCGAAGTACTCCTTGACCGCCGAGGTCGTGGAGTCCACGTGGGTACCGGGGGCGTCGACGAAGGTGCGCAGCCAGAGCTCGACGTTGAGCATCCGCCAGAACAGCATCGTGTCGCTGTTCTTGCCGGCGATGAACTCCTCGAACGCGCGCAGCACCGAGGCCTGGTCGAAGTAGGGCCGGGAACCGAAGGAGTCCGAGCGGAAGACCGTGTGCACGTGGTTCTTGATCCGCAGGAACCACTCGCGCTCCGGCGTCGTGAAGCCGATCTTGTTGCGGCGGTCGACGATCTGGTCCGGCAGCAGCCCGCGCACCGAGTCGCGCAGGATCTTCTTGTTCCAGCCGCCCTTGATGATCGCCTCGGGCTCCAGGGTGAACAGGTAGCGCACCAGGTTGAAGTCCAGGAAGGGCACGCGGCCCTCCAGCGAGAACCGCATGGTGTTGCGGTCCTCGTAACGCAGCAGCGAGGGCAGCGAGTTGGCGAAGATGTCCTCGACCAGCCGGGCCCTCAGGTCGTCCGGCACCGGGCTGAACGTCTCGCCCTTGTGCTGCTTGGCGAAGCCCTTGTCCAGCATCTGCCGGATGTCCACCGGCTGGTCCAGGCCGATCTTGCCGCGGACCACCTGCTTGCCGTAGCGGGAGAGCACGTCGGTGGAGGAGACCACCTCGCGCATCAGCTTCCCGTACTGCTTCTCCTTGCGCAGCTGGCGCAGGTAGACGAAGTAGTACGGCAGGTACCCGGCCATCATCTCGTCCGCGCCCTGCCCGTCGAGCAGGACGGTGACGTGCTTGGTGGCCTCCTGCATCACCTTGTACTGCGCGTAGGGGCCGGTGGAGATGGTCGGCTCCTCCTGGGTCCGCACGAAGTCGGCGAGGTCTTCCAGGAACTCGTCCGGGTTCGGGTGGATCTTGTGGCAGTTCACGGGACCGTCAGCCTTGGCCAGGACGGCGTCGACGTAGCGCTCCTCGTCGTTGACGCTGCCGGGGAAGACCGCGGAGAAGCTGTTCTGCTCCGAGCCGACCGACTCCACGTCCTTCGCGTGCTGCTTCATCAGCTTGCTGATGACCGCGACCACCGTGGAGGAGTCCAGGCCGCCGGAGAGCGCCGTGCCCACCGGGACCTCACCGACCAGGCGCATCCGGATCGACTCGGTCAGCCGCTCCTTGAACTCCTTGGTGGTGTCCTTGGTGAACGGCGAGCGCGGGCCGTCGGCCAGCAGGTCCTCACGCAGCGTGGTGAACATCCGGCGCTGGACGCCGGTGCCGTCCAGGACGACCAGCTCGCCCGGGCGGACCTTCTCGATGCCGGCGAAGAAGGTGCGGTCGGAGTCCTCATGGATGCGGAAGCGCAGGTAGCGATAGAGCGTGACGTCGTCCGGGGCCGCCTCGACCAGGCCCGAGGCCAGGATCGCCTTGATCTCCGAGCCGAAGACCAGCCGGTGGCTGTCGTCGGCGCCGGTGACCGAGGCCAGGTAGAGCGGCTTGATGCCGAAGTGGTCGCGGGCCAGGTAGCTCTTGCCGGTCTCGGTGTCGTGGATGGCGATGGCGAACATGCCGTTGAAGCGGTCGAAGGCCGCCTCGCCCCACTCGGCGAAGGCCTGGACCACCACTTCGGTGTCGCAGACCGTGCGGAAGGTGCGGCCGAGGGCTTCCAGCTCGGCCATCAGCTCCCGGTAGTTGTAGACCTCGCCGTTATAGACGGCGGCATAGCGGCCGTCCTCGGTGACGAACGGCTGGTCGCCGTGCGCCCGGTCGATGATGGCCAGGCGGCGGTGGGCATAGCCGACCTCCGCCCCGTCGCTATAGACGCCCTCGCCGTCGGGCCCCCGGTGGGCGATGGCGTCGCCCATCCGCTTGAGCATGGCCTCGTCATGGGCCCCGAAGACACCCGCGATACCGCACATGTACCGTGCCACTCCTCGCCGTATGTTGAACCTGCCGCGCGCTGAGCCAAACCTATACGACGAGCGGGTGACGCCCGTGCGACGCCGAGTAGTGTGATCTTCGAGCGGGCAGGGGTACCGGCGTGATCCGTCCCGACGTCGCTGTGCCACGCGCCCGGCCCGGCGTGGAATCTTCCGACGTTGCTACCATCGGAGGCGGAGGCGAATTTCCAGCGCATCCGCCCATGCCGGACGCCACGGCTACCGATCCGGGGGGACGACGATGGCGAATGACACCGTGACCGAAAGGACGCCGGGCCCGGCCGACCCCGGCCCCGAACCCGGCCGTGAACTCGGGGGGGCAGTGGCCGGCCCGGACAGGTCAGACGGACCGGTCGGACCGGCCGGACCGGTCGGACCGGCCGTCGGCGACCCGGTCGGGACCGCCACCGCCCCGACAGACCCGGACGCCCCGGAGCGCCGCCGCGCCCCGGTGACCCGCTTCGCGCTGGCCGTCGTGCGCACCTTCGCCCGCGACATGGCCGTCTTCTTCTCGGTGCCGGTCCGGGAACTCCGGACCCGCAAGCTGATGGCGATCCCGTGCACGCTGCTGTGCGTGCTGACGATCGGGGTCCTGTGGATCCTGGAGATGAACCGGCCCCACGGGCTGGCGTTCGTCCTGGACGTGGCCGGGGTCCGGCAGGGCGAGCCGATCTGGAAGCTGCTGCCGCAGCTCCCGCTGTCGCTGTTCGCCCCGGCCCCGGACCTGCCGGCCTGGGGCGCGATGACCCAGGTGCTGATCGCCTTCGGGATCGCGGAGTGCTGGCTGGGCTGGAAGCGGATGATCATGATCGCGATGATCACCAGCGCGGTCACCTCGATGGCCGCCCGGGTGATGGTCTACGCCAGCAACTGGCTGCACATCGGCACCCCGCAGATCGACAACTTCCAGGTCGACACCGGCCCCTCGGTCGCGGTGGTGTCGCTGCTGATCTACCTGGCGCTGCGGCTGCGCACGTACTGGGTGGTGGCGCTGACCGCGGTGTCGATGGGCGGCGAGGCGGCGATCCTGCCGAACCTGGCCGGCCGGGAGCACCTGGTGGCGATCAGCCTGGGCATCATCACCTACTTCCTGCTGGACCGGTGGTGGCCGGCCTGGAAGCGACGAAGGATCCAGCGGGCCACCTCGGACTGAGGGTCAGGAACCGGCGCGCCGCCGCCGCGGATTGAGCGTCAACCCCCTGATCGAGGCGTCGATGATCTCGATCGGATGCACCACCGGCGTGGCGTCCCCGAGATACCGCTGGATCTGCAGCAGGCAGCCGGGGTTCCCGGTGGCCACCAGATCAGGATTCGTGGCCCGGATCCGCTCGGCCTTGCGGCGTCCCAACTCCTCGGCCGCCTCCGGCCGGACCAGGTTGTGGACACCCGCCGAGCCGCAGCAGAACGCCGCCTCGGCCGGTTCGGCCACCTCAAGGCCCGGCACGTCGCCGAGCAGCTTGCGCGGCTGCGCCCGGACGCCCTGGCCGTGCGCCAGGTGGCAGGCGTCGTGGTAGGCGACGCGCGCCCGGACCGGATGCCGCTCGGCGATCGGATCGAGGTCGGCCAGGACCTCGGAGACGTCGCGGACCTTCGCCGCGAACTCCGCGGCCGGTTCGGCGTACTCGGGGTCGTCGGCCAGCAGTTCGCCGTACTGCTTCAGAGTGGAGCCGCAGCCGGCGACGTTGACCACCACCGCGTCCAGGTCGCTCAGCGGTACCGCACCGAGCTGCGCCGGGTGCCGGAAGGAGTCGATGAGCTTGCGGGCATAGCGCTTGGCCTCCTGGTCCCGGCCGGCGTGCAGCGACAGCGCGCCGCAGCAGCCTTGGTCCGGCACCACGACCCGGCAGCCCTCGGCGCGCAGCACCCGCGCGGTCGCGGCGTTGACGTCGCCGAAGAACACCCGTTGCACGCACCCTGCGACCATGGCGACGGTGCGGCGCGGTTCCCCGTCCGGCAAGGTGCTGGCCGGCAGCGAACTCCACGCCTTGCGCAGCGTGGTGGCCGGCATCAGCGCCTCCATGGCGGCCAGCTTCGGGAAGCGGCGCAGAAGTCCACTGGAACGGACCAGCGCCGCACCACCCGTCCGGCGGTACGCCACCGCGCCCACCGCCGCCACCCGCAGCCGGGCCGGGTGCGGGAACAGGCCGAAGACCAGTTCCCGGAAGGCGCGGTCGCCGCGGTGTTCGGCGTAAGCCTCCTCCACCTCCGGCCGGAACTCCTCGATGATCCGGTCGTACTGGACGCCGGAGGGGCAGGCGCTGACGCAGGACAGGCAGCCGAGGCAGGAGTCGATGTGCTCGGCGACCGCGTCGTCGAGTTCGGCCTGGCCTTCGAGCACCTGGCGCATCAGATGGATGCGGCCTCGCGGGGAGTCGTTCTCGTCACCGGTGAGCGCGTAGGTGGGACACGCCGGGAGGCAGAACCCGCAGTGGACGCACTTCGCGGTCAGGTCGTCCAGGTTCTCGCCGTACTCGCCCATGGCGGGCAGTGTACTGAGCGGAAGATCGCAGTAAAGACGAAAGCGGCCCCTGTTCTCGATTGACGAGATCAGAGACCGCTCCATGGAGGGTGAGCGACGGGGCTCGAACCCGCGACAACTGGGATCACAACCCAGGACTCTACCAACTGAGCTACGCCCACCATGTTGCCCACGTCGCAGAACTCCCGTTCCCGGGGCCCCGCGCCGCGCTGGCACCGCCAAGCATACATGGATCCGGCGGTGCTCCGCACGACCCTTTCCATCGGGCCCGGCGGTGCCCGATCGCGAGGTCAGGCCCCGGTACCGGCCTGGTCTCCGGCCGCGGCCGGTCCGGCCTCGATCCGGGCCGCGAGGGTGCGGGCGGTCTCCGAGTCCGGGCCGGGGTGCGGGACGAAGATCGCGTCCCGGTAGTAGCGCAGCTCGGCGATCGAGTCGCGGATGTCGCCCAGCGCGCGGTGGTTGCCGGTCTTCTTCGGGGCGTTGAAGTAGACCCGCGGGTACCAGCGGCGGGCCAGCTCCTTGATCGAGGAGACGTCCACGATCCGGTAGTGCAGGTGCTGTTCGAGCTCGGGCATGTCGCGGGCCAGGAAGCCGCGGTCGGTGCCGACCGAGTTGCCGGCCAGCTGCGCCTTGCCGGCCTCCGGCACGTGTTCGCGCACGTAGGCCAGGACCCGCTCCTGGGCCTGGGCCATCGGGATGCCGCCGGACAGCTCCTCCAGCAGGCCCGAGGCGGTGTGCATCTCGCGCACCACGTCCACCATGCCGGCCAGCAGGCCCGGCAGGTCCTCGGCCGGTGGCGCGATCACCACGTCGATCCCGTCCCCCAGGACGTTCAGCTCGGAGTCCGTGACCAGCACGGCCACCTCGATCAGGGCGTCCTTGTCCAGGTCGAGCCCGGTCATCTCGCAGTCGATCCACACCAGCCTGTCACTCATGGATCCACCCTAGTGGGGACGTGCGGGGATGACTGAGGCAGCCCGGCCCGGGCAGATGGACAACCGGGTTGGCGATCTGGGCGGTCGGGCCCTAGGCTGGAGATCGACAACCACGTTGACCATTAGCGACACCCCCCGGAGGCTGCCATGTCCTTGTCCACCCTTGCCGACGCCCCGCACTTCGCCCGCGACGGCTTCACCTTCCGGCCGCTGGCCGTCCCCTCCCGCGGCAGCAGCGAACTCGCCGTCTGGGCCCTGGACCTGGAGCCCGGCGTGAGCAGCGAGACCCACAGCATGGACCGCGAGGAGGTGTTCATCGTGATCAGCGGCACCGTCTCGGCCACCGTGGCCGACCGCGAGGTGACCGCCGGCCCCGGCGACGCGGTCATCGTCCCGCCGCACGCGACCTTGCAGATCCGCAACGCCAGCGGGCAGGAACCGGCCCGGCTCACGGCCGCGACCTCGGTCGGGATGAAGGCGATCGTCGGCGGCGCGTCGTTCACGCCGCCGTGGGCCCAGTAGACGCCGTGGGCCCAGTAGACGGCCGACAGATGGCCTCAGAGCAGGCTGTATGCAGTAGGCAGTAGCCGAAGCCATAGCCAGTAGCCGAGAGCCAGTAGCCGGACAGCGCGGCGGCTCGGGCGCCGCCGCCACCGGTCGACAGCCGGGGCCACGCCGCACAGGCGCGACCCGACCGTGGCTGTCGGCACCGGGTTGATCGTCGCTCGGATCAGGGACCGGGCGACAACCTCAGCCCTCGCGGCCCTCCCGGCCGCCTCTGGCCCGGGAGGCCAGGTAGGCCTCGCGGTAGCGGGCCGGCTGGGTGCCCAGCACCCGCAGGAAGTTGGCGCGCATCGCCGGGCCGGAGGCGAAGCCGGAGCGCCGGGCCACCTCGTCCACCGGCAGATCGGTGGACTCCAGGATGCGCTGCGCCGCGATCACCCGCTGGGAGTTCACCCAGCGCAGCGGCGTGGTGCCGGTGACCTCCAGGAACCGCCGGTCGAAGGTGCGGCGGGACATCGCCGAGTGCTTGGCGAACTCGTCGACGTCGAAGGGCTCGGCCAGGTGGTCCAGGGCCCAGGCCATGGCGTCGCCGATCGGCGTGCCGGCGCCGAGTTCGCTGGGCAGGTGCCGGTCGAAGTAGGCGGCCTGGCCGCTGCGCCGGCCCGGGCCGATCACCAGGCGGCGGGCCAGCGCGCTGGCCGCCTCGGCGCCGTGGTCCGTCCGGACCAGGTACAGACACAGATCCAGGCCGGCCGCGGCGCCGGCCCCGGTGACCACGTCGCCGTGGTCGATCTGCATCGAGCGGGCGTCCACCTTCACCCGGCGGTGGTGGCGGGCCAGGGCCGGCGCGTACATCCAGTGCGTGGTGGCCCCGCGGCCGTCCAGGACGCCGGCCGCGGCGAGCACGAAGACCCCAGAGTCGAACGCGGCCAGCCGCGCGCCCTCCTTGTGGGCCTTGCGCACCGCGGCCAGCGCCGGTTCCGGAGGGCGCTCCCCCGGCGCCCGCCAGGCCGGCACGATCACCGTCCCGGCCTGGTCGGCTCCGGACAGGCCGAACGGCGTGGAGATCCGCAGCGACCCGGTGGTGGCCAGCGGTCCGGCCTCGCCGGCGCACACCAGTAACCGGTAGTACGGCAGACCCATGACGCGCCGGTCGACGCCGAACACCGAGATCGGTATCGACGACTCGAACAAGGGGGCGTCCCGGAACAGCAGGACGGCGACGGTACCCCGGTCGCGCGTGGGGGCCAGGCGCGGGCGGGGGGCAGTCAGTGTCATTCGGCGGGCTGACCTCTCTGGTCCAGATGGATCGTCGGAACGAGCCATTTTCCTTTGTGCGCAAAGGGGATTGCGACTTGGATCGGAAGCCGTGCCGGGCCGGTGATTATCAGAACACATACATGAAGGGGCCTCGGGTGTCCACCCGCGTGCGGCACCGCGCCGGGCCCCGCTGGGCTGGCGCACGCTGGTCATCTGTGTTGACCTACTAATAATCTGTGGTGATCTAGTACAGGATCGGTACGGGGACACCCAGCGCGGGGGGACGGCGAAGGAGGGGGCACGGCGCGTGGAACTTCAGGCCGCGACGGATCGGCGGCGAGCGCTGGCGGCGGTCCTGCGGGACGTGAGCGCCGAGTGCGGACCGAGCCTTCGAGTGCTCTCCGGGCAGGCCGAACGCCGAGCGTACGAGACCGACGCCCTCACCGCGCACCGCGTGTTGCCCGGTCTGGTCCTGCTTCCGGCCGACCGCTCCCAAGTCGCCCCGATCGTCCGGGCGTGTCTGCGCCACGGCGTCCCGTACGTCGCCCGCGGCGCCGGCACCGGGCTGTCCGGCGGCGCGCTGCCGGCCGAGTCCGGCGTCGTCATAGCCCTGGCGAAGCTCAACCGGATACTTGATGTGGATCCGGACCGAATGGTGGCGATCGTGGAGCCGGGCGCGACCAACCTGTCCATCAGCGCGGTCGCCGGCGAGTTCGGGCTCTACTACGCCCCGGACCCCTCCTCTCAGGTGGTCTGCACGATCGGCGGCAACGTCGCGGAGAACTCCGGCGGCGCGCACTGCCTGAAGTACGGCTTCACCTCGCACCACGTCCTGGCGGTGGAGACGGTGCTGCCGGACGGCACCGTCACGGTGCTCGGCTCGGACGACATCGAAGCCCCCTGCTACGACGCCCCCGGCTACGACCTGCGCGGCGTGTTCGTCGGCGCCGAGGGGACCTGCGGCGTCGCCACCCGGATCGCGGTGCGCCTGCTGCGCAGGCCCGAAGCGGTGCGCACACTGGTCGCCGACTTCCCGGACGTGCCCTCGGCCTGCGAGACGGTCAGCGCGGTGATCGCCGCCGGGATCGTGCCGGCGGCCATCGAGATGATGGACAACCTGGCCATCCGGGCCTGTGAGGACGCCGTGCACGCCGGCTACGACCGCGCGGCGGCGGCCTCGCTGATCATCGAGCTCGACGGCCACGGCGAGGAGTGCGCGGAGCTGTTCGACCAAGTCAGTGCCCTGTGTTCGGAGCACGCCTGCACCCGGCTGCGGATCGCCGCCGACGAGGCGGAACGGGCCGCGATCTGGGCCGGGCGCAAGGCGGCGTTCGCCGCGATGGGGCGGCTGTCCCCGGAATTCCTGCTGCAGGACGGCGTCGTGCCGCGGACCCGGCTGGCCGAGGCGCTCGCCGGGATCGCCGACCTGTCGGCGGCCGCCGGATTGCGTGTTGCCAATGTCTTCCACGCCGGCGACGGCAACCTGCACCCGCTGGTCCTGTACCGGGAAGCCGACGGCGAGGGACCGGCCGCCGAGAAGCTGGCGGCCGACATCGCCGAGCTGTGCGTGGCGCTCGGCGGCTCGCTGTCCGGCGAGCACGGGATCGGCGTGGACAAGGCCTGCTCGATGCCCAAGATGTTCTCCCCCGCGGACCTGACGGCCATGGACCGTCTGCGCGCCGCGTTCGACCCGTCAGGGCTGTGCAATCCCGGCAAGGTGTTCCCGACTCCCGCACTGTGCGGTGAGGCGAAGGCCGGGGCTTATCAGCCGCACCCGCTCGAAGAGACCGGAAAGATCCAGAGATGGTAGGCGCCCCCTCCTCCGCTTCCACCCCCGACGGGAAGTCCGCCCCGAACGGGACTTCGCCGGCTGACGGCGCCGCGGCGGCGTCCGAACCGCCGGCCAGCCCGCGCTCGATCACGCCGACCACGGTGAAGGACCTGCGCGACGCCGTCTCGACGGTCGGCGCGGTCCTGATACGCGGTACCGGAACCGCGACCACCTGGGGCGCACCGGTCCGCGACGCCCGCACCACGGTCTCGCTGGCCGGCATGGACCGCGTGCTGGACCACCGGCCGGCCGACATGACCGTGCACGTCCAGGGCGGGATCCGGCTGGACGTGCTGCAGGCCGAACTGGCCGAGCACGGGCAGTGGCTGCCCTACGACCCGGCCCGGTCCGAGGCGACCATCGGCGGGCTGCTGGCCACCGGCGACGCCGGGCCCCGCCGGCTGGCCTACGGCTCGCTGCGGGAGCTGGTGATCGGCGCGACGATGGTGTTCCCGGACGGCGCGATCGCCAAGAGCGGCGGGCACGTCATCAAGAACGTGGCCGGCTACGACCTGGCCAAGCTGTGCCACGGCTCGCTGGGCACGCTGGGCGTCGTCGCAGAGCTCGTATTAAGGGTGCACCCGCTCCCGGCGACCTCGCGCACGGTGATGGTCCGCGACGTCGACACCGCGTCGGCGCAGCGCCTCACCTGGGCCCTGACCAAGTCGGCGATCGAGCCGAGCGCGGTGGAGTGGTGCGAGCCGGAGCAGGTGCTGGCGGTGCGCTTCGACGGGACGGCCGACGGCGCGGCGGCGCGCGCGGCGGCGGCCCGGTCCATGCTCACCGGCAGCCTGGCCGAACTCGACGCCGGCGAGGCGCACAGCTTCTGGGAGTCGCACGCGGCGCGGGTCGTGGCCGAGCCCGGCGACACCGTGATGCGCGCCGCCACCCGCCCCGGCGTCGATCCCGGGCTGGTCGGCGCGCTGTCGGCGTGGGCCGACCGGGCCGGGGTCAAGGCACTGCTGACGTGCAGCCCGGCGACCGGGGCGTACACCGTGCGGGTCACCGGCGCGGACGCCAAGGCCCATGCCGAGCTGGTGAAGAACTGGCGCGCGTCGGTCGAGGCCGTGGGCGGCTTCGTGATGCTGCGCCGGCGGCGGCCCGGGGTGGACGCGATGGTGGAGTCGTGGGGACGCGCGCCGGGCAGCGTGGAGGTGATGCGGCGGGTGAAGGGGAACTTCGATCCGGAGAACCGGTTCGCGCCGGGGCGGTTCGCGCCTTGGTTCTGAGGCGGCGGGGTGCTTTGGTCCTGAAGCAGAGGGGTGCTTTGGTTCCGAGGCGGTGAGGGTGCTTTGGTTCCGAGGCGGTGAGGGTGCTTTGGTTCCGCGCCGCCGGGGACTAGCAGCGGTACCGGCTTGGTGCGGCCCGCCGCTCGCGCCCTTCGGGGTTCGGTGAACGCATCACAGGACCTTCGGCATCCACACTTCCTGATCGCGGCGCCGGCCGACAACGCGGGCATCGGCAGGACGGACCGCGCGGAAGGCTGACGCTATGGCGTCCATCGAAGCAGACCGGGCCAAGGCCCTCGCCAGACTCCTGCGGGAGGAACTGGCGGTGGCGGGGTTCGACATCCCGCACAGCCTCGCCCTCGAGGTGGTCTCCCACCAGGTCGGTGCGAAGGACTGGAACGTGCTGGCCGCCCTGGTCGGGCGGTCGGGAAAGGCCGCGCCGCCGGAGATCAGCCCGGGGATCCCGGTGTTCCGGGTGCTGTCCGTGGAGGCGGCGCTGCCGTTCTACCTTGATTTCCTGGGCTTCACGCTGGACTGGGAGCACCGGTTCGAGCCCGGCATGCCGCTGTATGTGCAGGTGTCCCGGTCCGAGGCGGTGCTCCACCTGTCCGAGCACCACGGCGACGGCAGCCCGAACGGGGTGGCGTGGATCCCGGTCGCCGACGTCTTCGGTCTGCACGCGGAGGTGCTGGCCCGGCCGAACGCGCCAGTGCGGCCGGGCCTGGAGCGGAACGCGCCGGGCGGGCCGACGTTCAGCGTCATCGATCCGTATGGCAACATCCTGAGATTCGCGCAGCCTTCGGCGGCGTAGGCCGTCGCCGGTCGGGCCGCCTCATTCTCCCTCCGCGGGGCCGAACCAGCGTCCGAGTGCTTCGGGGAGCGACTGCTCCGACTCCGCGGTCCAGGCGACGAACCCGTCCGGGCGGACCAACACCGCCCGCGACGGGGCTTCGACACTCGTTCCCACCGCCACTTCGACCCGGTCGCTCCACTCGGCGGCGGTCTTGATCCACAGTGCGGCGTCGGGTGTCAGTGCGGCGTCGGGCGTCTCCTGCGCGGTGACGACGAACAGCTGCCCGCGGCCGGAGCGCAGCCGTTCGGCCAGGCGAACCGGGCCTTCGGGTGTGTCGAGCCGCAGGTCCGGACAGAACCGGCCGACGGCGTCCAGGCCGGAGCCGGTGTCGTAGCGCAGATCGTCGCCGCCCATCATGTCGGTGAGCCAGCGGTTGGCGTCGTCGTGCGCCAGGAGCTGGGCGAAGATGCCGCGCAGCGCGTCGGTGTGCGGGCCCGGGCGCATGAGCGCGACCTGGGCGCGGGTGTTGTCCAGGACGCGCGCGGCGACCGGGTGGCGCTCGGCGGTGTAGGTGTCGAGCAGGCTGTCCGGGGCCTGGCCGCGCGCCACCAGGGCCAGTTTCCAGCCCAGGTTCATCGCGTCGCCCAGGCCCAGGTTCAGGCCCTGGCCGCCGAAGGGCGAGTGGACGTGCGCGGCGTCCCCGGCCAGCAGGACGCGGCCGTCGCGGTAGGTGTCGGCCTGGCGGGCGTTGTCGGTAAAGCGGGTCACGGTGGTGATCGCCTTGACGCTGACTTGCGTGCCGCTGATGCGGCGCAGGGCGTTCTGCAACTCCTCCGGGCTGACCGGGGCTTCGCGGTCGGCGGGCGGGCCGTCGAACTCGACCAGCAGCAGGCGGCCGGGGTTCGGGCCGTTCACCACCATGCCGTGTTCGCGGCGGTTCCAGCCGAGCGGGACGAAGTCCGGGTCGTCGAGCTCTGCGACGGCCTGGTAGCCGGTGATGATGCCGTCGGTGCCGGGGAAGGCGAACGCGCCGCCCTTGCGGACCAGCGAGCGCCCGCCGTCGGCGCCGACCAGCCAGTCGGCGTGGAGTTCGTAGGGATCGGCCTCAGAGCCGGCGTCGGCTTCCGGGTCCGGTTCGGGTCCGGCCACCCGCAGCGTCACGCCGTCAGGGTCCTGATGCCACTCCAGGACCCGGTGTCCGCGCCGGACCTCGACGCCGAGTTCGGCCGCGCGCTTGTTCAGCACCTCCTCCAGCGCCTGCTGTGCCACCGGCAGCATGGGCTCGCCGCCGTAGCTGCCCTCCCGGAGCACGAACATCCCGGAGAAATGCCCACGGATTCCGTGCTGCCGCATCAGGTTCTGGAAGGCCAGCAACCGCTCCCCGCCGGCCTCGCGCACCCGGTCGGCCAGCCCGCGCCGGTCGAGCGCGTCCACGCCCCGGCCCTGGATCGCCCCGGCCTTGATAGTGGGGTCGATATCCGGGCGGCGCTCCAGCACCACCGTCTCGATGCCGTACAGCCGCAGCTCACACGCGGCCATCAGGCCCACCGGACCGCCCCCGACGATGACGATACGCATCGCCCACCTCCTTAACAGTGTTAAGTGCTTCGCGGCCAGCATCTCCTGAACACTGTTAAGCTGTCAAGGTGAAGCTGGAACGCCAAGCGATCATCGACACCGCGATCGCGCTACTGGACGAGGTCGGCCTGGACAAGCTGTCCATGCGCCGGCTGGCCAAGGAGTTCGACGTCCAGGCGCCGGCGCTCTACTGGCACTTCAAGAACAAGCAGGAGCTGCTGGACCACATGCTGGTCGCGATGAGCCCCGCCGAACTCCGGGTCCCGCGCCCCGGCCAGGCCTGGGACGACTGGCTCATCGAACGCTCCCGGCTCCAGTACGGAAGGCTGATCAAGCACCGCGACGGCGCCCGCCTGGCAGCGCAGACCAAGCCCACCGAGGACCTGTTCCCGGGACTGGAATCGATGCTCGAAGCACTCGGCGCCGCCGGCTTCGCGCCCGAAGAGGCGCTGCGCGGCCTGCTGGCCATCAGCAGCTACATCACCGGCTCGGCACTGGAGCGCGAAGGGGCGCGGAGTCCCGCCGCCGAGGCTGCTGAGACCCCTGAGACCGCCGAACCGGCGGGACAGCCTGACGGGATGCCGGACATGTCGCAGTACCCGAACCTGGTAGCCGCGGTCGGCGCCGCGCGCGATCCCGACGCGGTCTTCGATTACGGCCTGAACGCCATCGTCGCCGGTATGCGCGCCGAGTTGGAAAAGCGCGGGAAATAGAGGAGCCCGCGGACCGAAAGGCGGTCGGGTCGCCGGCAACGCGATCAAGTTCGGAATCGCGACGGCAGCATGCATTACACGCGCCGCCCCGATCGGCGGCGCGGCGCGGGGCCCGTCAGGAGCCCGGAGCCGTCAGAAGCGCGGAACCCTCGGGGGGAGCGAAACCGTCAGGCGGTCGGCAGCCCTTCGGGCTCCTTCTCCTGCACCGCCGCCGACTCTTCCTCAGGCTGCTGCGATTCGGCCCAGCCGAAGGCCAGCGAGGCACCGGCCATCGCCAGGAGCATGCCGATGATGAAGCCGCCGAGGTTGCTGGTCATCCAGCTGGCGACGGAGAACAGCAGGGAGAGCACCGAGTAGAAGGTGCGGTGCAGCGGGTCGAAGATCAGGCTCAGACCCAGGATCACCAGCAGGACCGGGACGAGGTAGCCGCCCAGGCCGTACAGGCCCATGTGCATCGTGTCCTTCAACGACGCGCGGTACAGCGCCAGCATCTCCCCGCCGCCCAGGGTCACCAGCAGCCCGCCCCAGAAGGGCCGGGTGCGGCGCCAGTGCCGGAAGGCACGGCGCGCCCCGCGCCGCTCGGGGGCCGGCTGGGCCTCCGGGACGCCGGGCGCGCCTTCTTCGTGCTCTGTCACCGCTCAGCAGCCCTTACTCTGGAAGGACATGTTCAGGCCCGGCAGTGAGAACGTCGACGCGGTGGTCGCGTAGCTGTCCTGCCGGACGTTGTCGATGTCCACCGTGTCGGCCTGCTGGCCGAAGGTGTACTTGTTGCCCACCACCTGGTCTTCGCTCAGGTTGGACGCGTCCCGGCCGATCTGGATGTTCTGGAAGGTCGCGTCGCCGGAAAGGTCGGTGGAGTCCAGGATCAGATTGGTGGCGTGCACCGGGGTGCCCTTGTTGCCGGCCCGGATCACCAGGTTGATCCCGACCAGGTTGACGCTCTGGCACAGGTTGGTGATCTGCGCGTCGCCGATGACCGAGGTCATCACCACGGCCTGACCGTTGGAGCTCTTCAGCCAGGGGTTCTTGCTGTCCAGGGCGTTGTCCAGGCCGCCGAACTGCTCGAAGTTCTGTCCGTGCAGGTGGTCCGCGGTCACCACGAACGGCATGCCGGAGATCGCGAACTGGACGCCGAGGGCGCCCTGCGCGGTCGCCATCACGAGCCCACCGGTGATGGCGAGCGCGGCCAGCCCGGGTATCGCGGCACGGCGGTAGCGGACCTTGCCCTCCGCCTTGCCGGGTTTGGTCGCCATTCGGCTCCTTTCCATTCCTGTCACCAGGCGTTCGTGAAGGGCCGGGGCGGTCGGACGAGATCGACCGGCACCGGCACAGCTGGATGTGACATGGCTCACCCGACACAGGGTGACTGGCCGGTAACATACTCTCAGGGTTTTGAATCGGTCAACCGTTCGGACACTGATTCACTCACCGGCGACACCGGCGTCGGCCTGCGTCGGGACACACGGCGCCACCGAACGGGGATGATCGGCGGACGCCGCCTTCGCCGCCTGTGCCGCGCTCTGCGGTCCGGCGAACGGCGCGACCACGAAGTAGACCAGCCCCGGTAGCAGTTCCGGCAGTTCGGCGATGCGGCCGCCGGCGATGTACCGGTACAGCGTCCCGTAGGCGCCGGCGACCACGCTGTTCACCACCTCCGCCCGGGACACGCCGTCCGGGACCGACGGCGCCAGGGTGAAGAAGGACTCGAAGTCACGCAGCCGTTCGGCCCGCGCCTGGCGCCCGGCCGGGCCCACGGCGTCGATCTCGACGATCGCCGCGGTGGCGAACGCCGGGACGCTGCTGAGCACGTCGAGCAGGACGGCGAGCACCGAGCAGGTGGCCCGGGCCCAGGCCTCGATGTCGACCTCGATGTCGGCCTCGATGTCGACCTCGGGGGCGTCGGCGGCGGCAGCGGCGGATCCGGCCTGCGGGCACGGCGCGTCGCCCTCGGCGGGCGCGGGCGCCGTCCCGATCGGCTCGGCGGTCTCGCCTGCCTCGCCCGCCTCGCCTGTCTCAGCAGCCTGACGCTCCTGCGCCGCATCGCAGAAAGCCTGCCGCAGCATGGCGAACAGCACGTCGGTCCCGTGCCGGTAGGCGGCCAGGAAGGCCCCCTGTTTGCTTTCGAAGTGCTCGTAGAACGCCGGCCGCGTGACGCCGGAGGCCCGGCAGATGTCGCTCACCGAGGCGTTCGCGTATCCGCGTTCGGCGACGGTGCGCACCAGGCCGTCGTAGAGCCGGTCCCGTTGCGTGGCCGCCACCTGCTCGCGCGGCACCCGGCTGGGCCCGCGTTTGATCGCCCGCTGCGGATCGCGCGGGGAGCGCGCGCCGGGCAGCGGGGCCAGAACGGTAGAAACACCCATCTTTTCCCCTGGGGACTTGACTGGCGAACCCTGCGGAGTTACAACTCCCACGAGTTTTGTTACCGGCCGGTATCAGTGTGTGATCCAGATTCAGATCACCAGCAGCGTTCTTCTGGGCTCAACAGGCGTCGTCGCGACGCAGTCCCCGCACCATCTGACATCCCCGCTGACGAGGGAGCGTGAACATGGCTTTTCCCGGCCTGTTCCACCGGTTCCGAAAACGTACACTCTGCGCGGTGGCGGCCGCCCTGGCGCTGGTCGCGGTCACCGCCGCACCGTCTTCGGCGGCCACCAGCCAGCCTTCGGGCCTGTATACGGGTATGGGCACCTGTCCCACCTCCAGTACCCAGATGCAGGATCCTGATCAGGCCGTCGTGGGCTGCGTCGTGGCCACGATAGGCGGTGGCGGGTTCACCGTGGGTTCCACCCAGGTGAACTTCACCTCACCGATGACCGTCGCCTTCGGCGCCACCTGGGCCAAGGGCGGCCCGACCGTCACCTTCCCGGACAAGACCACGGCGACGCTGTTCTCCACGGTCGCACCGACCGACGGCAACGAGCTCCAGTCCAGTCCGCTGGACGTGCCGATCCCCGGCCTGTCCAACTTCTGGCCCGGGGTGACCAGTGCCATCGTCCTGATCGAGCCGGCCGGCCCGATCACGGACTTCGCCCCGCTGTCCGCCGGCGAGAACTACCCGCTGTTCCAGCTGCCGATCAAGCTGCACCTGCTCAACGCCTTCCTCGGCCTGGACTGCTACGTCGGCTCCGACAGCACGCCGATCATGCTGGAGCCGACGGCCGGGACCACCAGCCCGCCGCCGCCGAACCAGCCGGTCAAGGGCAACACCGGCGCCATCTCGATCAAGGCCGACCCGAACGGCTTCAAGTCCTCGGTGGTCGGTTTCGCCGGCGCGACCATGGTCGACAACGCCCTGCCGGTCCCGGGCTCCAGCGGCTGCGGCCTGTTCGACTCCGCGGACTGGATCGTGAACTCGCTGTTCGGCCTGCCCTCGGCGGCCGGCCACAACGCGATCACGCTGTCCTCCGTCACCACCACGCTCGCCGTCGACTCCAGCGACAGCGACCTGACCAACGCCATCAACGCCAGCAGAAAGTGAATCCGTCATGCGTATCCGTACCCTCGCCCTGACCGCCTTCGCCGTCTCCGGCCTCGTCATCGGCGCGGCCGGCCAGGCCGGCGCCGCCACCGGCGGCGTGCTGACCGTCGGCAGCGCCGGCGGGACCAACGTCAACGTCGGCGACGTCCTGACCGGCCCGATCAGCAGCGACTTCCTGTTCACCACCAGCAGCGGCACCATCGACTGCAGCACCGGGGCGTTCTCCGCCAGCGCCACCGCCAACGGCTCGGCCCCCGGGACCGCCACCGAGAGCATCACCCAGCTGCACGCCGACCCGTCGAGCTGCAGCTCGACCATCGGCGGCACCACCAGCGTGGTCAGCGTCGAGCTGAACGGCAACGCCACCGGCACCGTGACCGACGGCACCAGCCCGACCCTGGCGGTCACCGGCCTGGACGAGCAGGTCACCCTGGGCACCATCCTGGGCGGCAACGTGACCTGCGACTACGGCAACAACGCCAGCGGCGACGCCGCGATCAACGGCAGCCTGACCAACAGCAACAACGGCATCAGCTTCGCCACCCAGAACGTCGCCCTGCTCAGCGGCTCGGGCCTGTGCCCGAGCTCCGGGACGTTCGCCGGGGCGGTGGGGCCGATCACCGACACCACGCAGAGCGCCGGGCTGGTCTTCGTCAACTAGCCTGACAAAGGTTCGCAGAACCCAATACTCTGCAACCGCCCCACAAGCGGTAGGGGCCCGGTCGGGCTCCGGGCTCCTCCGCTTCCTCCGGCACGCCCGCTACCTGGTCCGATCCAGGTAGCGGCGGCCGGCCTCGACCAGCGAGGGCACCGCCGTGCCGGCCTTCTCGAAACCCTCGCCCAAGGTCAGGCCGTGCTCGTGCCGGTAGTGGATGCCCTCCAGGATCACCGCGAGCTTGTAGTGGCTGAAGGCTACGTACCAGTCCAGGTCGTCGACGATCAGCCCGGTCGCGGCCTGGTAGCGCTCGACAAGGTCGCGGCTGTTCAGGAAGCCCTCGTGGTTGGTCAGGCCGCCGCCGCTGGCAGTCAGGATGCCCTTCGGCGGGTGGCCCGGGTCCTCCCAGTAGGTGAGGAGCAGGCCGAGGTCGGCCAGCGGGTCGCCGAGGGTGGACATCTCCCAGTCGAAGACCGCGGCTACGCGGACTTCGGCAGTGTCGGCGGTGCCAGCGGTGTCGGCGTTGCTGCCGACGCCGGCACCGTCGGCGTTGCTGCCGACGCCGGCACCGTCAGTGCCGCCGGACAGCCGCACCATCACGTTGTCCAGCCGGTAGTCGCCGTGCAGAATCGTCGAGCGCTGAGTCACCGGAACCGCCGCGCGCAGCCCGTCCCCGAGCTCGAACAGACCCCTGATCTCACGACTCTGTGACGCCGCGTACTGCCGATCCCACCGATCCAGCTGCCGGTGCAGATACCCTTCCGGCCGCCCGAAATCAGCCAGACCGACCGCCGCCGGATCCACGGCGTGCACCGCGGCCAGCACGTCCACCAGACTCTCGGCCGCCGACCGCCGCTGCGCCACGCTGAGCGCCGCGCACTGTGCCCGCGTCCGCAGCACCACGCCCTGAACCTTCTCCATCAGGTAGAACGGCGCACCGATCACATCCGGGTCTTCGCAGAGCACGTATGCCCGCGCGACCGGCACGGTCCCGGCCAACGCCGAGATCACCCGGAACTCACGCCGCATGTCGTGCGCCGTGGGCAGCACGTGCCCCAGCGGCGGCCGGCGCAGCACCCACGCGCGGCCATCGGCGTCGCGCAGCTCGTAGGTGAGATTGGAAAGACCGCCGGCGATCAGCTCGGCGGTCAACGGGGCCCGGGCCCCCAACTCCGGGGCCTTGGCGGCGAGGAAATCGGCGACAGCGGCCGGGTCGAGCCCGGCCAAGGCGGGCACGGCGGGGTCAGTCACCCTTCGAAAGGTATGGCCTATCGATCCATCGCGGAAGGGGCAATGATCGCGGCCCGGCCACCCGGATCGGCGATCGTGGCCAGGCCCCCACCCGGCCGGTCAGGTCAAGACGGCCGAAGCCCGGGCCGCCGCCACCAGCCCCGCCGCGATCCGCTCGACGTCCTCCTCCGGCGTCACATAAGGCGGCATCACATACAGCAGCTTCCCGAAGGGCCGGATCCACACCCCCTCGTCCATCGCCGCCTTGGTCGCCGTCCGCATGTCCGTCGGCCGCTCCATCTCGATCACGCCGATCGCGCCCAGCACCCGCACATCCGCCACGCCGGGCAGCTCCCGCGCCGGCTCCAAGTGCGCGGTCAGCAGCCTGTCGATCCCGGCCACCTGCGTGCGCCACGTCCCGTCGAGCAGCAGCCCGGTGGAGGCGTAGGCGACGGCGCACGCCAGCGGGTTGGCCATGAACGTGGGCCCGTGCATCAGCACCGGGGCCTCGCCGCTGGAGATCCCGTGGGCGACGCCGGTGGTGCACAGCACCGCGGCCATCGTCAGGTAGCCGCCGGTCATGGCCTTGCCGACGGTCATGATGTCCGGGGTGAGGCCGGCGTGGTCGGCGGCGAACAGCTCGCCGGTGCGGCCGAAGCCGGTGGCGATCTCGTCGAAGACCAGGAGCAGGCCGTGTTCGTCGCAGATGGCGCGCAGGACCTTGAGGACCTCGGGGTCGTAGAAGTGCATGCCGCCGGCGCCTTGGACGACCGGTTCGACGATGATCGCGGCCAGGGTGTCGGCGTGCCGGGCGGCCAGGTCCGCCAGGTGTGCGGCGTACTCCTCGGTGAGGGTGGCCGGCGGGCGGTCGGCGAAGACGTGCCGGGGCAGGACGTCGGCCCACAGCTGGTGCATGCTGCCGGCCGGGTCGGTGACGGCCATCGCGCCGAAGGTGTCGCCGTGGTAGCCGCCGCGGACGGTCATCAGCCGGGTGCGGGCGGCGTGGCCCTGGGAGCGCTGGTATTGCAGGCACATCTTGATCGCGACCTCGACCGAGACCGAGCCGGAGTCGGCGAAGAAGACGTGCGCCAGCCCGGCCGGGGCCAGGGCGGTCAGCCGCTCGGCCAGGCGGACGGCCGGGGCGTGGGTGAGGCCGCCGAACATGACGTGCGCCATGGAGTCCAGCTGGTCGCGGGCCGCCTGGTCCAGGACCGGGTGCCGGTAGCCGTGGATCGCCGACCACCAGGAGGCCATGCCGTCGATGAGCTCCCGGCCGTCGGCCAGCCGGATGCGGACACCGTCGGCGCCGACCACCGGGAACGGCTCGACCGTGGAGGGCATCGGGGCGTAGGGGTGCCAGACCGTGTCCCGGTCCGCGGCCGCCAGTTCCGGGGTCCACTTATTTACGTCGCTCACCGGGAAATGAAACCACTTTCCCCCACCCGCCTCCCACCGCCGCCCGACATGGAGACGCTACGCGTCGCTGTTCAAACATCCGGGGGACAACTCAGCGCGCCTTCCGCCGTTCGGCTCATCGATCGGCATATATGAGGAGGAAGCGGCGCACATGTATCGGTATGCACCGCTCATCCGCCACGAACCTGAGGAAGACCAGAGTGCGCACCGGGACCCCGCGCCATCCCCGCCGGACCCTCGGCGTCGCCGCCGTCGCCACGTTGCTCGGCGGCGCCCTAGGCTCGGCCGCGGTGCCGGGCACCGCGAGCGCCACCGTACAGCCGGTGGCCACGCCGATCCCCCTGACCAGCGTGCCGACCGACGGCGCCACGAACATCCGGACCGAGGTCCCGGTGAGCGTGACGGCGCAGGCCGGGGAACGGCTGGCCGACGTGACGCTGGCCGCCCCGGACGGCGCCGCGATCCCGGGATCGCTGAACCCCGACGGCACGGTGTGGACCGCGGACGACCATCTGCGCACCCGCACCCACTACACGCTGACGGCGACCGGCGTCGCGTCCGACGGCACCCAGGTGACCCGGTCCTCGTCGTTCACCACCTTCGCCCCGGGCGCCGACGAGCAGCTGAAGTTCCAGACCACCGAGCCGCAGAACGGCGACACGGTCGGCGTCGGCATGCCGATCCTGGTGCAGTTCACGCACCCGGTGACCGACCGCGCCGCGGTGGAGAAGGCGCTGGTCGTGCAGACCTCGCCGGCCCAGGCCGGGCACTGGAGCTGGCTGTCGGACTCCCGGCTGGACTGGCGTCCGGAGAGCTACTGGCAGCCCGGCACCAAGGTCCAGGTGTCGCTGAACCTGGACGGCGTGCCGGCCGGGGCCGGGAAGTACGGCGGCGCCGACACCTCGTTCGGCTTCACCGTCGGCCGCAAGCAGGTGTCGGTGGTGGACCTGTCCAAGCACGAGATGACGGTCTACCAGAACGGCAGCGCGATCCGGTCGATGCCGGTGACCGGCGGCATGCCCGGTGACGACACCTGGGGCGGGACCATGGCGGTCATCGACAAGAACTCGTCGATGACGATGACCTCGCAGTCGGTCGGCTTCGGCGACGCCTACGACATCCCGAACGTGCGGTACGCGATCCACCTGACGTATTCGGGCACCTACATCCACGCCGCGCCGTGGTCGGTCGGGTCTCAGGGCTATGCGAACGTCAGCCACGGCTGCGTGGGCCTGTCCCTGGACCGGGCGGCCTGGATGTTCCAGAACACCATCCCCGGGGACCTGGTGCAGGTGGAGAACTCGCCGAAGACGGTCGCCCCGGGCAACGGGTACGGGGACTGGCAGGAGAACTGGAACCAGTGGCTCAGCGGGAGCGCGGTGAAGTCCTAGGACTTCACCGCGGCCCCGCCGGGGTCGCGGAGTCGCAGGGGGCGCCCGTCCGGCCGGGCGCCACTTGACCTGGAGTCGACTCCAGGTCGTAGCGTCGGCGGCCATGACGATGAACTACCGCGTCCTCGGTGCCACCGGCATCGAAGTGAGCACCTACGCCCTCGGCGCCATGATGTTCGGCAAGATCGGCAACCCCGACCACGCCGACAGCGAGCGGATCATCCACGCCGCCCTGGATGCCGGCATCAACTTCGTGGACACCGCGGACATGTACTCCACCGGGGAGTCCGAGGGGATCGTCGGCAAGGCGCTGAAGGGCCGCCGCGACGACATCGTGCTGGCGACCAAGGTCCACTTCTCGCTCGACGACCAGCGCAACCACGGCGGCAACTCCCGCCGCTACATCACCCGCGCCGTCGAGGACAGCCTGCGGCGTCTGCAGACGGACTGGATCGACCTCTACCAGGTCCACCGCCCGGACCCGACGACGGACATCGAGGAGACCCTGGGCGTCCTGACCGATCTGGTCCGGGCCGGCAAGATCCGGAACTTCGGCTGCTCCACGTTCCCGGCCGAACAGATCGTCGAGGCCTGGCACGTGGCCGAACGGCGCGGCCTGATGAAGTTCCGCACCGAGCAGCCGCCCTACTCGATCCTCACGCGGAACATCGAGCGGGCGGTCCTGCCCACCGCCCAGCGGCTGAACATGGGGGTCCTCACCTGGAGCCCGCTGGCCTGGGGCTTCCTGAGCGGCAAGTTCCGCCGCGGCCAGGAAGTGGACTACAGCGTCGGCCGCGCGGCCCTGCGCGCCGACCGCTTCGACCCCTCGCTGCCGGCCAACGCCGCGAAGTACGACGCGCTCGAGGAACTGTTCAAGCTCGCCGACGAGGCCGGCGTCACGCTGCCGCGGCTGGCGACCGCCTTCCCGCTGGCGCACCCGGGCGTGACCTCGGTGATCATCGGCCCCCGCACGATGGACCAGCTGGAGTCCTCCCTGGCCGGCCAGGAAGTGACCCTCGACGACGCGCTGCTGGACCGCATCGATGAGATCGTGCCGCCCGGCACCGACCTGGTGTGGGTGGCCGAGGGCGGCGGCTGGCTGCCGCCGGCGCTGAGCCAGCCGCGCCTGCGGCGGCGGACGGCGGACGATCGGGCGGCGGCTTCGGCTGATGCCGAGGGGGACGCGGGGGACGCGGAGGCCGCTGCCGGGAAGTGAGGGACGCGGCCTGAGTGTGGGGCACCGCCTGGATGTGGGGCGCGGCCTGAATGGGGGCGCAGCCCGGACATGGAGAGCGGCCCGGATATGAGGCGCGGCCTGGATGTGGAGAGCGGCCGGGATGCGGCGCGGGGGCGCGGCTCGGGTGCAGCAGCGCGCGGCTCCGCTTCGCGACGCAACTCGACTCCGGGGCGCGACTCAAGTCCGGAGCGCGACCGGCGTGCCCGGCTCGCGCGAAGGGCGGGTGCGGGGCAGCGCGGCGATAATCGGCACATGATCGAATCCGTCGCGAATGTCCCCACCGAGCGCCCCGAGCGCTACCTGAAGCAGCTCCTGGCGCATCTGGGCCGCGAGGTCGACGCCGAGCAGGCGGAGGACGGCCGCTCCGGTGCCCTGACCTTCTGCTCGGGCAACTGCACCCTGACGGCGCAATCGGGCGCCCTGTCCATGAAGGCGCGGGCCGACGACATCGAACGGCTCGCCGCGGTCGAGGACGTCGTGGCCCGGCACCTGATCCGTTTCGGGGAGAAGGACGAGTTGGTGGTGCAGTGGTCGGCTGCCGCGGAGGTGTAGCCGACTCCGGCATCGGCAGTCAGCACCCCCGGCCGGCACGCGTGCGGCGCACCAGATCCCGCGCCGCGCCGTGCCAGGCGGGGTGGCTGAACCGGAAGCCCGCATCGAGGAGTCGGCCGGGGATGACTCGGCGGCTCTTGAGCAGCAACTCGGTGTCGGAGCGCAGCGCGAACGCGCCGAACGCGCCGATCGCGGCCATCTGCCTGGTCGCCGGGAGCCCGATCGGCATGCCCCACGCTTGCCGAAGCGTGCGCATGAAGGTGCGCTGGGGCAGCGGTCCGGGAGCAGCCAGATTGACGGCGCCGCTGAGCTCGGGGCGCGCGAGCCAGGACAGGTAGTCGAAGACGCCGGCGCGCGACGGGCTCATCACCATCGCCGAGCGGAGCGCGACCTTGCGGGTGTGCGGGGTGTCGGCCTCGGCTTGTTCGCGTTCCCAGCTCTTGGCGATCTCGACGCTGTAGGCCCAGTATCCCGGCACCCTCGCCTCGCCGCCGCCGCCGATGACACCACGCTCGTCATGCGGCGGGCCGAAGGTGTGGGCATAGATCGTGGCGGTGCTGGCCTGGAGCCAGACCCGCGGAGGCCGCTCGGCACGGCCGATCGCCTGGCCGACCACGCGGGCCGACCGGACCCGCGAGTCCATCATCTCCCGCAGGTTCGCCGGCGTGTAGCGACAGCTGACGCTGCGGCCGGCCAGGTTCACGACGACGCCACACCCGTCGATCTCCCCCGCCCACGCCCCCAGCGTCCGCCCGTCCCAGCGCACCTCGCCGGCCCGGACCGGATCGCGGCTCAGCACGACGACCGAGTGTCCGGCCGCCGTGAAGGCCCGTTCCAGCAACGCACCGACCTGGCCGGACCCGCCAGGTATCACGATCTTCATCTCGCGCCCTCCCGTTTTGAGCGATCGCTTAAACGGTATCGCCGGGCGGTCGGGGACTTGTCGGCGGGGGGCTGGCCGGCCGAGGGCTGGTGGGGTCAGACGGAGGGCTCGATGATCAGGATTCGTTGCTATTACTCACTAATTCGTCCTGGTTCTACCTCTAGCCGGAAAGCCGTCGCCAACCGTCCGAGGCCGTCCGCGCCGTACCCCTGAGCCACGGCCCGATCAATCGCCCGGCGCACGGTGTCGAGCATGCCGGTGTCCAGGCCGTGGGCCCGCGCGGCGGCGGTGACGTGCCGGATGCCGGAGGCGGCCGAGGCGATCGTGGAGCGGGTGCCGGGGAAGTCTCCGGCTTCGAGCTGTTCGGCGAAGCGGGTCGCCATATCCGGGAGCAGGGAGCCGATGCCCGTGGCGAAGGCCGCGAACTCGGTCGGGGCGATGCCCTCGGCGGTGGCCAGCCCGAAGGCGTGGAGCAGGCCGTTCGTCGCGGTGGCGAACAGATCGAGGAGCGCCACGTCGAACGCGCTCGCCCGCGCCGGATCGGGGCCGAGGTAGACGATGCGTCCGCCGAGAGCGGACAACGCGGGCGCCACGGCCGCGTGGATCGCGGCGTCTCCGCTCAGCAGGACCGTGCCGGCCGGCGTGCCGATCATCGGGGTCGAGGTGAGGATCGCCCCCGGTAGGTAGCCGATGCCGCGAGACGCTGCCCACGCCGCCATGTCCCGCGCTTGTCCGGGGTCGCCGCTCGTCAGGTTGACCAGGGGGCGTCCGCCGAAGTCGACGCCGTCGACGACTTGACGCACCACCTCGTTGTCTATCAGGCACGCCACGACCACTTCCGCGGCGTGAACCGCCGACTGCACCGACTCCGCAATCGATATCGCCGGCGCGGGCGCGGGTTCCGAGGCCGATTCCGAGGCCGACGACAACGCCGCCGCCGCGACCAGCTCCAACGCCGCCGGCATCCGCCCCGGCGTCCGATTCCACACCGTCACCGCATGCCCGCCACCGGCGAACGCCGAGGCCAGCGCCCGTCCCATGGGCCCGAGTCCCAACACCGCGATCTTCTGTCCGTCACTATTCATGCCGCGAAGCTAAAGCCTCACATTGACGTGAGAGTCAACCCGGGGTTCTCCTGGTCCCATGAAGATCGGCGAACTCTCCCGCCGCACCGGCGCCTCGATCCGTTCCCTGCGCTACTACGAGGAACAAGGGCTCCTGGCCCCGGAACGCCTGCCCAGCGGCTATCGCGTCTATGACGACCGCAGCGTGGCGACCGTCCATCGGATCCGTGTCCTGCTGTCCGCGGGCCTCGGCACGTCGGCCATCGCCGAGATCCTGCCGAACGTCTACGACGACTCGGTGGTCCTGACCGGACGCTGCCCGGAGCTGCACGAAGGGCTGGCCGTCGAGCGCGCACGCATCACGAAGCAGATCGAAGACCTGCAAACCGCGCGTGAAATCCTCGACTCGCTCATCGGTCGGCCGCTGGTGATCACCGGCGTCAAACAGCCTCGGTGACAGCCCCCAACAACGCCGGCAGGAACAGCCGCTCCAGACTCCCCGGCGGCAAGACTCCCGGCTCCACGTAGCTCTGCGCCAATGCCCCCTCGCGAACCGCGATCAGCATCCTGACCAACGACTCCAGTTCCACGCCATCGCGCGTGCGCATCCCGGCGCGCGTCAGCAACTCCCCCAGCAGCCGCACCGCCTCCACGCGCAGCCGCGCATCATGCTCCGCAAGCCGTTGCGCCGCCCCGGGGTCGCGGATCGCGGACAGCGTGAACTCGGTGGTGACCAGGTACCAGGTGCGCTCGTCCTGGTCGAAGTCCGCGAGCCCCGCAGCGATGTCCTGCACCGTCAGCGGCCCGGTGCCGAGGGCCGCCGCCTGCCTCTCGAACCGCTCCAGGACGCGCTCGGCGTGCCGGTCGAAGAGCGCGAAGAACAGCTCCTCCTTGCTCGCGAAGTTCGAGTAGAAGGCACCGCGCGTGTAGCCGGCGCGTTCGCAGACGTCTTCGATGCGCGTGCCGCCGAATCCGTTCTCGGCGAACGCCTCCAGTGCCGCGTCAAGCAGCTTGGCCAGCGTCTGCGGCCGGCGCTTCGTCATCCCCTTGGGCACGGACCCTTGACACCTCTTCCCATCCCCGGCAACGATACAGGAACGCATCCGATACAGAAATGTATCCGATTAGGAAGGGCCGGCCATGACCACCACCAAACCGGACGTCCAGCAGGTCGAGCAGGCCGTGGGCAACGCCGCGCAGGAGCTCTACTTCCCGGTCCCGCCGACGTTCGAAGACGACGTCGCCGCCGAGCGCCAGTATCGCAAGGAGCAGCTGGCCGCGGGCTTCCGGATCTTCGGCAGGTTCGGCTTCTCCGAAGGCGTGGCCGGCCACATCACGGTGCGCGACCCGGAGTTCCCGGACACCTTCTGGGTCAACGGCTTCGGCCAGTCCTTCACCCAGATCAAGGCCTCCGACCTGATCCGCTGCGACCACGACGGCAACGTCCTGGAGGGCCGCTTCCACGTCAACCGCGCCGCCTTCGTCATCCACGCCGAGGTCCACCGCGCCCGCCCGGACGTGATCGCCGCCGCCCACTCCCACTCCCTGCACGGCAAGGCCTTCGCCGCCCTCGGCATCCCCCTGGACCCGATCACCCAGGACGCCTGCGCCTTCTTCGAGGACCACGGCTTCTACGCCGGCTACCGCGGCGTCGCCGGCGACGTCGAAGAGGGCAAGCGCATCGGCGCCGCACTGGCCGACCACAAGGCCGCGATCCTGCAGAACCACGGCCTGATCACGGTCGGCGAGTCGGTCGCCGAAGCCGTGTGGTGGTTCGTGACAATGGAGCGCTCCTGCCAGGCGCAGCTGCTGGCGATGGCGGCCGGCACGCCGAAGCTGATCGACCGGGAGACGGCCCTGATGGTGCGGGAGCAGATCGGCGGGCACTTCGCCGGGTGGTTCCAGGCGCGGCCGTTGTGGGACCAGATCGTAGTGTCGGACCCTGACCTGTTCGGCTAGTAGCTGTTCGGCTGGTAGCCGTTCGGCTGGTAGCTAGTACCGCATCAGGCAACCGTTGCCCGGTAGTTCGCGACGTGCCGGTCGCCGAACGGGATCGGTTCCCGGCTGGTGCTGCGGGATTCTGGAACTGGAACTGGAAGTGGGCGCGGGTGGAGTTTGTAGGGGGGTGCAGTTTGCTGATCGAGTTACGGTTGATCTGTGGTTTTCAAAGCCTTTTACGGCCTTCGGTCATAGTTGAGCCGGTTCGGGGTTCGGGTCGGCGAGTCTGTCTATCGGCTGCCGGTTTTCGCGTTCACAACCCCGCCTCACCTCAGGCCTCTTCAACTCCAGTAAGCCAGTGCAAGGTCAAGGGCTGTGGTGAAGGGCCGGGCCTCCGGCGGGCCTCGGCAACCTCAGGGAAACTAGCGCGGTTCCCTCGGGTGGCTGATCTAGTCTCAGCGGCTGCGGTTTGTGGGGTGGCTACGGTCCGTTCCCCTCGGTCGCGTCGTCAGCCCGGGGGGTACAGCACCGGTGTCCGGGGGTAAAGTCCGCGCGCGGCGGTTGGGTGTGTGAGCTGCGGTTTTGTTCAGCGCGAACTTGACCCCCGGCCACCGGCACTGTAGG